>DATEXA010000432.1:0-14200 GCA_035257465.1 Pyrinomonadaceae bacterium | reverse complement strand
AATATTTTCAATCATCAGAACCCTGCTGCTGTTCAAACACAACAGAACATCGTGAATAGTCCGTTTGGCTCATTGAGGCAAGTGCTTCCGGGACGTGAAGGCCAGGTGGGCTTAAGACTTCAGTTCTAAGGAATCGTGTTTGATGCAGAGCAATTCAAGGTTGAGTTAAGTTTTCTAACTGCAGGTTTTCTCGTTGCCATCTCGGCTACATGCGTCTTTAAAAAACTCGATGTGACGCATCGAAATTGAGCCGAATCGTCTTGCCCCAGAAGGCTATGTTTATAGCTTAGTACTGCACCTGCGCCGTCGTTCGGAGCAACCGACTTTCGTAGGAACATTACGTATAGGTTTGTCCGCTCCTCCGAACGACGCACGCAGGGAAAGACTTTGGCGCTATAAACATGTCACTACACCGGAGTGCAAACACTTCCCCAAAAGCAGATCATGAAACTTCTAAAACTTACCCTTGCTTTTCTTCTTTTGCTGTTTGTCTCGCATGACACCTTCTCTCAAGGTACCCGACTTCTTCGCCATCCAACTGTAAGTCGTGACTCGGTTGCATTTGAGTACGCTGGGGATTTGTGGGTCGTTTCGCGCAGCGGAGGAGCCGCTCGACGGCTAACCTCGACTCCGTCACTAGAGACTGAACCATACTTTTCACCTGATGGTTCGCAGCTCGCATTCACAGCTACTGTTGCTGGAAATACTGACGTCTACGTTGTGCCCACTGCCGGAGGTGATCCCAAACGATTAACCTATCATCCCGGCGAAGATAGAGTTCGCGGTTGGAAGCCGGATGGGAAAAGCATTGTCTTTGCTTCGGATCGAGTGAGTGCACCGCAGGATTCTTACCTCCAGCTGTGGACTGTCAGCGTCGACGGAGGGTTACCCGAGATGCTCCCCATGCCGCGGGCTTTCTCTGGTTCGTATTCGCCCGATGGTAGTCGGTTCGCGTTCGAGGAAATCTCGACCGTCTTTTTTCCTGGGTGGTACGAGACAAGTATGTGGCGACACTATCGCGGTGGCCGCACACATCCAATCTCGATAATGAATCTGTCTGACTACTCGGTGCAAAAACTCCCCTGGGCCAATAGCAACGATACTTATCCAATGTGGGTCGGTAATACGGTTTACTTCCTTTCAGATCGAAACCACACGACGAATCTGTTTGCTTACACTCCCGGTGCGAAACAACCCATACAGATCACGCACCATGATGACTTCGACATCATGACTGCCTCAGCAGGCAGCGATGCGATCGTCTATGAGCAGGCCGGATATATCTATCTAGTCGACGCTAAATCTAATAAGGCACAAAAACTGAATATCGAGGTAACTGGTGATCTGCCGTGGGCTCGTTCGCAGTTTAAGAAAGTCTCTTCCATGATTCGGAACGCAACGCTTTCTCCGACCGGAACTCGAGCTGCGTTTGAGGCACGTGGCGAAGTCTTTTCCGTGCCGACAGAAAAAGGCGACTTCCGGAATCTTACGCAGAGTTCAGGCGCGCACGATCGCAGTCCCGTGTGGGCACCCGATGGGACACACATAGCATGGCTTTCAGATGCGAGCGGTGAATACCAGTTGATGGTTGGAGATCCCTTGGGCATAACTGCAGCTCGCACGATAGCATTGCCGTCTACTGCTTTTTTCAGCAATCCAAGCTGGTCGCCAGATGGCACCCACATCGTGCTCGAAGACAACCACGACAATCTATGGGCTATAGATATAGCGAGTGGAAGTTCCGCGAAAATCGATACTGACGACCATCCCGATCCGATCAGGCAGTTCAACGCGAGCTGGTCTCCAGATTCAAAGTGGATCACATATTCGAAAAATCTTCTCAGCCACTTGCGAGCTGTGTTCGTTTACTCATGGGCTGATAAGAAGTCGTATCAGATCACTGACGGACTTGCAGATTCCATTTCTCCCACCTTTGATCCGAGCGGCAAGTATCTTTATTTCATGACAAGCACCAACTTTGGTCCAAGCACTGGCTGGTTGGAGATGAGTTCACTTGATCGACCGGTACGTCGCGCTATCTATCTGGTTGTGCTGAGTGCGAACGAGCCATCGCCTCTTCTGCCGGAGACCGGAGATGAGCCTAAAGCAGCAGAACCTTCAACTCCGCAACCAAAACCTGATCCAAACGCAAAGCCAACGGTCCGTATAGACCCCAACGGAATCAGTCAACGAATACTTGCTGTAAATCTTCCGGTGGGAGACTACAGCAATCTCAGTGCTGGAGCGGCAGGAACCTTCTTCTATACCGAACCGCTTCCCGGAGGAGCGCCTGGCCAGCTGCGCTTGCAACGTTATCAACTGAAGGAGCGAACTGCGGCGCCCTTCCTTGAAGGAGCAGTTCGTTCTTACTCGATCTCAGCGGACAAGAAGAAGCTGCTATATCAGGCAGGTCCTGACCGATGGGGAGTTGTTGGAACCGACCGTCCGGCGAAAGTAGGTGACGGACCGCTGAATGTGGCCCAGTTGGAGATGCGTGTGGAGCCGCGAGAGGAGTGGGCACAGATATATCGTGAAACATGGCGAATTGAGCGGGAGTATTTCTACGACGCGAAAATGCACGGCAATGATTGGCAAGCCATTTACGACAAATACAAACCACTGCTCGCTTATGTGGGGCATCGCGCTGACCTGGGATATTTGATCGCTATGATCGGCGGCGAGCTTACAGTGGGCCACTCGTACCTGCTCGGTAGTGGAGATCTTCCGAGTCAGGATCCGGTCTCAGTCGGTCTACTTGGAGCTGATTTTGCAGTTGAGAATGGTCACTATCGAATCAAACACATCTACACGGGCGAGAATTGGAATCCAGATTTGCGAGCACCGCTTAGTGCGCCAGGTATTCAGGTCGCCGAAGGTGATTACCTGCTTGAAGTGAATGGTCGTTCTCTGGTTCCACCGACAAGTCCCTACAGTTTGTTTGAAGGAACAGCGAACCGCCAAACACTGATCCGGGTAAACAGCAGTCCGTCGTCTGAGGGATCACGCCTCGTTACTGTTGTTCCTGTTGCGAGCGAGGGCGCACTTCGTACGCGCGAATGGATTGAAAACAATCGTCGCATGGTAGACAAACTTTCCAATGGGAAGTTGGCTTATGTTTGGCTGCCGAATACGGCTGGTCCTGGTTACACGTACTTCACTCGCTATTTCTACGCGCAACAAGATAAAGAGGGAGCAATTATCGACGAACGCTACAATCACGGAGGAATGGTTGCCGACTACATCGTGAATGAACTTGATCGAAAGTTGATGGGCTACTTCGCTTTGCGCGACGGCAATCCTTCCACTTCTCCGATTGCCGGTATCTATGGACCGAAAGTCATGCTGATCAACGAGTCAGCAGGTTCAGGCGGAGATGCCTTGCCTTACATGTTTCATCAACGGAAGCTTGGTCCATTGGTTGGCACGCGAACTTGGGGTGGACTAGTTGGAACACTGGGCGTGCCGGCAACGATCGATGGGGGTGGTATCACTGCACCGATACTGGCGTTTTATGATCTTTCCGGCAAGTGGGCAGTGGAGAATGAAGGCGTATCACCCGACATCGACGTTGAGTACACGCCGTCGGAAGTGATTAAAGGACACGATCCGCAAATTGAACGCGCGGTCCAGGAGGCAATGAGGTTACTGGAACAGAATCCGGTGAAGCGAGTGCCCAGACCGGCGCCCATTGATCGTGTGTCCAGGCCGCGCGCCAAATGATTTTTGCGATGCGACTTAAGATGACGTACATCTTTGTGACTGACCATTTCGACAGATGACTAAACACAAACACAGGTCCACTTCGTTTCTGCTTTTCATCCTCAGTGCGTTACTTCTCTTCGTTTCCACTGCCGCGCGGGCCCAGACCGTCAATCTAGATCGCGTGTTACCGGAGCTCGAGCCCGAAATTCAACGAACGCTGCTCGCCGGCAATATTCCTTCAGCTACTATTGCATTGATTGCCGGCGACAAAGTGATCTGGACGAATGCCTACGGTTATTCGAATCTTTGGGCGCGAACACCGGCAACGCCGAACACGGTCTATTTGATCGGCTCGACGTTTAAAGCTATGTCCACGATCGCGTTACTTCAGCAGATGGAGCAGGGCAAGTTCAAACTGGACGATCACGTAAACGATTATTTGACAGACTTTAAGATCCAGGGTGAAGACCCGCAACATCCAGTGACGTTTCGTCATCTGCTTACACACACTTCGGGTTTACCGGCAGACTTTGGGGCATTTCCTGTTTGGGGAGATACCGTGCCGCCATCACTCGAAGACTACTTGCGTAAATCGTTGAAAGTAACGAAGCCGCCGCTGACTTCCGTCACTTACTCAAATATGGCGTTTACGCTGGTGGCATATCTCGTGCAGAAATTTTCCGGTGTGCCCTACAAGCAATACATTCAAGAGCACATCTTCACTCCGCTTGAGATGACCAGTACTGCATTCGAGCCGCGTCCCGACATGGAAGAGCGACTTTCCATTCCCTATGTTGTTGACGAGAAGACGGGAAGTCAGATGGGAACGGTGCGCGTGAAAGCCTCAGTGTGGCCGGCAGGGATTGTGTACGGCACAGTGCTTAATCAAGCGAACTGGTTAATTGCAAATCTGAATGGCGGAGTCTTCAAAGACAAAAGGATCATCAGTGAAGCGACCCTGAATCAAATGTTGACGCGCCAGTACGATCAATTCAAAGGCACCATTGAAGGCATCTGGGGCAACGAGACCGCGGGCTTCGGCTTGACCTGGTGGACGCAGGTGCGCGATGGCGATCGATACCTCGCACATAGCGGCAGTGTAGCGGGCTACACGGCGTTTCTGCTGGGCAACCGCGATCGCAAACTTGGCTTCGCGATTCTTACCAACGGCAACCGCGCGCATCCACATCTGTTCAAGCTGGCAGACAAAGCCATTGATTTAATGAAGAAGTACAGCAGCGAAGAGAAGCTGTCCACGGCGAAATAGTAGGTGACGCTTCTCAGAAGAGACGAACTTGTGCGGCGCGAAATGTAAGACGAGTACCACGTCCTGCCCCAATCGATCGCGTCTCCAAAAACAAGGAGAGATAATGAAGCAAGAGCCTTCCAAACTCGTCGCGGCGGGATACCGTTGGTTAATCCTCACCGCCCTGGTATTCATCACCACAGGCATCGCCAACGCCCAGTTCAAGCCTGCTGACTATTCGCGAACTGAAGCGATGATCCCGATGCGGGACGGAGTAAAGCTGTACACCCAGGTCGACGCTCCCACGCATTCGACTGAACCACTTCCGATCTTAATCCTACGAACTCCTTACGGTCTCGGTGATTTGAAGGCAGACCAGGTAGCCACCGCTCTCACGGAATTGTCGGAAGATGGCTACATCATCGTTCGTCAGGACATTCGTGGCAGGTTCAAGTCTGAAGGCCAGTTTGTGATGCTGCGGCAGCCTCGAGATCCCAAAGACAAGAATGCCATCGACGAGAGTTCAGATACGTACGACACCATAAGTTGGCTTCTTAAAAACATTCCGAATAACAACGGGCGAGCAGCTCTGGCCGGTACGAGTTATGGTGCATGGCTTTCCGTAATGGGGATGCTCGATCCTCATCCGGCTTTGAAAGCAATTGTGCAGCAAGCTTCACCGGCCGATATGTGGCTCGGCGACGACTTTCATCACAACGGCGCCTTTCGGTTGAGCTACGGCTTTGAATATGTCTACATGATGGAGTCGTCGAAAGAGATCGCAGACGTTACAAAGGTCGTCGATCATCTTGACGCATACGATTGGTATTTGCGACTTGGCGCGCTTTCAAATGTGGACGAAAAATATTTCCACGGAAAGCTTCCCACCTGGTCCGATTTCGTTAATCAGCCTGACTACAACGCATTCTGGAAACGTCAGGCTTTTGCTCCCTGGTTGAACCGCGTCACGGTACCAACACTGAACGTTGCGGGTTGGTGGGACCAGGAAGACTTTTATGGTCCCGTTAAAATCTACGAGCTACTTGAACAACACGATACTGCGAACCAGAACTTTCTTGTCATAGGTCCCTGGAATCACGGTGGATGGTCGAGAGGCGACGGAACAAAGCTTGGTCGGATCGATTTTGGTGGTCCGACAGCCGCATACTACCGGAAGAATATCCTCGCACCTTTCTTTGCTTACTACCTGAAGGGAAAAGGCAGCGGTGAACGTCCCGAGGCTTTGACGTTTAGAACCGGCGCAAATGAGTGGGTCAAACATGACACGTGGCCCCCTAAGAATAGTCTCACTGATCGACGACTCTATCTTCAGCCAGATCATAAATTGTCGTTCACAGCGCCATCGTCCAACGGTCCAGATTCCTTTGACAGTTATGTGTCTGATCCTGCCAATCCGGTTCCATACCGCCCGCGACCGATTCAGGTGCGATCTGGTTGGACAACATGGCTAGTAGAGGATCAGCGTTTTGTAGATCATCGTCCCGACGTTCTTACCTTCGAAAGTGATCCACTCAACGAGGATGTCACTGTTTCAGGCAAAGTTGCCGCCAACATCTTCGCATCAACGACAGGTACGGACAGTGATTGGATCGTCAAGGTTATCGACGTTTATCCGGAAAAATTTGAACCAGATCAAACCATGAGTGGATTTCAACTCATGATCGCAGGAGACGTCTTTCGTGGCCGTTATCTGAAGAGTTTTGAAAAGCCTGAGGCACTCGTTGCCAATACTATTTACCACTACCAAATCGGATTTCCGGCAAACGATCACACATTCAAGAAGGGCCATCGGATCATGGTGCAAATTCAGAGCACATGGTTCCCGGTGATCGATCGGAATCCGCAAAAGTTTGTTCCGAATATCTTCAAGGCAACAGAGTCTGATTTTCAATTGGCCACACAGAAAGTTTTTCGGTCGGGACAACATGCGTCATACGTATCGTTGCCAGTTGAAACGAAGTGACTTTGGAGTGCGGCGCCCCTGCGCCGCTTTAGCATTCGCTGGGACCCGATCACTTTAGATCCGTACAGTGCTGGGAGCGTAGGCGTCCTCGCCTGCTTGTGGAGTTGTTGGATGTTTTCCGCTTCTGAGATTTGAGATCTGTGATCTGAAATATGCTACCGGGGTGTAAGAAAATCAATACCAAAGCGGTGCAGGGGCACCGCACTCCAAAGTCGTCTGAAGTTACAATCCGCAATATTGATGATGTTGCGGAGATGCGAGCAGTGGAAGACCTGCAAAAAGAAGTGTGGGGTATCCCCGATCTTGATGTAGTGCCCCTCACTCAACTCGTCGCTGCCAGGGAAGCGGGAGGTAGTTTGATAGGCGCGTTTGCCGGACCAACCTTAGTGGGCTTCGTTTATGGATTTCCGGCCTTTGAGCATGACCAACTGGCGCACCACTCACACATGTTAGCGGTCAAGCCGGCCTACAGTAAGTTTGATTTAGGACGCCGGCTAAAACTGGCGCAACGAGAACATGCGATTGCACAGGAAGTCAGACTGATGACCTGGACTTTCGATCCGTTGCAGAGTCTGAATGCATATTTAAACTTCACTAAGTTGGGTGTCGTATCAAATCGATATTTGCCTAATTTCTACGGTGAGGATCCTTCCAGTTTTCTGCATCAGACAGGCACCGATCGGTTGTGGGTGTCGTGGTTTCTCAGAAGCGATCGAGTGCAAAAACTAGCAACTGGTGTTGCGAGTGAGATTGATTCCGCGCCCGGTTTTCCGTTAGTTCAAGTTAATGCTGATGATTCACCTCGTCGCAACGATTTGTCATCTGCTCTTGCTGGCGATCAATCATCAATCGAGATTCCCGCGGACATTAATTCTTTGCACCAACTGAAACCAGAGACAGCTTTATGTTGGCGACAAGATACGCGTTGGGCATTCACCGAGGCGATCAAAGCCGGTTATGTAGTCGCCGGGTTTGTTCGAGAAACGCGAGAGAACCAACGACTTGGAAAATACTTGCTGACGAAGGGAAATGTGCACGAATTTGAGTAGCAAATCTACGTTTAGCAGACGCGACCTGCTGAAAGGTGTGGGACTCGCAGCCACCGCATTTATTACAGCACCTGCTTTCAATCGCGGTCGGTATCGTCTGTTCGCCAATCACCCCGCCGAATATACGTCCAAGGCAATCGATCTGATTGGGAGAACCACTGTGATTGACATGCTCAGTGTGTTGACTCTCGACTTTAACAAAGAAGCTAAGTGGTTCAAGGATCCGGACGCATTTACAACTGCTGACTTGCAGCCGTACATCGACTCGGGCATCAATGTATTCCACCAGTCTGTTGGTATGGGAGGACCCAGTGCCTACGAGAACGCGCTTCAATACTTCGCGCATTGGAATGGTTTCGTCGCGAACGATGTGGACCACTTCACTCGCATCGATAGCGTGTCAGACTTAAAGCGCGTCAAGAAGTCGGGAAGAATCGGCATTATGCTCGGGCTGCAGAATTCGGAACACTTCCGTCGCCCTGACGATGTTGATTTCTTTCGCGGCTTGGGCCAGCGGGTATCTCAATTGACCTACAATGCCCGAAATCTTATCGGCAATGGTTCAACTGAAAGACGCGACGAAGGAATCTCGGACTTCGGCGTATCAATCATTGAGCGAATGAATAAAGTAGGTATGGCGGTTGATGTGTCTCATTGTGGCGACCGCACTACTCTTGATGCCTTTGAAATCTCTAAGAAACCCGTCTTGATTACTCACTCAAATTGTCGCGTGCTGGTTCCTGGACACCCTCGTCTGAAAACTGATGAAGCAATTAAGAAGGTAGGAGAAGCGGGCAGCGTGATGGGAATCACCGGCGTGCGGATGTTTGTCAAAGGTGATGAACCAACGACGGTCGAACACGTATTGGATCATTTTGATTACGTCCGCAAATTAATTGGGCCAGAGCATCTGGGTGTTGGAAGCGACATGGATCTTTATGGCTACGACGCAATGCCGGCAGATCTCAACAAACAGCTGCGTGCTGCATATAAGGGAAGTTATGCGTTTCGCGAGAAGATCGATATTGAAGGTTTGAACCACCCGAAAAGGATGTTTGATTTGACTGAAGGTCTAATTCGCCGCAAGTACAGCGATGCCGACATCGAAGGAATTTTGGGTGGCAATTTTGAACGTGTGCTCACGCAGATTTGGACTGTCCCTGGATAGTCTAATCTGTAGTTAGCGGTGACAGAACGAGAAACAGGACCGAAGACAAATACGTTTCAGGAGTCATATTGTGAAGAAAACGATCTCATTAGTAATAATCGCTTTGCTGCTTGGTTTATGCGTAACGGGCCAAGTTCCCCAGAAGACACCGCTCACAAGTAAAGCGCCACAACCACCCACAACGGAAGCACCCTCCAACCGCGCTCCTGAAATGACGGCTGCTGACGTAGAAGCATTTCTCGATGGTTTAGTGCCGCAGCAAATCAGCCACGATGACATTGCCGGGGCGACCATCGCAGTTGTCAAAGACGGCAAACTACTCTTTGCGAAAGGGTATGGTTACGCCGACGTTAAGACCAGGAAGCCGGTTTCAGCACAGGAAACGTTGTTTCGACCGGGCTCTATTTCAAAGCTGTTCACCTGGACCGCGGTCATGCAGTTGTTCGAACAAGGGAAACTGGACTTGGACCGCGACGTAAATGAGTATCTGGACTTCAAGATTCCCGAGGCGTTTGGCAAGCCCATCACTTTGAAGAACATCATGACTCACACCCCAGGTTTCGAGGAACAGGTCAAAGATCTATTCAGTGTAAACCCGACCAGTCCGAATCTTGGTCAGTATGTGAAAACTCATATTCCGGGTCGCATCTATCCTCCCGGCACTGTCCCGGCTTATTCGAATTACGCAACCACAGTTGCCGGCTACATTGTGGAGCGCGTCTCGGGGAAACCTTTCGAGCAATACATCGCTGAAAACATTTTCAAGCCACTCAATATGGGCCATTCAAGTTTCGTGCAGCCGCTACCAGCAGAACTTGCGCCGTTAATGTCCAGTGGTTATCGCCTGGCATCAGACGATGCGCAGCCCTTCGAGGTAGTGAATCCGTTTCCCGCAGGGAGTTTGAGTAGTTCTGCTACGGACATGGCGCAGTTCATGATGGCCCATCTGCAGGATGGACAATTGAACGGCGCGAGCATATTGAAACCAGAGACAGCGCGCTTGATGCATAGCCGCCTGTTTGGTTTGGATGACGCAGCCAACGCAATGTGTTACGGATTCTACGAAGAGATTCGTAACGGTCACCGCATCATCGGCCATGGTGGAGACACTGTTTCTTTTCATAGCGATCTGCATCTGGTGTTGGATCAGAAGGTGGGCTTTTTTGTTTCCTACAACAGTCCGGGTCGCGGAGATGGTTCTGGAAGAACGAACCTGTGGCACGCATTTCTTGATCGTTACTACCCGTACACTGCTCCCGCTGCTAGTTCATCAACCGCTAAAGACGATGCTAAAGCTGCATCGGGTACTTATAACTTAAGCCGGCGCAGTGAGAATTCGTTCCTGAAAGCGGCAACGTTGCTTGGTCAGTTCACCGTATCACCTGTTGGTGACGGCGATATAGTGGTAGCGCAGCTGACTGGTCCAAACGGCAAGCCGAAGCACTGGCAAGCGGTCGCTCCCATGACATTTCAGGAGCGCGACGGTCAGGACAAACTGATTTTCAAACCTGATCAGAGCGGTCGGATGCAGCTGATCTTGCCGTACCCGTTCTTCGTTGGTCAGCGAATTGGCGCGCTGGAGAACGGAAAGCTTCTGTTGGTGGTACTGGTTGTTTCGCTCGTCCTGATGCTACTCACATTAATACTGTGGCCCGTGTTCTGGTTTGTAAGAAGACATTACGGTCGCAAACTGGAGCTGCCGCCAATGGCACTATTGATTCGTGTGCTGGTGCGCATTGCTTTCTTGCTCGACATCATATTCATTGCATCTCTCCTGGGACTTTTGACGTACGGGCTAGGTCACCTCGAGGTCTTCAGTGATAAAGGAACTGTCTGGTTCCACCTGGTTCAAGTCATAGGTGTCTTAGGTGCGATTGGTACGTTAGCGGCGCTCATTAATGCCATCATCGCCTGGACTGGTAAGCGATGGAGTATTTGGGTCAAACTACAGGCTACGATCATGTTACTAGCGTGCCTGGGCTTGCTGTGGTTCTCCTTCGCAGGCGGTCTCTTGCACTTTAGTTCGACATATTAGTTCGGGTGGAAAGGTGACCAGCGTGCCGTGCCGCCGGGTATCAAGCAGGTGAAGCCACAGATTTTCACGGATCACACGGATCAACGAAGGAGATGCAAGTAAGAAATTCCTTCGTTCGATCTATGTTAATACGTTAAAGCTCTGGCTTCCCTGACTCTCAGAAAGCCATGCAAGGAATAGCTACAAGGGAAATGAAGTTAAGAACACAACCAGACATTAGAGCGATCACTCGGTTGGTCCCTCCAAGTGGAAATCTTGTACAAGGACAATCGGAATTAGCGATCAATCCATCGCTCGCGCAAGCTGCAAGTGAGTTGATCAGTGCGAGTCGAAATCATTACAGCCCGGCAGAAGGAGTGGCGGAGTTACGAGAAGCGGTTGCGAAGAAGATTTCCGTTTTGAATGGTATCGAAGTCGATCCTAAAGCTGCGCCTTTACAGTTGTTGATTACACCGGGTGCGACGGCGGCACTTATTGCGATCGCGCATACTCACTTGAAGGATTCGTCTGCGCTCGTTTTCGAACCGTACTATCCATATCACCGGCGCATTCTTAATGAGTTGGGTGGAACCACGAATGTATTGCCTCTGCATGGCGAGAATCTCGAACTTGATGTCGATGAACTGCGCGCGCGTTGTCGTGAGTGGAAGGAGCGTGAACACTTTCCGCTTCGCGCCATTATCGCCTGCTCTCCCGCAAATCCTACCGGTAAAGTTTTCAGCAGGGCTGAACTGGAAGCGATCGCCGCCGTTTGTAATGAGTTTGATCTTTTGTGTATCGCTGATGAAGTGTATGAGCATTATGTAGTAGGCGACAGATCTCACCTTTCGATTGCCACTTTCGACGGCATGTGGGAGAGAACGATCACGGTTAACTCGTTCTCCAAATCCTGGAACATCTCAGGTTGGCGACTGGGCTATGTTTATGGAAGCGCGAGTCTGATAGCTCCACTCAACAACACGAACAACGTTTTCTATGTGTGTTCTCCAACTCCTTTGCAACTTGCGCTAGCACAGGTGCTCATGTCAGATCCGAATTACTACTCAATGCTGCGCGACAAGTTCAAGTCCAAGCGACGCGTGGCTGTAGACTCGTTGGTCAAAGCCGGCTTTCAGATTTACGAGTCTGGATCTGCTTTTTATGTCTGGGCGCGAATTCCTCAGGGGTACGGCGATGCAGTTGAATTCAATCAGATGCTGTTAAGCAAAGGTGTGGCAGGTGTACCTGGTGGGGCATTCGCTGACAGTAACGAATACCAGGATTACATGCGCTTATGTATTGCACGTGAGGACGAAATTTTGCACGGAGCACTTGAAAAAATTCAAAATGCAGTTGGCGGGATTTCCTAAGATCGTCATGATGATTTCCAAATTTACTAAAAACTTACTCCTCGTCACTTTTTTTCTTTTGTTGATGTCCAACGGGTTGCCGTTTGCGATCAGTTCGGCTGCAGCAAGGCAACAGGGTCCTCCGAAACCTCCTCCAGCGCCGGCGAAATGGCGACCTCTGATTGGGGAATACGTTCTTAATAACGACACTCTCATCGTTCTCGAAAAGGATGGGAAACTGAATCTCCTTTTCAAACGGACCGAACTCGCCCCGCTTCGCGAGGTCTCAAAAGACAAGTTTCAGTTTGAGTCCAACTCCACGCACTCTGCTGATTCAGTTGTGTTTTCTCGCGATGCAAGTGGCAAAGTAACGCAAGTCGAAATCGGAAAGTCGATATATAAACGCCAGCCACTTGGACCAGAAGAAGGTTCGAATCAACTTCGCGTTGAGCCACTGAGACCCGTTCCCACTCTGATTAAGGAGGCACGCACTGCGCAGCCTCCCGCTGAGACCGGAGACTTTTTACCGACCGATTTAGTTGAGTTGACCAAGTTAGATCCAACAATCAAGCTCGAGATCCGCTACGCCACAACAAACAATCTATTCGGAACAGTTTTCTATTCCGAGCCTCGCGCCTTCATGCAACGTCCCGCTGCTGAATCAGTCGTTCGAGTAAATAGCAAGTTGAAAAAATTGGGTTATGGACTTCTGGTCCATGATGCATATCGACCATGGTACGTTACGAAAGTGTTTTGGGACGCAACACCAGACGACAAAAAGAAATTTGTTGCCGATCCATCGCAGGGTTCGCGTCACAATCGTGGCTGTGCTGTCGACATATCGCTCTACGATCTGAAGACTGGAAAGCCCATTGAGATGGTAAGCACTTACGACGAGACAACGGATCGTGCTTATCCGGACTATCCCGGCGGTACATCATTACAACGTTGGCACCGTGACTTGTTGCGCGATGCAATGCAGTCTGAGGGTTTCAAAGTCTACGAGGCGGAGTGGTGGCACTTCGACTACAAAGATTGGCAGAAATACCGAATCGGCACTGTGGCCTTCGATCAGATTAAGTAGCACGTAACCGCAGGTTGGCCACTCTCCTTGCGGAAAAGCCTTGACCTTCCGAACTGTCCCAGAAAAACCACTCATCATGGTGTTTACCAATATGACGAAACTTACCAAACGTATCCATCGCATGCTCATTCTCGTTCTGTTCCTCTTGGTCGCTGTGTCTCCAACTGTTGCTCAGCAAGCAGCAGCAGCGAGCACGCCGCCGGCAGCGCAGGCAACTCCAGAGGTAAAGATTGAGTTCAATAGACGCGTTTCGATGCGTGATCGAACCGAGTTGTCCGCAGACATTTATCGGCCCGTGGGTGAAGGAAAATTTCCCGTCGTTCTCAATCGCACTCCTTATACAAAAGCCGGGGCCAGCACCTTTAAGATCGCCCAGTACTTTGTTTCTCATGGTTACGTTTATGTGGCTATGGATGTGCGCGGACGCGGTGATTCTGACGGTACGTTTGAGCCTTATCGACATGATGGTCAAGACGGGTATGACGCGATCGAGTGGCTAGCAGTGCAGCCATGGTCCACTGGTAAGGTTGGCACGATTGGGGGTTCATACAACGGAAGAATCCAATGGCTCACTGCAATCCAGCAGCCGCCACATCTCACCGCG
>DATEXA010000431.1:0-20323 GCA_035257465.1 Pyrinomonadaceae bacterium | reverse complement strand
CGTCTGCCGCCACGTATGGAGGGTTTGACGCGATCAAGTCGAACAAAGGGCCATCCTCTGGCAAAGCGTCGAAGCAGTCTGAGAGCGTAAACGCGAGTCGTTCGTCCACGTTATTGGCAATAGCATTTTGCTTTGCGATTTTCAGGGCTGATGGCGATATGTCTACGGCGACTCCGTTGACGTTGGCGTTCTCGCTGGCCAGTGTGATTGCGATACATCCCGATCCAGTTCCCACATCACAGATCCTCACTGGTCCTTGCGACGCCGAGATCAATTCCAGTGCTGCCTCAACAAGGAGTTCAGTCTCTGGACGAGGAATCAAAACATCGGGCGAGACACGAAACACACGCCCGTAGAAATCCTGCTGCCCGGTGATGTACTGCAGCGGCTCACCTTGTGCTCTCCGGTCCACGCTGTCAGCAAAACTCTTAAATTCATTTGTGCTCAACTCATTTTCGGCGTGGCTTATAAGGAACGTTCGATCTTTGGCGATCGTGTATGCGAGGAGAGACGCGGCCTCACGACGTGCATTCGGAACGCCGGCGTTTCGCAGGATTTGAGATGCTTCAGCGAGGACCTCTGCAATTGAGTTACTCATTCGTGCTTTTCGGTTACTGCGCCTCAACCTATAATGGCCGCACAACAATATTAGAAATACAAAGTTGAATCGACGGCAAAGCTAGGACGCTGTTTTCAGGAAGCAACTGTCGATTACGCATTTCCTTTAGATACTTAGAACGAGTCTCGTTCCTCCCGTGAACGTCATGAACCTCCGGACAATAGTTCGGGGGTTCTGGCGTTAATAGGACAGTAGTTTTAACAACGTTGGCATAAGGGGAAACATCGTGGGAACGCTGTCCAAGAGCCTTTTGTTATTCGTAATGAACTGGCTCGACGCTCAATTGACACTCCTCTGGATACATTTGAATGTTGCTTCGGAAGGGAACGGCCTGATGGCTCGCATTCTCAGTCACGGGCCACTTCCCTTTCTCACAATCAAACTTCTTGTCGGCGGGTTTGCCGCCTACACCCTATACCGCTGTGCTCACCTATCCCTTGCCAAACATGGTATGACCGTTGTGCTTGTTGTTTATCTTGCCTTGATGCTCATACACGCGGCAACCGGGTGTGCCGCACTCGGATGGCAGGGACCCCTGCGTTTCATGGGTTTTCTAGCTCATCTGCCGCTAACAATTGCCTCACTGTTCTCCTAACCTCTCTTTGTAGAAAACGAAACTCCTGCACCCGCCTTTGCGAAGTATTAATAGCTGCAAAGTCTTTGGTAAATTGTGTCTTTCTCCCTTGCAGGAGCGAGGTCTTCAGTTCTAAATTTGTCGCTGTTACGAAGTTCGGCCCAATCAGTCTTCAGGCACAACTAACGATTGTTTCTGAAGCATCTTACAATTGGCACTTTGCCAAATCATTCGTTAGAGAGGGAAGACGTTTTATGTACAGACTTTCCGCACGCCAAATCTTATTGATTGCAATCATTTCTGGTCTGTTCGCGGCCGGCGCTGTAGCCATCGTCGATCGCATATCAAATCGACTGCAGGCATCCCAGGCTGCGTTATCGACAGCGGCTCCAGCCGGGATCACCGATCCTTCAGTCGCCACCGACGAACAAAACAACATCGAGGTTTACAAGGCCCTTAGTCCCGGCGTCGTGTTCATCCATTCCACTTCCTACGCTCGTGACTGGTTGGGTTTCGTAGAACCGCAAGAAGGTTCCGGCTCAGGTTCCATACTCGATCAGCAGGGAAACATCCTGACCAACTATCACGTGATCGAAGGCGCACAAAAACTTTCGGTCAGCATGGGTGGTCAGAAAGACTACGCCGCTACGATTGTCGGTGGCGACCCTGATACTGATCTCGCTGTGATCCGCTTGTTAGAAAAGCCTGCTGGACCACTCACAGTTGTTCCGATGGGCGACTCTGATAAGCTAAGCGTTGGTCAGAAAGTTCTGGCGATTGGTAACCCGTTTGGTTTGGATCGAACGCTAACCACTGGAGTGATCAGTGGATTGCAGCGACCCATTCGTGCCCGAAATAACCGTTTGATTGAAGGCGCAATTCAAACCGATGCATCGATCAATCCCGGGAACTCAGGCGGCCCATTGCTCGATTCTCACGGGCGAATGATTGGTATCAACTCTCAGATCCTTTCACCTTCGGGCAGTTCGGCAGGCGTGGGTTTTGCAGTTCCGGTGAGTATCGCAAAGAGGGTTGTGCCGCAACTGCTCGGCAGCGGAAAAGTCAGTCGACCAAAACTCGGCATCAGCACTCGAGATGTTGAGGCAATCAGAAATCAAGTTGATCTTCCAGTCTCGGACGGTGTGCTCATTGTTCAAGTAGCTCGTGGTAGTGGCGCGGCTAACGCTGGTTTACGCGGTCTGCAGCAATTGGATAATGGTGATGTCGAACTTGGTGACATCATCGTTGGCATAGATAACGACAAGGTCACTAATTCAGACGACTTGTTCCGCGTTCTCGACAAACATCAGATTGGTGAGACGGTACAAGTGCAAATCTTCCGTGACGGTCGACGAACGACTGTCCCAGTGAGATTGACGGAGTCGCCCGACTCGAAACGGTAAAAGACTTCGCTCGTCTGTAAGATTTGAACTTTGTGCTTTGTACTTGGCGCTTTGGTTGTGACGGTTTCGGTAATCGTCCACAAAGCCCAAGTACAAAGATCAAAGCACAAAGCTCTGCTAATCCATGCACCAGACGACCCACTTCTTCAATCTAGGCTACGGTTGGCTCTGCAAACACTGCAGCGCTGAAGACGCAGAACGCAAGCATCACGATCACCATCACTCCGGGGAACGCAAACCAATCAGTCTCGCGCTTGCGAAGTGGAGTGACGAACAACACCATGGACTGACGTGTCCACGATGCGGGATTGAAGAATACGTTCGACAAACTCTTCACTAGTTCGATCGACCGGGGTTAGGCTTAACTACCAAATCTGTTCTGGTAATCCTTCAGGCTTCTCTTAATCACATCCAAAGCTTCGTCGCGATCATAGACACCCACAATCTCAACCTTTCTTGGTGCATCACTGGGAAACTGTTTGTAACTGAGAAAGTAATGCTTGAGTCGATCAACCAGTCCCCTCGGTACGTCGCCAATGTTCCTCAGTCCACCATAGGCGAGATCTGATTCCAACACTGCGATAATCTTGTCGTCGGCCTGCTGACCGTCGATCATCCGCAATCCTCCAACTGGACGCGCGCTTAGAAAAAAACTTCCGTGTGCAAAAGTCTTTTCCGACAACACACAGATATCCATCGGATCGCCGTCGCCTTCGATGCCATCTAACCCCGAGCGTTCCGCACAAATTGCCGCTACTTCCGCGCCGCAGAAAGTCTGAGGAATGAAGCCATAAAGTGTTGGACACATCGACGAGAAACGCTGAGGTCGATCTACTTTCAGGTGTCCTGAAGCTTTGTCGAGTTCATATTTGACCGCGTCGGTTGGCACGATTTCAATGTATGCATTGACGAGTTCCGGTACTTTTGCGCCGGGCGTGACCCCGTGCCATGGATGTGCCTGAAAGCATTGCTTTGTGGGATTGTCTGCCACTCGATCCTCCTAAGGTGCAGCTTTCTTGTGGGGTTTGTGGCGATGATAGAATGCGCCTTGAGCGAAGACAAATTGAAGGTTTGTTTAAGCGTGACGAATTGGGCTGGGAGCGCGGGCGTCCTCGCCTGCTAACTGAGGTTCTTTAAACTTTATTTTGATCACAGTTTCTTTAAGAGTGAGGTTAGAGAAGGCTAGTCAGCAGGCGAGGACGCCAGCGCTCCCAGCACTGAGTATCAGCCAAACGTCCATTCCGACTAACTGGAGTTTATCGGACATTCAAAACAATGGCCGCTAGCGTAGAGATAACATCCAAGCCAGTTGCAAGCGTGATCTCGTTGCGCTGGATTATCAGTGCCCAGGACGACCTCATCTGGTTTATCGGATCAGTGGTTTCGAGCTACGTTCTGCTTTTTCTCTACGTGAAGGGAATTGTGTCTCTTCTTTTGATGGCTGCGTTGTGGGCCATACTGATCGACGCTCCACACGTCTTTGGCACTTTCTCTCGAACCTATTTCGATCGAACTGAACGTCAGAACCGCCCGCGTCTGTTGTGGGGTTCACTCCTGTTCTTTGCCGTGGGTCCGCTATTGGTATGGGCGGGAGCAGGGTTTGTTTTCTTTTTTGTAGCCGCGCTCTGGGCCTATTACCATCTTGTGAAGCAGCACTATGGCTTCATGGTGCTTTACAAGAAAAAGAATGGGGACCTTGCGAGAGTCGATAACGCACTCGATCGGTTGTTGTTACTCTTCGCTTTCAATTATCCGTTTGTGGAGTTCATCGCACGCGATCCCGAAGCGATGGCGAGAGTTCCCTCAGTGCTGCGCGGCGGAGTTAGCGGGTTCTCAAAGTTACTGCTTATCGGGACTATATCGCTGGGTATCGTTTGGCTAGGTCGGCAAGTCCAACGTCTGATCGTCGGCGACCCGCTCAACGTTCCAAAGTATCTTTTACTGGCTGCGGCGATCCCAATGCACTGGATCGTTCTCTTAACGCCGATGCCTTATAAGCCGGTTGCGATTGTTTCGATTCTTACCATCTATCACAACCTTCAATATCATCGTCTCATTTGGTTTCATAACAAGAAGTACAACCCGCCTGAGCGTTCTGGCCCAGACAATCTATCTTCCCAATCCAGGTACGGTGCTGCTTCATTAATCAGTCGACGTGTTGGCTACTACTTCGCATTCGGTATTCTGTTCGGCATCATCTATCAGGGCCCACGTCAGTTCCTGGGTTACTTGAGTTTCGAAAATGCGACAGCAGGCTCCACCAGTCAGTCATTTCTGATCCAACTCGGTATCTCGTTTTTATGGGGCTATGCCTTCATACACTACTACCTCGACTCCAAGATTTGGCGAGTGCGAAGGGATCCGAATGTTGGGAAAGCGTTGAATATGTGAGAGAGGGACTTTGGTCTTGGGTTTTTGGTCTTCGCCCTTTGGTATGGAGACACTTAAGGGCCTAGTTAGCTGATTCAGGTTCAAAGACCCAAGACCAAAGTCCAAAGTCCTAAGACCAAAGACCCGACGCTCCGCACCAAAATCACACCTGACTCTAACTCGTTTCTAGCATCGCCACGCTACTTGGCTCGTTCTCGAACAAGGGATTTACGTAGATGTCGCTTGATTGCTTGCACGCGCAGCAGACGAGTCGAATGCCAACCAAACGTTGCCCGTCGTAAGTAAAGCGTTCGCGTTTAGCTGGTGCCTCAGGATTATATGGATGGCCTCCACACCGGCATTTGAAGTTCAGCAGCAGCGACTCCATTTTTTCTTTAGTCGATAGTCGCAACGCAGTTTCGGGTGAGGTCCCAGGTTGTGCTTTCAGTTGTCCGACGGACTCAGGTCGACTGACAGTGCTGTTACGGCTTCGAACTATCCACATGACAAAGAACACCACCGGAATCAGAATTACGAGCCAGGTCATTCCAAGCAACAAACGCGACGGCGGTTTCCCATTCGACACAACAACCCCGCTACGACCTCGAGACAACTCGAAACCCGCCATTGTCTGGGCCTTGTCGAGTATTTGTAAATGGTTTTGAAGAGCGTTGGTGGGGACTGAGTCAGCAAAAGTCTTCAACGAAAAGTACATGCTCAGTTGATTTCCCGATTTTGAATAGCTGTACTCGAACCGGAGCGCATCATCGGTGAGTACGTCGCTACCGGTCGGAAAGTCATAACCGGGCCCTAGATCGATCAGAATAGTCTGCTGGATTGATAGTGGGTACTCCACTTCGAGTGGCGCCGAACGTTGAGACACGCGCGGCTTACGCAATTCAGCATAGATTCGATCCGCAACGAAGCTATGCCGGTTATCTCGCCACAACTCACTGATTAAGTATTTCTCCTTGATAACAATCGTATTGGTATCCTGATTGTCGTCAACTTGAGGCAAACCATCGGCGCTAATTGTTGGCGTCGTGTCTGCATAAAAATTCAAATGACTCTTGCTGAGATTGTTCAGCGACGTCGACTGAAGCGAGTAACGCATTGCGTCGGCCTGCATCCCGCGATAGGTTTTAGTCACGGCGAGCGTTACAGCCGACTGCGAGTTCTGTCCGCTATAGACCTCAAGCACATCGATTGAACCGGCGTTGCTGGCTGGACGTGGAATTTTCTCCAGCCCCGTCGTGCCGGCCTGCAACACAAGGCTCCTTTCGAACGGAGGATCGTAGTAATTCTCCAGGCCGCCACGTTGATAACTTATCGTTGGATCAAGCCAGTATGTCCTTCCATTGATCCTTGCTCTCACAATGACGTGATCGAAAGCGAAGGGAGTCGGCTGCCAGGAGTCAAGCGATGACTTCTCCGACGTATTCACCAGGGCGGGTGCGGCTTCAATTCCCATGGAATTGAGAATTGAACTCAACAGGAGAGATTTGTCTTTGCAATCGCCGAATCGTCTCGTGAAGACCTTCTCTGGCGACGTGGGCTGATGCGAATACCTTCCCAGCTCGATACCAAGATATCTGATTTCGTCCTGCACAAATCGCAGCGCAGTTATTGTACGTTGGGCAGGAGATTCAGATGTTTTCTTCCACTCCTCGATTTGTTGTCGTAACTCCGCATTGTTCAATTGGGAGTTCTGATAAAACGGCAAGGCCCAGTTGACTACATCGGCCCAGGTTTGAAACTCACTTAGGTTTATTCTTGGAGACGGATCGTACCAGTCAGGTGCTGAATCATCGGCTGCCACCGCCGGGATGTTCTTCGTGTACCAGGTGTACTCGGTATCTTCGCCAATAGTTTGCTTGCTCGGCTCAAGTTGCAAGTTGTCGTTTTTGATTGCCAGGGTACGCTTCGAAGGAAACACAAGCCTCAAGAACGTTTCCTGAATCGGATCGGAATCGGCAAGGTAGATAGTGTCAGCGAATCGCCCGCCCAACACTGGATTATCACCGGAGACGGTGTATGCATATTCAACAACGTCGCCTACCCGAATGTCGTTGACAAAAATCACCGCCGCATTGGTTCCGTTGTAAAGCTGCTGGTCGAGTTCGTCTTCTTCCTGAATCATCTTCACGTCTGATGGCTCGAAAGCGTTAATGACGCTGCCGGAGCGAAGTACATGCACGAAGTGAATCGTGAGTCGCTGGTAGGATGGCTCGAAGTAAAAACGCAGTTGTGACAGGTCGTCGAGTCCAGCTGTGTTATCGACGCGCTGGAAGTAGTGGTAATAGCGTTCGACAGAACCACCGCTCACCTTAAGCTGTTGGTCATCAAGTATGCGAGTTGAGCTGGTTCCGGGTTGAGTACCGGCCTTATTGGGATCCACCGAAGGAACAACTCGAAGAACCCAGACGGGCGCGGGGCTTACCTTGAAGGGGGCTCTGGCTCTGGCCACCTGACCCGCGAGAAGCATGCAGGCGCACGCAATTACGACACAGGGAATAGGGGAACGAGGTAGAGACTGCACGAAACGATCCCTCAGGGTGATGAAGTATCAGAGGCAGGTAATTCTTTGGAGAAGAGCCAACCCAGACCTTGTTTACCAATAATGCTCCGGCGAGGTCAGGATAATACGAAGGTCTGGGTAAGGTCTAGCCGGAAGCCGGATCTCAGATCTCAAATCGCAGATCTCAGATAGGATTTGAGATTGCAGATTTGTGCTTGATAACAAATTCCAATGAATATCTTCAGGATCGAACAATCTGAGATCTGAGATCTGAAATCTTCAATCTTCTAGGTGCTCGTCGCCATTGAAGTGCAGCACAGTCGACTCTTCGTCGATGATGGTTTCGAGGTGTACAGGCCTGCCCCAGAGGGTGTGCACATGTTCGAGTGCTTTGCGCGCGTATCGCATATCGAGTTCAGTGCCCTCGTAGCGGTGCTTCAGGTAAAGCTCCCGGTTGCCGTTATAATCTCCGTCCTCAACTTCAAGGTAGGGAAATCCAAAGTTAGTCATGTTCGAGACGAGTTGATCGCGGACTCTCTCCCAACGTTTCTCAGTGATTGTCCATTCTTCTTCCTCGATCAATTCATACACAAACAGATCGAGCTCCTCACATAACTCTTCCGTGAGATAGTTCCGCAAAAACGAAACATCGTTTTCGAGTTCACGCACTTCAAAAATCTTGTCACGACCTTCATTGCCATTGCGTCCAAACCGCTTCTGTTCCTCGGCGGAAGGCTCGTTCCAACGACGCTCAATGTCTTCGTAGATCTTGTAGCCAAGGTAGTAAGGGTTCAACTGACCTTTGTGCGGCGATACAACTCCCGAGTGAAGGTTGGCAAACTCGATATGGTCGTTGTCGCTCAGATCAAGTTCACGCATGATGCGTGCGTGCCAGATGCTGGCCCAACCCTCGTTCATTATCTTCGTCTGCATTTGCGGAACGAAGTACTCCATCTCTTCATGGACCATTGCAATCGCATCACGCTGCCAGCCTGAGAGGGTTGGCGAATTCTTCATGATGTAAAAGAGAAGGTCCTTCTCCGGCAATCGTTCTCGAGGGGTCTTTTCTTGTTCAGACGATTGCTCATCGCGACGTAGTTGATGAGCTTCGCGTTCGTTTTTGTCGAGCAGCCAGAGGTCGTCATACCGTCCATCTTTCGGTCGAAGTTCCGCACGGCGTCGCTCTTCCACTGGTGAGATGTCACGCTTGATGAAGAAATAAGGATCAATGTGTTCTTCAATCGCAAGGACCGCATCCAGGAATCGCTCTACAGTCTTTCGGCCATACTTGAACTCATACTCCATCATTCGTTGAGCGTGCGTGGAAACACTCTCAACCATCCGCCTGTTCGTTTTTGAGAAATACGTGTTGTTCTTGAAGAAGTCGACGTGTCCAAGAACGTGCGCGATCACCATCTTGTTTTGGATCGGGCTGTTTGTCTCGAGCAGAAAACCGTATGCAGGGTTTGTGTTGATGACGACTTCATAAATCTTTGACAGGCCGAAGTCGTACATCGTCTTCATCCGGTGATAAGCCTTGCCGAAGGTCCAATGCGAATAGCGTCCAGGTAAAGCGTAGGAACCAACTTCATACATCACCGGCGCGGGAACTATCTCGAAATTTGTTGGATACGGATCCAGCCCAAAGCCACGAGCGACTTCCCAGATTTGCTCAACGGCGGATTCGAGGGCCTGGATTTCGAGATCAAGCATAAGATGGTCTTGGATCTTAGGTCTTTGCCCTTTGTTTTGGTTGCATGTGCCCTAGTTCCCGAAGGCCAAAGACCCAAGGCGAAGTCGCTCCTTCACGCCGGCAGATCAACACCCCGTCTCCCAAAAAATTCCTTGAGTGCGGGATACACATCTTCCTTGTCGTCGATACGGACGCCAACGAAATGATCCTTGTTCTGCAGACGGTCGTTGAAGATTGAAAGAAGTGCGCCCGATGAACGTCGATAACTCGAGGAACCCTCTTCGCCGATTTCGCCATAGCCGAACAAGTTGCAGATGCGGATTAACTCATCCGCGAGCTTCACTGCTTCTTCATTATCCGAGTAGTAGTTATCGCCGTCAGAAAAGTGGAACGGGTAAATGTTCCAGTCTTCAGGCCGATAGCGCTGGCTGATGATGTCGAGAGCCAGTTGATACGCAGACGACACTACTGTTCCGCCTGACTCACCTTGTGTGAAGAACTGTTCCTCGGTGACTTCCTTTGCTTCAGTGTGATGGGAGATGAACACGATGTCGACGTTGTCGTACTTCGTCCTGAGAAATCTAACCATCCAAAAATAGAAACTGCGCGCAACGTATTTCTTGAATTCGCCCATGGAGCCGGAAACGTCGATCATCGCAATGACCACGGCGTTCGACTCGTAGCGCATCACTTCTTCCCACGTCTTGAAACGGAGGTCTTCCTTTTTGATATCGCCAAAGTGTGGGTTGCCCTCACGCGCATTGCGGCGAATGTTTTCGAGAATCATCCGGCGCTTGTCGAGATTGGCAATGACTCCGGTCCTGCGAATCTCATTGAACTGAGTCTTACGCGATTGAACCGCTTTCTTGGCTTTTTCCTGGAGATACGGAAGCTGAAGGTCTTCAAAGATGAGTGCGGCAATCTCGTCGATGTTTACTTCAGCCTCGTAGTAATCGACGCCGGCTTCCTGACCGGCTGGTCCTGCACCCGCACCAGTACCGGAACCGGGCCGACCTTCGCGCGCGATGACGTCGCCGACCCGCGTCTTACCATCGCCCTGGCCTACGTGCTTTCCCTTTTGATGATTGAAACGAAACTTATATTCGTCGAGGGCTTTGATAGGAACTTTGACTGTGCGTTTGCCGTCGGAGAGGATGATTGCTTCATTGGAGACAATCGAGCCAAGGTTTTTGCGGATAGCTTCCTTTACACGATCCTTGTGACGTTCCTGATCGATGATGCCCTTACGTTGAAGTGACCAGTCGTTGCGTTGGATCGTCATAGTATTTCTAGTGCATTAACCCATCAGCAATCAGAAATCACAAAATTCCCGGACCACCTTTGTGAACGCCTCCGGATACTCCTCATGCGGCAAGTGTCCGCAGTCGAGAAACACAATAAAGCGCGACCCTGAGATCTCATCGTGTAACCTTTCGCCGTCCGCGAGTGGTATCTCAGGATCATTCTCGCCCCACAGCAACAGCGTCGGCTGTTGAATTAGATGCGCATCTCGCGAAATCCGTTCAGCATCCCACCCGCGCACGGTCCTGATGATTGCGCGTTGCGTTCGCGATGCCCGCAACGGTTGATGCCGCGCATCGACACGTCGTTCATCAAGTACCCACGAGTGCCGGTCATAAACTCTCTTCATTCGCATTCGCAATAAACGTCTCGAACCGATCAGTAAAGGCGAAACAACATCGCCAAAGACCGGCGCGCCAAAAAGTTTCATCAAGGTGAATTCGAGCGGCCGGTTATTGTTGACTGCGCCTACCAGCACAAGCTTCTCGACATGAGCTGGATAGTCGAGTGCGCATGTGGCCGCGACCGCGCCGCCGTATGAGCTTCCTACAATTGTCGCGCGTCTAATGCCCAACTTATCGAGCAGCCGAGTTATTAAGTGGGCCTGGCCCCCGATCGTATATTCCCCATTTCGCGGTTTACCTGAGTAGCCATATCCCAACATGTCTGGAGCGATAACTCGGAAGCCCGCGGCAGCGAGATCCAGAAACACTTTGCTCCAAACAAGTGTTGACGATGCAAAACCATGAATCAGGACGAGTGCCGGTGCCTTAAGATCGCCGGCGTCCTGGTAGTGAAGACGCATGCCGTCGATGTCCACAAAACGAGAATGATCTGAGTGGAAAACAACATGCCGGTTCTTGTTCCAGTCAGCGTCACGCGGACGCGCGAGAAGTTTCGCCGTTACCGCTAGTGTTGCGGCGGCAGTTGCGGTGCTTGCAATCCAGTAACGTTTCTTCATACGGTCGGAATGTCGCCTCGAAGCAAATGCTAATTAAATGCCCGCGTCTTGGATGAAGAGCGCGGGCGGTTTCCATTCAATCTCTTTGCGACGTCTTTATTATCTGTTTAGCCTTTGATTACCATCTTCTCTGCGCCTCCTCTGCGTGCTCTGCGTCTCGGCGGTTGAGATTACGTAATGCCGATTTTTCCCACCGCAGAGGCACAGAGTACGCTGAGCTGGCACCGAGGCTTTTCAAGAAGAACACAAAGATTCCCAGAGACAAATCAAACATCCGCTGATCACCGCGACAACAGCGTACCGACATATGTCAACAACTCGTTCGCGCAAACCGGACAATACCCATGATCCTTCACCAGGCGATCTACAACCTCATTGATTCTTCGAAGCTGATCCGGGTCGGGAGTCTTGGCTGAGGTTGTAATCTTCACTACGTCTTTCAGGTCGGCAAAAATCTTTTTCTCGATAGCTTCCTTCAACCGTTCATGCGAACTGTACTCAAACGACTTGCCCTTTCGAGCGTACGATGAAATGCGAATCAGAATTTCCTGACGGAAGGTGTTCTTCGCATTTTCAGAAATGCCGATCTGCTCTTCAATCGACCGCATCAACTGTTCATCGGGATCCATTTCTTCTTCAGTGATTGGATCCTTGATGCGTTCCTTGTTGCAGAATGCTTCGACGTTGTCGAGGTAGTTGTTGCACATCGTCCGCGCCATCTCTTCAAAGGAGTAAACAAACGCACGCTGGACTTCAATCTTAGCCAGTTCGTCATATTCCTTGCGCGCGAGCGAAATCAGGTTGAGATAGCGCTCACGTTGTTCCGAACTGATGCCGGTATGTTGTTCGAAGCCGTCCTTGATTGCGCGAAGAGCGTCGATTGGATTGATACACGTAACGCCGTCGCGCACGAGTGCGCTGGAGAGACGATTGATTATGTATCGTGGAGAGATCCCGTCCATGCCTTCCCGAACTGTTTCGTCCTTGAGTTCGCGAACGTCTTTTGATTTGTACCCCTCGACGTCTTCACCATCGTAGAGTTTCATCTTCTTCGTGAGGTCGACGCTTTGACGTTTGGGTTCTTCCAAACGCGTCATCACGGCAAACATTGCCGCGACCCGCAATGTGTTGGGCGCGAGGTGAACATTCCGCAACGCTTCCGACTGATGCAGCAGCTTGTCGTAGATGCGTTCTTCCTGGGAGACACGCAGGTTGTAAGGAACACGCACGAGGATGATTCGATCCTGAAGTGCTTCCGATTTGCGATTGCCGGCGAAGGCGATGTACTCGTTCTCATTCGAGTGAGAAAGGATTACTTCGTCAGCATAAATCATCGCAAACCGGCCGGTCTTGATGCTCTGTTCCTGAGAAAGCGTTAACAGGCTATAGAGAAACTTCTCGTCGACCTTCAACATCTCGACGAACTCCATCAAGCCGCGGTTCGCAATGTTGAGTTCTCCATCGAAGCGATAGGCTCGCGGATCGGATTCAACTCCAACCTCGCCAATCGTGGAAAGATCGATCGAACCTGTGAGCTCGGTAATGTCCTGTGATTTGGGATCGCTGGGTGAAAATGTGCCGATGCCAACTCGTTCCTTTTCCGAGAAGACCACGCGGTGAACTTTAACGTCCTCGTGACGGCCTCCATAGGTTTTTTCGAGCGCATAGCGACACTGCGGACAGAGATCGCCTTCAATGTAGATGCCGTAATGTCTTTCTACTTCCTCACGAAGTTGATGAGGAATCAAATGTAGCGGTTCTTCGTGCATCGGGCAGTCTTTGATGGCATAAACTGCCCCGCCTTCTGTCTCAGTCCAATCCTCAAGGCCTCGCTTCAGCATGTTGACGATTGTTGATTTGCCACCGCCAACCGGACCCATCAATAACAGGATGCGTTTCCGAACTTCCAGACGTTGTGCCGCGGATTTGAAGTATTCGACTAGTCGTGCGATAGGTTCTTCAATACCGAAGAGCTCGGACGCAAAGAAGTTGTAGGAGAGAAGTTCGTGTTGGGTGCCTTCATTGAGTCGCTCTACGCCAGCAGCATGCACCATGTCGTTGATGCGTGCATGTGAGAGTTGTGCTATTCGTGGATTCTGAGCGACAAGCTCAAAGTAATCTCTGAAGGATCCTTCCCAACGCAGCGCCTCATGTTCACGGCGCAGATCTTCCAGACGTTCACTGATGTTGAATTGTTTGTTGCCATCCTGCTGTTGCATAGCCTTTGAAACCTCTTCGGCTTTCGCGCATGGGACAGCGTGTGGGGAAAGGCCACGCCCGTAACCGTCGACAATTCTTCGTCGGGAAGTCGCCGGTTGAAGTCCTTGGTAAGTGCCTCTTGATGCGACCTACTCACGCGCGCGTAAGCATGAGCTGCATCCTTCGAAGCGTCGGTTCTCAATGATCATTAAACGGAAGTCGCGGTGGGAAACACTCTGTTGGAAGCGAACCTCGCGCGCTTCCCTGTTACGTTCAGTATAGCATACGGCTTAAGGTCGAAAGTCAATGCTTATTTTTCTGCCTCCTCGTTGTAACTAAGCAGTGTCAATTACCACGCGCGGATGTAGCTGTCGTTTATTCTGGTCGTAGCGACCGACTGCGATCAGTGTGTCCTGGTCATCACACACTCGCACATCAACTCCGTCGGCCCAGTCTACGTCCCCGACTTTAACCTCCATTCCATGACGCGCTTTCTGCGCGTCGTTATCACTTAGATGCAGCATAGGCAGGTGTGAGAGCGCTGCGCCTGGTGGAACCAACACTGTACCTAACGCTTCTTCAGCAAAACGGGACCGGAGCTCATCGAGCGTGGAGGCAACCTCTATGGAAAAGGCGCCGACCCGAGTACGGCGAAGCTCAGCTAAGTGCGCGCCAACGTTCAAACGACTTCCAAAATCTTCAGCCAACGTCCGGACATAAGTCCCTGAAGAGCACTCGACGCGTACGCGTAAGTCAAACGTGCCGTCACCGTTACTTTTCATCAACTGACCTTCGGGTCGGAGCGCTACGAACTCATGAATGCAAACGTGGACAGGTTTGCGTTCAACCTCTTCTCCGCGCCGGGCCAGTTCATAGAGCTTTTGACCCGCGACCTTTTTCGCTGAATACATAGGCGGAACTTGATCGATGTTTCCCCGAAGGCTTGCCAGGGCAGATTCGATTTCATCTTGTGACCAGTTGCGTGTTGCTTGACCTGGAGGGGACAGAGGGTCACCAGTGCGGTCTCCGGTAGTGGTTGCATATCCAAGTCGGATGATAGCTTCGTATTGTTTGTCGTCACCCGAAAAGAATTGAGCAAGTCGCGTCGAACGCCCGACAAGAACAACCAATACCCCGGTCGCGAAAGGATCTAATGTTCCGGTGTGACCAACGCGACGTTCGTGAAGAGTGTGACGTACGCGCGAGATTACATCGTGTGAGGTAAGTCCCGCGGGCTTGTCGATTACGAGAAGACCATTCATGTGTTCATTGTAGGTGAAGGTGGTGAGAGGAAAAAAGATCATCCGCAGACTACGTCGATTGCACTGATTTCTTTTGGAAAAGAAGGACTAGCCCGCCTTAGCGGATTTCTGTGTAATCGGCGTAATCTGCGGATAACTAATCGGCGTCGTCAAATGCTAAGGCGGCACGGACTTTCTCACTGACGAGTTCGAAAGAGAATCCCTGGCGGAGAAGATGATCAAACAAGCTTTTCGCTTCGGTACGGGTCTTTGGGTTTCCTTTGGTGCGACGTCGTTTTTCGATGGCGCGATCGATCAGTTCTTCCTCGGATGTCTCAGCGTAAACGAGGTCCAACGCTTCGCCGGCAACTGTGCTTGCGACTTTTTTGAATTTCAGGTCTCGTTCCAAACGTCTTCGACCAATCGGGCGTTGCTTTACCTTTAGCGACGCGTAACTGAAGGCGAAACGCTCGTCATCGAGATAACCATATTCCTTTAGTCTTGAGATTACGGCTTCAACATCGGCTTTGGTCGCACTGGGTCCTTGTAAGAGTCGCTCACGTAGCTCCGCGACTGAGCGCGATTTGGCAGAGATTAGTTTGATTGCCCGATCAAACGTGCGCCTGCGCTTTGCCTCGGGGGTTGCACTCTTTTCGGGTTTGTCCGCTGAAGGCTTCATGAGGTCCCCACTAAAACTACTTTCAGATTTCGTGCGAACGTACGCCGGCGTGAACAAAGTTGTCAATGTAGACTCCTCGCTGAACTGAGGAAGCACTCATGCAGTTAGAGTCCAGGCAAATCGAAGCGCGGCTATCATGATTTCTCGCCCTGTTCGCGCCTCCAATTACGCGCATGCTAAACTCAGTTTTTAATCTGCTGAGGGTCTTATAGGGTTCAAATGACTGGTAACGAAATACGCGAAATCTTTCTGAGATACTTTGAGGACCACGGCCACACCCGTGTCCGCTCATCTCCTCTACTCCCCGCCAATGATCCGACGTTGCTTTTTACCAACGCCGGAATGAATCAGTTCAAAGACACCTTTTTAGGGCAGGAGAAACGTGAATACTCGCGTGCAACGTCTTCCCAGAAGTGCATCCGCGCAGGTGGCAAACATAACGACCTCGATGAAGTCGGTAAGACGGCTCGACATCACACGTTCTTTGAAATGCTCGGCAACTTTTCGTTCGGCGACTATTTCAAGAAAGACGCAATAGCATTTGCCTGGGACCTGTTGCTGAATGTTTACAAACTTCCTTTGAATCGTCTCTGGTTCAGTGTCTACAAGGATGACGACGATGCCGCGCGTCTTTGGGAAGAGATCGGTGCACCACCAGATCGAATCCTTCGTTTCGGCGAGAAAGATAATTTCTGGCAAATGGGTGACACGGGACCGTGTGGCCCATGCAGTGAGATTCACTACTACATGGGTAAAGACCCGGACGATCCAACGAAGAATCGCTCAGACCTTGTTAATGGTCCCGGCGATGACACGATGGAGATCTGGAACCTGGTCTTTATGCAGTATGAGCGAAGCCTCAACGATGCCGGAGAAATCGTACAGACTGATTTGCCAAAGCCCTCGGTTGATACTGGTGCCGGACTCGAACGTCTGGCCGTAGTTCTTCAGGATGTTAAGTCAAATTACGATACAGATCTCATCAGGCCGATTATCGATTTCACCGCTCGACTTGCTGACCGAAACTATGAGGCGGAAACGCAGGAAGGTTTTGCGATGCGCGTGATCGCGGATCATGCTCGCGCCGCTGCTTTCGCGATTGCTGATGGAATTCTCCTCGGCAATGAAGGGCGGAATTATGTACTGCGTAAGATCATGCGGCGGGCGATCTACCAGGGTCATCACACGCTCGGTTTCGAAGGTGCATTCTTCAACAAGGTCACAAACTTTGTCGTTGATCAAATGAACGACGTTTACCCCGAACTTGAGAGTCATCGAGAGTTCATTGAGAAGATGGTGACTCTTGAGGAAGAACGCTTCGGCTCAACGCTGACCGTTGGGCTGAATAAACTGGACGAGTTGTTTGCGACGACGAAGGGCGCCATGCCCGAATACAAGGCGCTTGCTCGCCTGTACGACACGTTCGGAACTCCACGGGATCTGATTCGCGTCGGTTTGGAAGAACGAGGCTTTGCAATTGACGAAGATCAATTCAACGATCGGTTTGACGTTGCGCTCCAGGAACTCCAGCAATCGCCGGGTCACGAAAAGGCGGAAACAAAAGCCAAAGCCAATCCTGTCTACGCCGAAGTGGTCGCACGCGTTGGCAGATCTGAATTCAAAGGTTACGTGACGACTCAGGTAGATGACTCAAGAGTAACAGCTCTAATTAAAGGCTCTGAGACTGCCGTCTTGAACGAAGGTGAAGAAGGCGAAGTCGTCTTGGATAAGACGCCGTTCTACGCCGAGAGCGGTGGACAAGTTGGTGACGTCGGCACTCTCACAACCGCCAATGCGTTCGCCACCGTCGGTGATACGTTTTCACCGGCTCAAGGTCTGATTGTTCACAAGGTGAAGATTGAACGCGGTAGTTTGAAAGTCGGAGACATGGTTTCAGCCGATGTTGATGTGGAGAAGCGCGACGCCACGCGTCGTAATCACACGGCAACACACTTGATGCACGCTGCACTGCGTGAAGTCTTGGGAACGCACGTGAAGCAAGCTGGTTCAGTTGTCGCGCCGACTTATCTGCGCTTCGACTTTTCGCATTACCAGCCCCTGACTCAAGCCGAGCGCGAAGAGATTGAACGCCTTGTGAACTATCACATCCTGCGCAACGAACCAGTGCAGACGGATGAGATGGTGATCGAGGAAGCGATGCGGTCGGGAGCGATGGCCCTCTTTGGTGAGAAGTACGGTGAACGAGTACGCGTGCTTTCAATCAAGGGAGCTGAAGGCATCTTCTCGAAAGAGTTGTGCGGCGGCACACACGTACGTGCGACCGGCGATATTGGCCTGTTCAAGATCACGAGTGACGAGTCGATTGCATCAGGTGTGCGACGAATCCGGGCGATCACCGGCATCGATGCTTACGAGCGGTTCCGAGAAAGCGAAGTTTTGGTCGATGAATTGAGCAGCGGATTGCGAACTTCGCGAGGCGAACTGCCTACAATAATCGCAAAGCTGCAAGATGAGCTGAAGAAGACGCGACGCGACGTCGATGAGTTGAAGTTGAAAATAGCGAGCGGCGCAGTTGGCACTTCGTCAAATGGTGATGATTCAAGGGACGTGTCTGGCGTTAAAGTGCTGGCCCGAGAAGCCAGCGGGCTTGACGCTGCAGCGATGCGACAGTTGTCAGACACGCTTTTAGCTCGAATCAAATCGGGAGTGGTTGTTCTGGGACGGAGCAGTGATGGAAAGGTTTCACTGATTGTTCGAACGTCCTCCGATCTTACCAACAGAGTTCCCGCTGGACAGGTAATCAAAGAGTTGGCTCCAATCGTTGGTGGGCGTGGCGGAGGCAAGGCAGACATGGCCGAGGGTGGAGGCAGTCAGCCGGAGAAACTAGGTGCAGCACTTGAGGAGAGCTACGGTGTGATTGAGCGAATGCTCAAGTCGTAGTTTCAAAAGCCCGCTGAGTACCGTTACATAAGGTTAGAACGTGGCGACATTTGAATTCCCAAATGCCGCCGCGTTCTTTTTCTTCCAGAGTTCTTACATCGCTTTCTGTTTGTCTGTGAGCGTGATGTTCATTTTCTCCAGAGTGATTTTGTTTAGTGTGCCCGTAACCTTCAGACCTTCGGCCTGTTGATACTTTCGCAAGCCCTCGCGCGTCGCATCATCAAGCTTACCAACCTGCTCCCCCGAATAAAAACCTCGAGATTTGAGTAGGGCCTGGGCCTGGTTGATTTGATCTTTTGTTGCTCGAAAGACTGGACCACGCTTGGTCTGCTTGGTGCCGGTCTTGTTTGAGGCGGAGGATGTTGAGTTCTGAGCTTGTACTCCAGCAGTGATCACACAGAGAAGTAGCACGGTGAGAGTGAGTAGTCTCTTCATTTTTTCTTCCTTTTGTGAGGCGCGCAGAGCGCGCGGTTTAGTGTTAAGTGGTGAGGGTTGCGAAAAACGGGAGAATGATACTACCGGTGTCAAGAGCTATCTGAGTTGGGTAGTGGCCTAATTTGGGTAATAATATACGTGACTGACCGAACGCCTGATCCTACCATTTTGGCGACGTGACAGGGCACTAAGAAAGTGCGAGTATACGGCGATCCTGATATGGACAAGGTTTGTACGTCCCACGTTGAGCGCCACAATCTGACGATGCGTATGCAGGCTAACCCGGCTGACGAACGGATTCTCTAAGAAGTGGCTGAAGCTGAACGCGATGCTTTCTTTGTACTTCGCGTATTATAATTTCTGCCGCGTCCACTCCAGGATTCGCGTAACACCGGCTATGGAAGCCGGTTTGACAAATCGCATATGGACGCTCAAAGAAGTGATTTCAGCCTAGCGTTCTTTCGTGTGCTTGATTTCGAAACATCCCGAGCCGGATACTTCACAAGTAAGTGAAAACGAGATCAATCATGGCCTGCAACATCATCACTCAATTCAAAACCAAGCCCGGACGCGCCGATGACCTTATGGCCTTATTGAAGAAGTACATCGGCGGCAGTGCGAGTCACGCTGGATGCGTTCACATATCGATTCAACAAAACCAGGACGACCCGAACGACATTATTTCCAACCAGTGCTGGCAGACGCGCAAACACTATGAGGATTACTTCGCCTGGCGCGCTGATCAGGGTGTCGCTGCCGAGATTCAGTCCCTGTGCGCGGAGCAAGTTTCGGCGCGCTACTTCGATGAAGTTCTGGAAGCAGCAGGTTCATCTAAACCGGTCGGTGACAGTGGGGAGAAGAACAAGGAAACGCTCGTCTCTATCGTCAAAGAGATGACCGAATCCATGACTGGAGCCCAAAGCACGCGACACTGGGCCGAAGACGCCTTATGGTTCGACATCCCGCCCTTTGCCTCACGCGGTATTCAGCCTGCACTGAAGTTTTTTGACAGGGTGTTCGGCAGTTTCCAGTCTTGCAAGGTGGACATCCTCGAAACGGACGTGGTTGTGAACGGCAACATGGGTCTCGTTTGCACGATTCAAAGAGTAAGCGTCGTGCTAAAGACAGGCGATGCGAAACACCTGATGGTGCGGGAAACTGATTGCTTCGAGACGCGAAACGGCGAGTGGAAATTGATTCATCAACACGCCTCCGTCCCATCTGGCGGAGACTGGGACGGCAAAGTCATCACGGCATAGCTCCGGGGCAGCAATTTCATCGTCTGCCGGGCCTATTAGTCGATTCCTTGCCCCACAAAATCCAGCAACACAGAGATTAGGACACTACCCTGAGTTGCTAATCAGGCAGTAGCCCGACTGTAAAGGAGGGCTCTTCTTTGTTAGCGCTAGCCCTCCTTTACAGTCGGGC
>DATEXA010000430.1:0-9703 GCA_035257465.1 Pyrinomonadaceae bacterium | reverse complement strand
GCGCCGTGGCGGAATCGGACTGTGAGACGATCGCTTTCCTCGACTCCGATGACAAATGAGAACTCTTAAAGATCGAGAAACGGCTAGCTAAGGTCGATACAGATTCGGAGATCGGGCTTGTCCATTGCGAGATGCGGGAGTTCGATTCGGAAACCGGCGATGCGATCGCACTGCGGCTGAACGGAAGAGAAGCGACACCAAATTTATTTGAAACTAATCGGCACGGACGCTGAAAAATAGCATGCACTATCACCTAATCGGCATCTGTGGAACCGCAATGGCGTCGCTCGCTGGAATGCTCCAGGCGCGTGGTCATCATGTCACTGGGTCCGACCAGAATATATATCCTCCTATGTCCACGATGCTCGAGAGTCTCGGCATCAACCTTTTCAAAGGATACGACGCTGCACATCTAACTCCTGCGCCAGATTGCGTGGTTGTTGGCAACGCGATTCCGCGCGGCAATCCGGAAGTTGAAGAAACGCTCAATCGAAAGTTGCTTTACCGGTCGCAGGCAGAACTCGTCAAAGAAGAGTTCATACGCGGCAAACACTGCCTTGCCGTTGCGGGCACCCACGGAAAGACAACCACGACGAGCATCGCATCATGGGTAATGGATCAGGGCGGACTCAATCCGAGTTTCTTGATTGGCGGAATTGCGCAGAATTTCGGTTCCAGCTTTCGCGTCACTGACGGCGACTACATGATCATCGAAGCAGATGAATACGATACCGCATACTTCGATAAGGGCCCCAAGTTCATGCACTATCTGCCTGAGCTCGCGATCGTCAACAATATCGAATTTGACCACGCCGATATATACGCTGATCTCAACGCCGTGAAGTTAGCGTTTCGACGGTTCATGAATCTTGTTCCGCACAATGGCAGATTAATCGTCGGTTGGGACAGTCCACACGTTCGGGCCGTGGTCGGGGAGATGGGCTCGAAGTTATTTACAAAGCTCGAGACCTTTGGACTTAGTCAGGACGCAAAGTGGCAGATCAAAAACCCAGACTTCAGTAAAGACCTGGTCCGTTTCGAAGTGTATTACGAGAGCCAACGTTGGGGAGAATTTGAGACACCTTTGCTGGGCGAATTCAACCTCATGAATTGCGTGGCTGTGATTATCGCTGCCGATGCGTGGGGTTTGAGCGTTGATCAAATCCGAAGTGCACTGGCAAGTTTCAAAAACGTAAAGAGACGCGCGGAAATACGAGGCGAACATCGAGGTGTCGTTGTTATCGACGACTTCGCACATCATCCGACAGCTGTTCGCGAAACGTTACGAGCTTTGAGGTCAAAATACGATGATCGGCGGCTGGTAGCTGTGTTTGAGCCGCGTTCGTGGTCATCTCGCCTCGCAGTCTTTCAGGATGATTACGCAAGCGCATTCGAGCCTGCCGATTATGTAGTAATAGCTAATGTCTTCGACAGCAAAACGGTGACAGAAAAAGGACGAGCACTCGACACTACCGAACTTATAGATGCTATTTCGAAACAGGGGAAGCCGGCTCTGGCATTACCTGGCGCTGATGAAATCGTGACTCACCTGACGCCCATCCTTCGCTCAGGCGATGTGGTTGCCGTTATGTCAAACGGCGGATTCGGCGGAATTCACGACAAACTGCTTGGTGCTCTGCAGCAGTCTTCATAGTTTCCCACAGGGCTTTTCGGGTTTTCACACTTTAACTAAGAATTCGTAACCCTCTCGCAGAGGTAGTTCTCTATAACAATCACGGTCAGTCAGGGAGAACCCCCGCAACCGTGAAAGAATTCTCGATATTCGAATCCGCCCTGGAGTTTTCGGCAGGTGAAGCGGAAAACCTTGGTGAAGTTGCGAGTATCGCTCGCAGAGACTTTGACGAGCGAGAGAGTTTTATCTGTCACACGACAACTGCATCGGTCGAATACGCTTGCCTGATGATCGAAAACGCGCTGGTGCTGCGAACAAATCGCGGCGGGCGCGTCTATGCCGGCTTTGAGCATTTCTCACAGCTCCAACCCATCATTGATCGCTACCTTCGCATCGCCGACGTATCAGAGTATGTATTTCTTTTTGGAGTGGACGACTGGCAGCCTCCTCGACATCCCAACATTCGGTTGATTACGCTAAGGCCGGACTTTCGTCTTTCACGCGAATGCTTTCTCATAACGGAGTCTTCTTCACTAAGAACTGCTGTTCTTGCGTTTGATGAGACGGGATCTGACTCGACTATGCAGGAACAAATTCGGTACTGGGCTTTGAAGACAAGTAATGCAGCAGTTGTCAGTGGATTAGTGAACGCAGTAGAGGGAATTATCGACTGGAGCCTGGCTGCTTAGAATGTCCGATATGCTTCAGCTTGTCGGAGGACACTCTACGCTGAGGCTGCCGACAAGTTAAAGCATATCGGACACCGAGCTACATTGCGCTCAGATCTTTGTCGACCTCGATTGGCGGACGTTCGACCAACACCGGCGTCAATCTAAGCTTCTTCTCCACTCCTGTAGATTCAACATGCGCCGTCAACACTCTCCGAATCTTCTTGGGTAAAAGCTTCGAAGCGATCATTGCTGTCGCACCTATCAACTCCACCACATCGCCACCACCACGCCAATGTTCACGCACTATGCTTGGGTCAGTTACCGTAGCCAATCGAAGAAGAGACAGTGAAATCAAGTAAGCGTCGTCGATCTGTCCTACAAACGGGATCATGTCCGGGATTAGATCAAACGGGACCAGGGCATAGACAATTGCACCAGCAACAAGTAATCGCTCCTTGGCCGGTACGCGCGGATCAACCATAAGGCGGCAACAAAGCAACACAAGGTGGGGAACAAACAGCAGCAGGTTTTTCATTCGCGCGCGCAAGTTCGAATCAGACATTTAGTTTCTCCGTCAGCTGATGGATAGATTGATTATAACTGGTCTTCCGTCTTGCGTCTTTGGTCGCGGATCCAATCGACAATCCGCACTCTCTTAACTATTCTTCCTCCATGAACATCCTTGAAAGAATTCGACAACGCGCTGCATCCAGACCACAACACATTGTTCTCCCAGAGGGCAACGATCCTCGAACTGTCGTAGCTGCGTCATTGTGTTCAACTCAACGCCTGGCGCGGATCACACTACTTGGGGACGAAGATGCTGTCCGCGCAACTGCTAGCGAGCGCTCATTGGATATTTCCGGCGTTACAATCATTGACCACAAACGGGCTGCTGATTTCGATAAGCTGGTCGGGTTCTTTCATGAGTTGAGACGTGCAAAGGGTTTGATGGCTGACGAGGCACGCACGCTCGTTTCAGACCCTCTCTACTACGGAAACCTCATGGTGCGTATGGGCCAGGCCGACGGCTCAGTCGCCGGAGCGACGAACACAACGTCTCATACTGTTCGGGCCGCACTCCATTGCATCGGTGTTCGCCCTGGTTTCAAGCTCGTATCTAGTTTCTTCCTGATGGCCTTGCGAACTCCCGAGTTTGGACAGGACGGAGCTTTGATCTATGCGGACTGCGGTGTCGTCATTGATCCTTCGTCCGCCGATCTTGCTGAGATCGCTTTAGCCTCAGCCGATTCCTGCAGGGCACTACTAGGTACTGAACCCCGAGTTGCAATGCTTTCATTCTCGACAAAAGGGAGCGCCAAGCATCGATTGGTAGACAAAGTCGTCGAGGCAACAAAAACAGTCAGAGCTCGAGCACCTGAGCTTCAGGTCGATGGCGAGTTGCAAGCCGATGCCGCACTCGTGCCGACAGTAGCGCAGTCTAAAGCGCCGGGTTCGCCGGTTGCCGGTCAGGCAAATGTACTGATCTTTCCGGATCTGCAGGCGGGTAACATCGCGTACAAACTAACTGAGCGGCTGGCCGGCGCGACAGCGATCGGTCCGATACTGCAAGGCCTGGACAAGCCGGCAAATGATTTGTCGAGAGGCTGCAAAGCTGAAGACATCGTCGACGCCGTTGCCATTACAGCTGTGCAAGCACAGGCGCGCAAGGCTTCAGCTCAAAGTTAAGGCAACTCCACTCTCGACCAGGCATCAAACAGGCGACTCCGCGAGAAATTTCAACAGAAGGTTTGCCTGTGGTTTATTTGGTTCAACGATTCGGTCTGTTCTTTTTGGCGCTGGTCTTTGTGAGTGCCAGTACGGTCTTTAGCCAACAAACAAAACCCTCACCATCTCCTTCTCCTACTCCTAGTCCTACGCCAAATGAGTCTGATCAGGAATCCATACGGGTATTTACTGAAGAAGTTCGTCTACCTGTCATCGCTCTGGATGCCTACGGTCATTATGATCCTACTCTTGAACCGGAAGATGTGCTCATACTCGAAGATGGAGTGATTCAGCAAGTTAGAAGCATTCGTCACTTGCCGGCAAACGTGGTTTTCCTGCTGGATACCGGAGGTGAACTCAGCGGATTAGGTGGTATGTCGAAGAGTACAAATCTCACACGAGAGGTCGCAGCGAATCTGATTAGCAGGCTACCTGAAGGCTCATGGATCGCAATCCTCCAATCAGGCAACGCTCCCGACTTGATTCAACCCTGGAGCAAGGACAAAGCAACAATACTCAAGACCCTGAAGACAAAACTCTACTCTACGAAGCGCTCACGAATTTCAGATGGGATTATTGCCGCGGCGCAGCTGCTGCAAGATCGTCCTGAAGGAAGCCGTCACGTGGTGATGATTACTGACGGCGTGGATTCAGTTGGCGCCAAAACCGAGCGGGCGGCCGCTGTAAAGAAACTGGTCGCCGCCAGAGCGACGGTTCACATCATTAGTTATACGGAGTTTGTTAGACAGAAGAGCGACAAGAAGACTACAGAGCTTTCCACTGGTCAACTTCCCAACAGTTCCAATCCAATTGTGATGACCGATCCGACACTGCCACCCGGAACGACACGCTCACCTGCATTCGGAGTTGGTATCAGGTTTGATCCAGCGATGCGTCGTCAACGAAAGGCTTACGAGGCGGACGTTAAGAAGAGTCAACAAGTGCTCACGAATGTTGCCGATGAAACTGGTGGAAAAATCTTGTTGCCACACAACAGCGACGAAATGCTGGCGCAGTCGAACGATGTCGCGCGCGCAATCGGGGCAGAGTACGTCGTCACGTATCGGCCAAAGAAACCCTTAGCGGAAGCGCCCGCCGGAGAGTACAGACGTATTCAAGTTCAGTCGAGAAAAGTTGGTGTTAATTTGCAGTCGCGGCGCGGCTACGTTGTTCCATCACCCGCGAATGAGTAGGTAGGATCTAACCGAGAGCAACTTCAAACTGAGAGTCCCACGTCTGGACCATCCGACGCAGATTGAGCTTTTCATCTTTCGGCAGCAATGATTGCCGGTGTAATTCTTCCCAGTCTTCCTTTGCGACTCGATGAAAGGCTTCAACCACTTTCGGATCAAACTGACGGCCAGCCCAGTCGTCTAACTCTTTAGCGGCAGCCTCATACGATTTGCCTTTTCGATAAACGCGATCACTCGTGATCGCGTCAAACGCGTCGGCCACCGCAAAGATGCGAGCGTTCACGTCAATTTCTTCTTCCTGAAGACCCGATGGATAACCGCTACCGTCCCACTGCTCGTGATGCTGAGCAACTACTCGTGCTGCGCCCTGCAAAAATTCTATTCCGCGCAAAATCTGTTGACCGTGCACTGGATGCTCACGCATTAGCACCCACTCTTCCTCAGTAAGCTTAGCCGGCTTACGCAGGATCGAATCTGGTACTCCAATCTTTCCGATGTCGTGTAGCAATGAACCAAACTCCAGCGCCTTCATCTGTTCACGATTGAGACCGTATTCGCGACCAAGACGTAAGCTGTAGCTAACAACGCGTTCCGAGTGTCCGTGAGTTTCCTGGTCGCGTGTTTCAAGCGCGGTTGTTAAAGCTTTTAGAGTCGCCCGATAAGCTTCTTCCAGCGAGTCGAGTGCGCGATCCAACTCAGCAGTGCGATGTTCTACCAATTCCTCGAGATGATTCTCGTAACGCTGCTTCGCAACGATCAAGTCGTGATGCTCAAGGGCGCGTTTGACCACGGCCTCAACCTGCCGCAGGTCGAAAGGTTTCATCAGGTAATCAAAAGCACCGAGTCGTAGTGCATCGATTGCACTTTCAACCGTCTGCATTCCGCTGATCATCACAACCACTGTGTTGGGCGAATGACTCTTGACGTGCGGAATCATTTCAAGTCCAGTCATTCCCGCCATCGTGATGTCGCTGATCACGAGTTGAAATTCCATCTCTTGCAATCGGAGTAATGCCTGTTCAGCCGATCCAGCCTTATGACAGTCGTGATTCTCGCTCAACAGATCAGCGAGGATCTCCGTAATCTCCTGCTCGTCATCAACGATCAGTATCCGGGGCATGACATTGTTCTGCATCTCTTCTCTCCTGAAAATCGACACGACGGCAAGTGGTTAGTTCAACTCGATTACCTTAAGTGGACATTTAGGCGGGCTCCGCGAACTTCCAGGCGGCCCAATTACAGGCTAAGGCATTCTAGACGATTTCCACAGGTGTGGCAAACATGTTTTTACACCGGACGTAAATGATTAAATAGTTGAAGATATCTAAGAGAGAGGAGGTTATTTGATTCCCACGTTTGAAGTATTTGTATCAAAGTGAGATTTAATCCCTCGATCAGTCGTTCGCTTACCGGAAGAGGCCCCTCATCTCGCCTCGAAACTGAGTGTGCATGACTCTTCGATAGACAAGGTTGCGCTCGTCCAATCGACACTTTATTATGTCTGCCCCGCGACGCCGGAGTGGCGAAATTGGTATACGCACCAGACTCAAAATCTGGCGAGGTCACACTCATGTCGGTTCGAGTCCGACCTCCGGCACCAGCAACATTCGTCGACTTTAAACCACCACCCAAAACGATTCACAAGCCCGAGTACTTGAAATGAAAGTCTCGGTTACCAACGAGAGATCCATGGCCGAACGCCCCTGGCGAATCGTTGGAAGACTCGCCTCTCGCCTTCCCGGGGTTCGAGGAGCAGTCCACCGCTTCCAGGCCACTTTTTTGTTGCTTCTCGCTTGCGCCGTACTGCAGCCGTGCGGGGCGCAAACGGCGACATCCGCTCAGACCCAGCCCCCTTCACCGCCTGTCTCTTCTGCCTCCCCATTGCCTGAGAGATCAGTCTCCTGGATGAAACTGGGACCGAACATCCTGCACGACCAAAAGGACATCTGGTTGTTCCCCGTCTCCGTGGCGCGCGGGCACCACCTGAAGCCCACGCTGATTCTGATCGGTATCACAGCGGGCCTCGTCGCAGGAGTGGACAATCCGAGCGGCAGATACTTCCAGCACACCCAGACCTTCAACGGATTCAATAATGTATTCAGCGGCAAGAATACTTCGATTGCCATGTTTGCCCTGCCGAGCGCGGTGTACGGCATCGGATTGGTACGGAAAGACTCCTACGCGCAGCATACGTTTCTGCTTGCTGGCGAAGCGGTAATCGATTCGGAAATTCTGACCACAGTGATGAAAGACATCGATCGCCGTTTGAAGCCCATTGAGGTCACCTCTAACAATAGTTTCGCCGACACCTGGTTCCAAGCCAACCAGGGGAGTTTCATTAGAGGCATCGGGAGTTTTCCCTCCGGGCACACGATCGCCGCTTTCTCCGTCGCCACCGTCTTCGCCGACCGCTACCCAAAATATAAATGGGTTGCCTATGGTCTAGCGGGTCTGGTTGGGTTTTCGCGCGTGTCCCTGCAGTCCCACCATCCATCCGACGTATTTGCTGGGGCGGTTCTCGGGTACGCTATCGCTCGCTACACAGTCCTTCGCCTCCACTAGGGCGTTCCAGTTTAGGCTGGTGCGCCTGAGCAGCATATATCCCTGCGTATAGTCGGGCGAGGTCACACTCATGTCGGTTCGAGTCCGACCTCCGCCACCAGCCCAAAAACTAACTCAATCAGTTTGCTTCACTTCAAGTCAGGCTGCTCACTCTATCGTTTAGTGTGACTTATCAAAGAGCGGTTCTCGTAGATTTTTCTCGCTCATCTCCTGATTTTTGCTACTGGCACGAAACTGGCTGTTGAGGTTTAGGCCGCGCCCCCGAGCGTATGGTGGCTCCCTGGCATAAATGGTGGAGCCACCAAGTCTTAACTTGATTCAAATGGCCCTCGAAAGGTAGACCTTCCTCGCGGTCAGGTAACGAGCAAATGTTTTCGGACAATCACCCTTCAATCTCCAACAACAAGTACAGAATAGTATGGCTGGTTCCGACTGTAGCGCTTCCTGGTGCACTGATAGTCTGTTTCCTATTCTCAAACCTCCTCGGTTCGCTATGGACCGCGGGTTTCGTTTTTCTGGTGATGGCTCAGACCGTGACCATTGCTGTGACATGGAAAATCTGGATCGGCAGGTCCCAACACCTCGAAAGTGTTCAAGAGGAATTAGCTTGTCTTCAAGGTATCGTCGATGTTTCACGCGACGCGATCATCGGGGTGACGAACGACGGCGTCATTATGAGTTGGAACACCGGCGCCCGAACTATCTACGGTTACACCGGAAAGGAAGCTCTGGGTTCGCCGATTTCCATGCTGTTCGATCATCGCAAAGGACAACAGGCCAGCTCGTTGTTTGAAAAGGTTTCGCGCGGTGAAATCGTATCCCAACATGAGACGGTTCACCTGAAGAAAGGTCGTTTTCCTATCGACGTGTCGATGACCATCTGTCCGATCATGGACCGCAAAGTCATTACGGGAGCTTCGGTTGTAGCTCGCGATATTACAGAGCGAAAACGAGCTGCTGGATCGCTGGCACAACAGGCAGCGGCGATGAAAGCTTCGATGGACGGCATGGCTATCATAGACCACTCCGGAGTTTGCACTTACTTGAACGACGCTTATGCCAAGGTCTTCGGGTATGCCGATCCGACCAGACTGATCGGTGCAAGCTGGGAGATGTTTTTCTTTGAGGATGAATTGCGTCGACTGAAGCAGGAGATTATGCCTGCGGTATGGCGCGACGGATCCTGGCGCGGTGAAGCGACCGGATTAAGACTTAACGGAAGCTGTCTACCATTGGAGATCTCGATCTCGAGTGTTGATGGCGGTGGCTTGGTGCAGGTTGTGCGGGACATCACCGAGCGAAAGAAGGTTGAGGACAAACTGCGAGACAGTTCGTTGAAGGACGATCTCACTAATTTGTTCAATCGTCGTGGGTTGCTGAAGCAGGCAGCGCCTTATTTTGATTTTGCGCGACGGCAAAAAGAGAAACTGCTTCTCCTTTTCATCGATCTCGACGGCATGAAACGAATTAACGATGAGTTCGGGCACAATGAAGGCGACAACGCGTTGATTAATACCGCTACGATTCTTAACCGTAGTTTTCGCAGCTCAGACATAGTCGCCAGACTTGGCGGTGACGAATTTGCTGTCCTGGTAACCGATCTGAACGCCAACAAAGAAGACGCAATCCGACGCCTAACCGAGAATCTCAAGTTTTACAACGCCAGCGACATATGTCGTCACAAGTTGTCTTTCAGTATCGGCGTCGCTGCTCTTGAGCCTCAGCGAATGACTTGCTTCGAGGAACTGTTAGAACAGGCCGACCAGGCAATGTACGAACAGAAACGCATGAAGAAGCGTCGCGAGTCTGAAAGAAGTCATAACAAACAACTGAGTGGATTTCCGAGTGATCCGAGTTCCCAGTTCACCAACTCAATACCTTTCGCCTTGTCGGCTACTCCCCAGTTGTACGGAGGA
>DATEXA010000429.1:0-10022 GCA_035257465.1 Pyrinomonadaceae bacterium | reverse complement strand
AGGTCCCGAAAGAGCTAGTGGCACGAAGTAAAGCCGATTAAGCCAAACCTGAACCGGATCCTTCATCAGATCCGGTGCATACCGTCGCATCACGCTGTCCTCGTGTTGCTGCGAAGTTCCACTTAGCATCCAACCCATGTGAGCCCACCAACGACCATCACGTGGTGAATGTGGATCGCCAGGGCGCTCGGTGAATGCGTGATGTATTCGATGGGTAACTACCCAATTGATGGCTCCGCCTTGAAGTGCCAACAGGCCACAAACGGTCAGGAAGTATTCAAGAGGTTTTGGTGTTTGAAATCCGCGATGAGTCATCAATCGATGGAATCCGACCCCAATGCCCAGACTTCCTCCGACCCAGTTAAGCAACAACGAAACAAGGATCCACTTCCAACTAAAAACAAAAAAAGCCGCCACGGCACCCACGTGGAAGAGGCCCAGGAAGATCGCTGTGTTCCAATTTATCTGGCTATTTAATTTCGCCTTGATTTGATTCTGCATTGCTCGCTCCGAAAATACTTAATTTTGCGTTTGGCGGACGCGCAAACGAATCTACCAAAGCTTCAGGCGCGAAGCTGTAATCGCTGTGTAATAGTTATGTGTGAGTTATGTAAACGGATTTTTTTAGCCGTAGATCCAAGGAGATGAATCTATCTCCCTGGACCTGCGGCCAGTAAACCGGACTACTCAACGCTGACGGTAAGACGCTTTGGTAACCTCACCATCTGCGAACCAAACAGAATCAACCAGGCTATACCTGCTGTTCCAGAAAGTAGGCCGCTCCAAATCGTGAGGGTTTGCGGAGTGATCGCGTGCAGGGACCAGCCGCCAACAAAGGTCGACAGGCTCCACACTAACATCTCACTTGCGCGATCGGTCGTTGAGACACGTCCTCTTAAATGATCCGGCACCAATCTCATCAAGAGTGTTTCCTGAACGGCGAACTCAGCGCCCAACAACACACGAGAGATAAACAGCATGAGTCCGGCCCACCAGATATTAGGCATGACTCCCATCAAAGCGAAGACGATCCCTTGAATCAGAAGACTCCAACCGATGAATCCGATCGTGCGACCTTTGAACTCAAAATACGCGCCGACACGGCGAGCTATCATCATTCCCGCAAACAGACCTAAGCCGCCCGCAAAGTACAACGCAGCAACTCCAGTGTCAGGACTCAGATGATTTTTGACCGCGAATACAAGGGCACCCAAACGATCGGCAATCAGATTAATGGCGCCACCCCCGGTGGCCCATAAGATGTTTGCTCCAATAATCGTCGCCACAGGACGGTGTTGGACAATGTAAGTCCAACCTTCTCGGATATCGCTCCAGTAGCCGCGATGTCGTTTTCGAGTGACGTCAATCACCTTCGACTGACGAGTGTCTTCCTCGGGAACGAGCCACACCGAATATGCAGACGCCAGGAACGAGACTGCGTTGATGATGAAAGCAGCCTGATACCCGACAGCGGCCGACGTCCAGCCACCTAATGCCGCACCAACTGACATCAAAAGAAATCGCGATGAGAACATCAGGGCATTACCGGCGAGCAAGTCTCGCTCGCCAGTGATGTTAGGAACTGCCGCGTTCTTCGCTGCCTCAAAGAATGCTCCGAAGAACGAGAGCAGCGCGGTGCAGGTGTAAGCAATCCATAGATCCTCCGGTCTACGCACAAATAGAAAGCCAAGAGCGACCAGAAGACGAAGAAGATCAGACGCAATCATCACAGTGCGTCTTGACCAACGGTCGACGAATGCTCCGGCAAGTGGTGCGAATAAGGTGAAAGGGATTAGACGGACGATCAGTAAGATTGTTGTGACTTCGGGCGCCGCATTGGAAACAACGCGCACTACACCGAGCGCGGCAATGAAGTTGAACCAGTTGCCGAGTTCAGAGATAACTTGTCCCGTCCACAACCGTCGAAACGATCGGTTGCGCCGGAGCAGTTGCATGTAGGTTAGTGAATCCATGAGCAAAGTGGTCTTAGGTCTTTGGCCTTCGGTCTTTGGCGAAAATCGGTCAATCAATGTCCCAAGGCCAAAGCCCAAAGGACCATACCAACAAAACAAGCCGCCTGGGTTTCTCAGGCGGCTCGCGATTTTCATCGTTCTGTTCGAACGTCTATCCCCCAACAAATCGCGGCGGCCTCTTTTCTAAAAAGGCTGTAACACCTTCTCTAAAATCTTTGGTTCTGCCTGATTCAATCTGTGCCTTTCGTTCTAGTTCAAGCTGACTACGCTGGTCGTTGACCGCACTCGCTTCTAACAGCCTTTTGATTTGACCAATTGCCGCAGTAGGTGATGCGGCGAGTCGCTCTGCCATCGACATGGCGCGGCTCAGTAGCTCGGCATCTGGCGTTACGGCGTTAATCATTCCCATCTCTAATGCGTCTTGAGCAGTCAACATATCCCCTGTAAACATTAATTCAGCAGCCCTTTTCCATCCTACGAGTCGAGGAAGGATAAAAGTTCCACCACAATCAGGCGACAAGCCAATTTTTATAAATGCCTGGTTGAATTTCGCACTCTCGGCGGCAATCACAATATCGCACGCGAGCGCCAGATTGCAGCCGCCACCTGAAGCGACGCCGTTTACCGCCGCGATAAAAGGCACCGGGGTCTGTCGGATCAGCAGTATTGCCTCGTTCAGGAGGCGCAACGGTTCGTCGAAAAAGGCTTCGAGGCGACCTTCACGACTTGCGATATCCTGCATCGCACGTATGTCGCCACCGGCACAGAATGCGCGACCCGCACCGGTAACAACTATCGCTCGCGAGCCTTTCTCAACCGATTCGCGAACTGCGTCTTGAAAATCCTTAGCCGCCTCGACAGTCAAAGCATTCAATCTGTCCGGGCGGTTTAGCGTCAACAAACAAACAGCTCCAGATGATTCGACTTGTATCGTTTGATAACTCATTACGTATTTCGGGACGTTTTTACTATCAATCGCGTAGAACCCAACGCGATTGAGAGTTTTGTCTTGTTCTGATTTTCAGCAGCTGAACATCTGGCTGCTGCTTTCAAAGGAAACTGGGCTTCACGTTCTCTGCTGCGTCGCCCGACTAGCACTAAAACAATCACTGCACAGAACCGGTCTACCGGTCGATGGCTTGAATGGGACTGAATCAGTCTTTCCACATTGATCGCAGGTAATTTCAAATCGTTGACGTTCGCCTCCTGGTCCCCTTGATCCGCCGAAGTTAGCGCGTCGCGCATCACGACATGGCTTACAGCGCTTTGGATGAGTCAGGTTGCGTTCCCGGTAGTAGTCTTGTTCACGTTCTGAAAAAACAAATGGCGTGTTGCATTCGGAGCACGTTATCTCAAGGTCTGGCATCGCGGTTTCTCCAAGAGAGTTGACGCGAGGAAAGCCACTCTCTGCTGCTCGGAATGCTGGCGGGGTGTTTCTTTCCAACCACGGACTGTGGCGATGAAAGCGCCCTTTCTCAAACACTACGCCAAGGCTGTTCGCATTCCGATACGTTAACTTGGCCTGAGTTTACTCCAGTGCCGGTATGTGTTCAAACTTTTGCCAGCCCTGTCCGGGACCTCACACTGTGGCGAAAGCTCTCCAAAGAGTTGTTAGGTTGTTGTTTCGAAACCACACAACACGTGCGATCGCTCGAGAATTCCGCGCTTCTTGACGGGCACATATGTTGCTCCTATTCAGTCGCTACAAATGAGTAGAGGCCCTTTGATCAAGCAGACCACACTACGTTCAGCTGTCGAAACTGATGGCATAGGCCTCCATACTGCAGTCCCCGTTCACATACGTTTGCTACCTGCTCCTCCTGACACGGGTTACGTTTTCCGCAGGACTGATCTCGGTGGCTTTGAGCTCCCTGCAACCGTCGAATCAGTCGCACATTGTGGGTACGCAACTACCTTAATGCGTACGGGCGTCATGCTGTCGACAGTCGAACATCTATTGGCTGCGCTGCGTGGACTCGGTATCGACAACGTATTTATCGAAGTAGACAATCTTGAAATTCCGATCATGGATGGCTCAGCAGAAAACTTTGCCGAGATCATAGAGAAGGCAGGCATTGTCGAGCAGCCACTTGCCAGGCGCGCCTTGCTCGTTCGCGAAAAAGTTTCTTACGAGCAAGGCAACCGGCGCATCAGTGTCGAACCTGCTGACACCTATCAGATCGATTGCCTGATCGATTTCACACATCCATTGATTGGCGTTCAGAGTCTGTCTGTAGAACTTAGTGATGGCGCGTTCAGTCGCGAAATTGCTTCAGCCAGAACATTCGGATTTACAGACGAGATCGAAACGTTGAGGAGGGCAAATCTGATTCGAGGTGGTTCACTTGAAAACGCAATTGTGCTCACGCCGGAAGGAATGCTGAACAAAACAGGATTACGTTATCGCGATGAGTTTGTGCGCCACAAGATCCTCGACATCATCGGCGACCTTGCGTTGCTGGGTATGCCCATACTCGGCAAGGTCGTGGCTGAACGTAGCGGTCACATCATGCACGCCGGATTGATGAGTAAGCTGCTGCGGGTTCGATCGGCGTGGGATATCGTTGATATGCCCGCAAAAAAATCTACGCTTACTTCGGCGCCTGCTTGGTAATCATTTCTCAGTTATCATTTGACAGTTTTCAGTTATCGCAAATCATAACTGGTAACTGGCTTTCTTAGAGCAACAATGAATACAGCTACAACCCACTCCGAACAATATCGTGCACCCTAATCAATCCCACGCATTTTCCCGCTCCATCAACCACCGGCAATACACCGATCTGCGACGGACGATTTTCCATCAATTGCAGGGCATCAAACGCAAGTAGTTCCGGACTCGCAACCGTCGGCTTTCGAGTCATGAAGTCATCGCCTGTGAGTCGACCTAACGCGTCGTGAGTAGTTTGTTCGATCGCTCGTCGCAGATCACCGTCAGTAATGATGCCGGCCAAATACCCCGCATCATCGACAACACAAACAGCTCCCAGTCCACCCTTGCTAATCGCCCGAACAACGTCTACCCACGAAGAACCGGTCGCGATAGTCGGGTTTTCAGAGTCACCATGCATCAAATCCGCCACCCGTAATGTCAGCCTTTTTCCCAGACGCCCGGCAGGATGATTGTTTGCGAACTCATCAGTCGTTAGTCCTTTGACTTTCATTAATGTCACAGCCAGTGCGTCACCAATCGCCAGCGCAACGGTCGTACTCGTAGTCGGTGCAAGGTTCAACGGACAAGCTTCCTGGTCGACTGACGCGTCAAGCACGGCCTCAGCCCTGCGTGCCAATGTCGAGTTTACATTGCCAACGATCGCCACAATCTTAACGTGGCGCTTCTGCAGGTAGGGCAACATCGCAACTATTTCATCTGTTTCACCGCTGTTACTCAACACTATGACGACATCATCCGATTGCACGATTCCCAGTCCGCCGTGTAGTGCGTCCGAAGGATGAAGATAAAGCGCGGCGGTCCCGACGCTCGTCATAGTTGCGGCAATCTTTTGTGCGATGATCCCAGACTTTCCGATTCCCAAAATCACAACCTTGCCTTTACATTTGGCAAGCAAATCAACCACTCGTTCGACTTGAGAGGGGTCCAGACGGTCAGCACTTTGGGCGATAGCGTTTGATTCGAGTTTTAGAAGTTCGCGAACGTCGGCGAAATAATTTGTTGTCATGCGAGCGCTTTGATATACGACGGGACTAATGTTTGGCAAGTCCGACACTTGTACGCTATAGTCCGGCCTTCTTCAGATTAAATTCAGCTTGGAGCCAGCCGAGGATATGAGCTTTCTGAATCTTCTGCCAAGAGAGGAGCAGTACTTTGATCTCTTCGCGCAGATGACCCTCTACATTTCCGCCGCAGCGCGTGAACTTAAGGAGATGCTTGCCGACAAGAATCGCGACTACGCTGAGTATGCTCAACGAATAAAGGGCCTCGAACACGCCTGCGACGAGTTAACTCACAACATTTCGACTCGACTTAATAAGTCTTTCATCACACCCTTCGACCGGGAAGACATTTACATGATGTCGACGGCACTGGATGACATCGTAGATCTTATTGACGACGCAGCCCGGGCGATAATCATCTTCGACATTAAGGAGATTACAGACTACGCGCGTGACTTCGCCGACGTCATTGAACGCATGGCTGAACAGTTGAAAGAAATCGTCGCGATCCTGAGGCGCCCCAAAAACATCACACAACGACTCGTCGAGATTCATCGACTCGAAAACGAAGGGGACGATATCTACCACGCAGCCATCGCGGAACTTTTCCACGACTCACATGATGCATTGTTCGTGCTGAAGTGGAAAGAAGTGTATGAGAAGCTGGAGGCTGCGGTAGATCGCTGTGAGAACGTCGCGAATATTATTGAGAGTGTCATTATCAAGCATACCTAAGGAAATTGCTGATTGCTGATTTCTGATTGTCGATTGACAGTCGAACTCGGCAACAATCAACAACCTAAACACAATCAGAAATCGGCAATCAGAACTCAGCAATTCCTATGACTGCAACTCTGGCCTTTGTAATCTTCCTTGTTTTCCTCGCACTGGTTTTCGATTACATCAATGGTTTTCACGACGCTGCTAACTCGATAGCTACGGTTGTCTCAACACGTGTTCTGTCACCTGGGCTTGCAGTCATATGGGCTGCCTTCTTCAACTTTATTGCGTTCGCAGTATTCGGGACCCGCGTAGCTAAAGCAATTGGCGACGGTGTGCGGATGGATATTATTCCGTCGGACCTTCGATTGTATGTACTGCTGGCAGCGCTACTCGGAGCAATCATCTGGAATCTCATCACCTGGTATCTGGGCCTTCCGACTTCGAGCTCACATGCACTACTCGGTGGTTACGCTGGCGCCGGCATTGCAGCTCATGGCGGGATTGCTGGTTTGCTAAAAACAGATGTTTGGTTTCGCACGTTGAAGTTCATTGTGCTCTCCCCATTGATCGGAATGGTTCTGGGGTTTTCGTTGATGGTTATCGTGTATTGGATTTTTCGCGGGTTCTCAGCGTCACGTGTCGATAAGATCTTTCGTCGAGGTCAGCTGCTTTCCGCTGCGGCGTTTTCTCTTGGTCACGGCGGTAACGACGCGCAAAAAACCATGGGCATTATCACGGCTGTCTTAACTGCGGGTGGAGTTTGGGGATTGAATTATGGTCCTAACGGTACCCTGCCGGCGATTCCAACATCCGTTGTTCTCGCTGCGCACGCAGCAATCGCGATGGGCACAATGTCTGGAGGCTGGCGCATTGTGCGCACCATGGGCACGCGAATTACAAAACTGAAGCCAGTCGGAGGATTCTGCGCAGAAACAGCGGCGGCACTGACGCTGGCCTACGTGACGTTAACAGGGACGCCGGTTTCCACAACGCACACAATCACCGGCTCAATTGTAGGCGTTGGAGCGACGCGTCGTTTGTCAGCAGTGAAATGGGGTGTGGCGGGTCGTATCGTCTGGGCTTGGATACTCACGATTCCGGCAGCGGCGTTGATGGCAGCATTCTCGTTTTGGATCGTTCAGACAATTCACCGCATGGTCTGAACCGCGTCCGTCTGGCAGGAAACAAACCTCGTGGTCCGCACTCTTAGATTCTTCTCTGCGTTACCTCTGCGTTCTCGGCACCTCTGCGGTTAGATTTGTGTGGAACTCTCTTTACCGCTGAGACGCGGAGGACGCAGAGGAAGCGCAGAGAAGAATCCAAATTAGCACGCCAAGAAACAGTCCGCCGGTAGCGACCAAATCAATCGCTATGCTATCTTCTGGCTCCAACCCATGCCCGCGTAGCTCAGTGGATTAGAGCGCTCGCCTCCGGAGCAGTTCTTACCTTTCAGTTTTCCTGAACAAACTCCTAAACGTCAATAAAAACGCGGTGATTCTTGTGTCCCTCAGTGTCACCCAGTACACAGTTGTGTCCTGAAAACCACGAAAAAAGGGGTATGCAAAGGGGTACACTAACCCCGGTTTTAGGACCACAGAAACGGAGAGAAAATAAAGCTGTGCCAACAGAAAAAGATGAACTGACAGACAGAGTGAATGGGAAGTTTTGCGAAACTCTCTTTGATGATGAACCTATCTCCGAACAGAACCTTGTGTTAGGCGCGCCTACGAACAGAGCTAGCGAACGTACCTCCTTGCCGTATGTGGTGATCGCATAAAGGCCGGAGGCGCGAAATGAAAATACTCAGCCGCACAATACGCAAAGCCAGAAGCAAGCACTGTGCACGTCTTCGCTACATAGCTGACGACGGAAAGAAACACGAGCTTTTACGCACCGCAGAGAGTAAGTCAGAAGCAAAGACCAAACTTGCACAGCTTGAAACTGAACTAATGGAAAAAGGACCGGCGCGATTGGAGGCCGGATGACAGCATCTGATTCCTATTCTTATCAAAGGGTGACGAAGAAGCCTGAGCTTAATCTGGTCGCAGGACCACCTCGTCCCAGTCGCTCAGCGACGGCGCGTAAATTACTTAAGAGTTGTCCATGCAGAGCTGCATTCAGAGCACATGACTCATAACAAAGTTGAAAGCTACATCCCATACGATCATGCTCGCGATGTCGGGACTCTTGTTGTGAGTCCCGTTATTGTTGGTTGCCAATGGGCCGCAACCTAATTGATTGCCGATTGTAGTCGCCGTGGAAGTAAGGGAGTCAGCGAAAGTCGCCGGAATCTTTTTACCTCGTTGGGAGTTCACTTCATTAATGAAATTCTGGAGGTCGCTACAAGCCGTAGCAGTGTCGCCAGCTTGGACAGCTTTCAGAGCCGCTTGAAGCTTTGCGTTTAGAGAAGTCTTAACACTCGCCGACAGGGTTGAGTTTGAGATCGTAGTCATCAAGCTCCCAATTTCCGTAGTTACAGTTGGCGGTGGTGTCGGTGTTGGCGTCGGCGTCGGTGTTGGCGGTGGTGTCGGTGTTGGCGTCGGTGTAGGAGTAGGTGTCGGTATCGGTGTCGGTGTCGGTGTTGGCGTCGGGCATCCAATAGCACCTATAAAGTTGCCAAAAGCGTTGGAAAAGAAGCCCGCAGCCACTGTTGTCAGCACAGTGTCATTGGACGTATCGATGACCGTAGTGTCGGAGCTATCAGAACTCGTAACATAGGCGAAATCGCCCGCTGGAGTTAACCCGATACCCGCTGGGCTACTGGACAACAGAACGATCGCCACTGGAGCGTCATTGGACGTATCGATGACCGAAACATAGCCTCCCACTTGATTAGCAACATATAGCCGCGTGCCTTCCGGGTTTACAGCCACCCCAGATGGACCGGGCCCGACAGTCACGACATCGGCGACTGTATTACTTGACGTGTCAATCACCGAGACACTGTTACCGCTAGAGTTCGCGATATAGGCCTGGGTGCCCGCCGAGTTTATGGCAACTCCTAACGGAGACAGCCCCACAGGTATCGTCTTCACCACTTGGTTGTTGGATGTGTCGATTACTGAAACATCATTGCCGTTCGAGTTACTAACATAGACAAGAGTGCCCGTCGGGTTTACGGCCACTCCGTAAGGACTGCTCCCAACTGCTACTCTCGACACGCTATTACTGGACGTGTCGATGATGGAGACTGAATTGCTATTAAAGTTGGTGACATAGACGCGGGTACCAGATGGATTCACTGCGATGCCAGTCGGGAGGTTATCCACTGCGATGGTGTTCAACACAGTATTAGTGGACGTGTCAATTACCGAGACATTATTGCTGTTTGAGTTAGTGACATATGCGCGCGTGCCTGTTGGGTTCACCACTACCCCCCGCGGAAGACTCCCTACCGCGACCGTGGTAAGCACCGTGTTACTGGCTGTGTCGATAACCGATAGATCGTTGCTAAAGTAACCAGAAACATAGGCGAGCACCGCGCATGAGGTTGGTGTTGGCGTCGGCGTCGGTGTTGCTGTGGGTGTTGGCGTCGGCGTTGGTGTTGGCGTTGGCGTTGGTGTTGGCGTTGGCGTTGGCGTTGGCGTCGGCGTTGGTGTTGGTGTAGGCGTCGGAGTGGGTGTAGGCGTCGGTGTCGGTGTTGGTGTCGGT
>DATEXA010000428.1:0-6674 GCA_035257465.1 Pyrinomonadaceae bacterium | reverse complement strand
GTTTGGAGGTTTATGCTTCAGCCACAGCGATCGTACGGATGACGCGCGAGGCTGCTCCGCGTTATCCGGATTCAAGTTTGCTTTCAAAGGAGCTAACGTCGCAGGTTGTTTTTTCCGCCGGGCAAGAGGGAGATGGACTTGCGCTCGAAGTCTTTCGGCGGATGGGAGTCTACCTGGGTATCGGAATAGGTAACTTGATTAATATTCTTAATCCAGAAATGATCGTAATCGCAGGTGGCGTTATGAACGGATGGGAATTATTTGAAAAGAGTATGAGCCACGAGGTAGCCGACCGCGCTTTTCCACTACTCGCGGCGAGCGTCAAGATTGTGCGGGCGGAGTGTGGTGATGATGCCGGGTTATTGGGAGCAGCGCGGCTTGCTTTTGATAATTAAAAAATGCCATCCGCAGATTTTCTTTTGAAATAGTTGACGCTACCCAGTCTTCAAAACAATCCGCGTAATCTGCGGATGATCCTCTTGTAACGCCTATGACCGACATAACAAAACTCGTCGCAATGCTTAGCCTGTTGATTGGCCCGGTTGTCACAGTCGAGGCCCAGGACATTAGCCGCTTAACTAAAATCGGTGGTGTTGTCAGTTTTGAGAAGTCCGACGGAGCCGTCACGTTCACTTGCTCGGATAACTCCCATCTTCAACTGATAATACTCGCCCCGGATCTCGTTCGCGTTAGAACTGCGTTTGGGAAACCAATTCCTCCAACCGATCATTCCTGGGCGATCGATAAGAACAACTGGACAGTGCCACGTTGGACGCTGCACGAGGGTGGAGAAGCCGTCACTATAGCGACAACCGAATTAGAAGTTGTGGTGAGACGCTCGCCACTTCTCCTTGAGTTCCGCGACGCCAAAACTCACGCGCTAATCAATGCCGATTCACAGCCAATGGGTTACGACGCGCAAGGGTTACTCAAAAGCCAGATGTTTGATCCGAGTGCCGGAGTGTTTGTGGCAGCGTCGAAGCGATTTGGCTTTGACGAGCATTTTTATGGGTTGGGCGAAAAGGCGGCCCGCCTGGACAAACGTCGAGGCTCGTTCATGAATTGGAATTCTGACACTCCCGGCTACACCGAAGGAAAGGATCCGATCTATCAGACCATTCCTTTTTATATCGGACTACAACGCGGAACGGCTTACGGTGTCTTCTTCGATAACAGTTATCGTAGCTATTTCGATTTTGGTCGTTCATCACAGGAACAGATCTGGTTTGGCGCCGAAGGCGGCGAGTTGAATTACTATTTTTTCTCCGGACCGTCGATCAAGAAAATCCTCGAGCGTTATACCGATCTCACCGGACGTATGCCGTTGCCGCCACTCTGGGCTTTGGGTAATCAACAAAGCCGATGGAGCTACTATCCGCAATCCGTCGTAGAAGATGTTGTTCGAAACTACAGAGAACGCGACCTGCCGCTAGACGCAATTCACCTCGACATTAATTACATGAAAGACTATCGAGTCTTTACTTTTGACTCGAAGAATTTTCCGAATCCAAAAGCATTCACAGAAAAACTCGCGCGTGAAGGTGTCAAAGTAGTGACGATCGTGGATCCCGGCGTGAAGCATCAAGCAAATGAATCGAATGACGTGCAATCCCAGCTGCCGATGGCGCCGGATGGTCGCTACTACGTATTTGATCAGGGCCTTCAGAAGAACCTGTTCCAACGGCGAAGCAATGGCGAGTTGTTCATCCCTAAGGTGTGGCCTGGTGAAAGCGTTTTTGTAGATTACACGCTGCCAGAGGCAAGACGATGGTGGGGTGATCTACACCGCTTCTACACTGAAAACGGCGTAGCCGGGATTTGGAACGATATGAACGAACCGTCTGACTTTGTCGATCAAAGCGGCGGCAATCAGCGCGATGTCGTTAGCTTTGACGAGGGCCAGAAGACTACGCACGCAAAGAACCGGAACGTCTTTGCGCTTTTAATGGCGCGCGCCACTTACGAAGGACTCGAGCGAGTGCGACCGGATCAGCGACCATATGTGATCACGCGTGCTGCTTACGCCGGTATTCAACGCTACTCGACAATGTGGATTGGAGACACGAACAGCACGTGGGACGCTCTGGCTTTGAGCCTTCCCATGTACATGACTCTTGGGCTCTCCGGTGAACCTTTTGTCGGCGGTGATATAGGCGGCTTCATCGGAAGAGGTAACGCTGAATTGCTTGTTCGTTCTTACCAGGTTGGCTTCCTGGCGCCGTTCTGTCGCAACCACAAAGAGTTTGTTGGTTACGATCAGGAACCCTGGCGCTTTGGTAAACCTTACGAGGATATTATTAGAAAGTATCTGAAACTCAGATACAGGCTCTTGCCTTTTCTTTACACAACACTGGAAGAAGCGCATCGAACGGGCGTCCCGTTGTTCCGACCTCTCGTGCTGAACTACCAGGATGATGAGAGCACTTACAATCTCGATGATGAGTTCATGATTGGCGACGACCTGCTTGTCGCTCCCGTTCTAAAGCCCGACCTGGATCGACGTTTGGTTTATCTTCCAAGCGGCAGTTGGTACGACTTTTGGACCGGCAAGAGATATGAGGGCGGCAAACTGGTCGCAGTTGATGCGCCACTGGAGACAGTGCCGATGTTTGTGCGTGCGGGTGCGATCATTCCGACTGGACCTGACTTGAAGTACGTTGGCGAGAAACCCTCAGACTTGATTACCTTCACAATCTACCTGGACGACAATGGAAGTGCTTCGACAAAACTCTACGAAGACGACGGAATCTCACCCGCTTATAAGCAAGGTGCTTTTCGGCGCACGGCGATAAATGTTCATCGAGGTACGACTGGTTTTGTGATTGATGTCGGCGCTGCAGAAGGGAACTACGATCCGGGTGCAAGGAAATTCAACTTCCAGATCGCGTCGTACGAGCACACGTCAAAGATTGTGAGTGCGCCTGGAGATGGTAAGGTTCACCAAGTCGAGTTGAAATAGATCTCTTCTCTGCGCAATCTCTGCGTCCTCTGCGCCTCGGCGGTGTCGTTGTTCGAGATATAAAAACCGCAGAGACGCAGAGGACGGAGAGATTGCGCAGAGAAGAAAGTCAGCTCTCAGCGGCGATCCTGATCGATTCGTCTAACTTCTCCACATTCTTACCACCGCCCTGCGCCATGTCAGGTTTCCCGCCCCCTTTGCCGTCCAACAGCGCACACGCGTTTCGCATCAGGGAGTTCATGTCGTCAGCGACATCGGCTGAACGTGCAAAAACAAGACGCGCGGTTTCATTTTCGCGCGAACCCAGCAGAGCAATCACTCGAGGATTGGCAATCAGCGAGTGAGCAATTCTCTTCAGTCCATCAGCATCTTTTGAATCAAACGTGTGGGCGATAACTCGTATGCCATCATCCCTGATTCTTGCGCCAGCTAAGAGTTCCTGTGCTTCGACTCCGGCCGTAACTTCTTCCAATGCTCGCACATGTCTGTTCAGTTCTTTGTTCTCCTGCATCATGTGGGCGGCCAGCGCAGGAGCGTCATCTCTTCCCGTACTGAAAAGTGCCCCAATTTCGCGTGCACTCTTATTAGCACGTCGATAATCCGCAAGCGCGCGAGTTCCGGCAACAAATTCGATCCGCGTCAAACCTTTGGCACGTTCCCAGGAACGAACTCCGATCATGCCGACTTCGCCAGTGCGATAGGCATGAGTGCCACCGCACGGTGTCAGATCAAAACCGTCGATCTCAATCAAACGCAATTCACCTTCGCGTGCCGGATCTTTTCTCAATGGCAACGATGCGGCTTCCTGTGACGTGACATTGCGAATCGTAATTTGCCGGTCCTCCCAGATCACATTATTCGCGAGTTCGACGGCTTTTTCGATAACTTCATCCGTTGGGTTGTGTAGATCCACATCTATTTCACAGGATTGCTCCAGGACGCGAAAGCTTTTCGTGGGCGCCTTGAACAGTGTGACAAAAGCCTGGGAAAGAATGTGCTGACCGGTATGTTGTTGCATGTGATCCAAACGACGGGACCAATCAATCCGCCCGGTCACTTCACTACCTAGCTCAGGTTCAGTTCCCTGAACTACGTGCAGTATTCCGTTCTCACCATCGTCTATACATTCGACAACTCGTGCGCCGTTGAGCGTTCCCGTGTCGCTAGGTTGTCCTCCGCCGGTAGGGTAAAAGGCTGTGCGGTCCAGGACAATGCCGGCCCAACCGCTGACGCGTTCCGTTATATCGACAACGCGTGCGTTGAATTCGACGAGATGTGAATCGTTGTAATAGAGTCGTTCGGTCGATGGCATTTCGATTTACCTTCAGACAAAGAATATCAGTTCAAAGTTTGTTTTTGACAGTTACTTCGCTGAACTAAGATAATCCGCACCTGATTCCCACGATCGATCCCATGCTCAATGTTCGGAGAGAACTGATGAAGTTACATTCACGCAAGGTCTTCCTGTGCGTCGTCGCACTTCTGCTGTTGCCGATAGCCAACGTCAATATCATTGCTCAGCAGAAGGTGTTTCCCTCGATTACCTACCGGCTCTCGATGACTCGACCTGTGTCACATCTCTTCGAAGTTGCAATTGAAGTCGAACTGCCGAGTGATTTCAACGGCGAGTCACTGGCTTTTCAAATGCCGAAGTGGTCCCCCGGACGTTACGCCATCTTCGACTTTGCCAAGAACGTGCAGGAGGTTCGCGCTCTCTCAGGAGTCTGTCCGCCGAAGGCCCAATGCAAGATGGCGCCGCGCACAGTGACACGTGTCGACGATCAAACGTGGAGTGTGCCAACAGCTGGCAGTTCGTCGTTGACATTTTCATACAAAGTTTTCGGCAATGATCTTTCCGGCACCTTCTCTCAACTCGACGAACGTCACGCGAACTATAACGGCGGCTGCATTTTCATGTATGTCGTGGATCACAAACCTGATCCAGTAAAACTTGTAATCGATGCACCCGGCGGTTGGCGAATTATCAACGGCCGCACTGAGCAGGCGGGTCAAACGGAATGGGAGTTTCCAAACTGGGACATGATGATTGATACACCCACCGAAGTCGCTCCCGATTGGACGGTGGATGAGTTTCAGGTCGACGCGAAGAAGTATCACGTCATGGTGCATTCGTTTGGTGCCGAAGGTGGCAAGAGACCTGCGTTGGTGAAAGACATTGAAAAGATAGTTCGTGCGGAAACTGCGTTGTGGGGACCGCCAGAGTTTGATGAATACACATTTCTGATTCACTTCGCAGCTGATGATGAGTCGGGCGACGGAATGGAGCATCTGACGTCGACGCAGATAATCGAACCAGGCGCGCTGGGTGACTCGGGAGTTTATGACGAGACACTTGACACGGTAGCACATGAGTTCTTTCACGTTTGGAACGTCAAGCGATTGCGTCCGTTTGAGCTCGGGCCCTGGGATTTCACGCGTCCCGTCAGCACACGCGGCTTGTTTGTCGCCGAGGGCTTCACGAATTACTACGGTCATTTGATGTTGCGGCGCGCCGGACTCTGGGACGACGCCAGGTTCCTCCGACGCGAAAGCGGGACGATAACTGGAATCGAAAATGCACCGGGAAGCCGGCTGATGAGTGCCGAGGAGTCGTCGCTATCGGCGCCTTTCATTGATGACGCCCCTCACGCACAAAAGACAAACCTTGAGAACACCGCCATTAGCTATTACCCGAAAGGAGAATTGGTGGCGATGGTATTGGACCTGCTCGTCAGAGGTCGATCAAATGGTAAGCATTCGTTAGATGACGTGATGCGGGCCATGTACGAAGAATTTTATTTAAAAAGCTCGAACAATAGTTACTACCTTCATGGCCGTGGTTATCAACCCGAGGATTTATTGCGCGTGACCTCTCAAGTGGCCGGTGTCGATTTTGCAGAGTTCTTTAGGAGATACGTGCAAAGTCCCGAGACCCTGCCCTACGAAGAAGCTTTTGGATATGTCGGACTTCGTGTGAATAAAACTCCGCAAAAAGAACCATTCAACGCGGGATTGTCGATGCAGTTTGATAATCCTCGTGGGCCAGTAATCGAGAACGTGCGGAACAATTCGCCGGCGGAAACAGCTGGTTTGCAAAGTGGCGACGAGGTCATCACGGTCGGAGGTAGAAGCGCAAGCAAGAACACCTGGCTTACGACTCTTGCTCGCTACAAGAGCGGAGAGTCGATCCCAATTACAGTCAAACGAAATCGTCGCACCATCAAGGCCAACATGGTACTGACTGAACCGGAGCGTTTGGAATACAAGATTGAAGAGCAAGGGGATGCAACAGCGGAACAAAAAGCCTTGCGTGCAAGTTGGTTAAGTGGGGGGTGAAGGGAATTTGGGATTGCGTGATTTCGAATTTCGGATTTCTAGAACACAATTCGGAATGTGAGCGAAGCATGCCGGCCAGCAACCCAAATCCAAATTCCGAAATTGCGCAATCCGAAATTCTCTCAGGGCACGATCACTTCGAGTGAGTGAGGTGATATTTCAAATCGCATCGGTAGGTGTCCATAGATTTCTCCATCCAACTGAACAGGCACATCTCCCACCGCTCTAACCTTGGCGGTTTTGATAAATCGAACGCCACTCCTATCGCGAGGCATACCTTCGCGCATTGCATACGACAACAAGTGTAGATACTGAAACCTGCTGAATGTTTCGATCAGACAGATCTCGAACATTGGTTCGTCGAGTCGTGCCCGTGGTG
>DATEXA010000427.1:0-19034 GCA_035257465.1 Pyrinomonadaceae bacterium | reverse complement strand
AGCTGTTCTTCTTCTTTAGTTACGACGAGCAGCGACGTAATTTCCCCGGAGTCGCAGTGTTTAGCACTCCCGGATATCTCAATACAGTCAACCGCCCCACGTTGTTGGCAAGAGGATTGACAACTCCACAGATCGATTCGGCGTTGAGCTTTATCAACGACCTTACCGGTGAGGTTCCGCGTCGGGGTAATCAAAGACTCTTTTTGCCGAAAGTTGACTGGCACATAAACTCGAAACACCAATTCACTGCTACATACAATCGATTACGTTGGGATTCTCCCGCAGGTGTTCAGACGGGCGCGACTGTGACGCGCGATCGAGCCGGCTTCGGTGACGATTTTGTTAACACAGATTCACTAAACCTCCGTCTCTCTTCAACGTTATCAAGCCAGCTCATCAACGAGTTTCGCTTCCAATGGGCTCATGAGCTCAACTCACAATTCGCGCAACCTTCGCTTCCGGGTGAGCCGACTACTGCGAATGGGTTTTCTCCGCAAGTAGCTTTGACGAACGGCCTAACATTCGGTAAAGCAACTTCTTTGGACCGCGCGGCTCTGCCGGATGAGAGACGTTTTCAGTTCGCTGATTCGCTGACGTACTCGACCGGAAACCACACGTTCAAGTTTGGTACGGACATTAATCGTGTAAGAGACATCGACGATAACCTCTTCACGGGAGCCGGTTCCTATACTTACAGCAACATCAACGATTTTATCGTTGACTATGTAAACTTCGCGAATAACGGATCACTGCGAGCGGCTAAGGCTCAGTGTGCGACCCTGGCCTCGCCAGCGGCGAACACGCGAATCGCAGGCAAGTGCTACACAAGCAATTATGCTCAAGGCTTCGGACAGCCACGTTTTCAATTGAGCACCACTGATTGGGCCTTCTTTGGTCAGGACGATTGGCGCGTTACCCCGCGTCTCACGCTTAACCTCGGACTGCGTTGGGATTATGAACAATTTCCCCAGCCATTCCTTGTGAATCCGGCTTTACCGCAGACCGCCAACAAACCAAGTGACAAGAATAACTTTGGTCCAAGAATCGGTTTTGCAGTGGATTTGACTGGAGATGGCAAGACGAGCTTGCGCGGTGGTTACGGAATTTACTATGGGCGAATCAATGGCACGATCATAATTAACTCGCTCATTAATACGGGACTTTCAACTGGTCAGACCGTGAGCTCGGTGCCGGCGAATTGCAGTTCGACGCTTTGCACGGTTGCTACGGACCCTGCTGGCAATCCAACGGCTCCAATCTTTCCAAACATCCTGGCCTCGGCGCCTGCGGGTACAGCGAGTGTCAATTACTTTAAGCAGGGTTTTCAAAATCCGCTCATCCACCAGGGTGACCTGATTTTTGAACGAGAGATTGCACGCAATACGGTAGTCTCAGCCAGTTACCTGTTTAGCTTTGGCAGCCACCTGACGACTTTCGTTGATACGAACCTGAATCCTCCAACTGGCCAGGGAAGAATAAATATTCTGGATGGCCCGTCAGCCGGAAGCGTCTGGGCATTCCCTTATTATAAGGGTGCAAGACCAAACACGAGCTTCGGCAATATTCTCGAGATTCGCGACAGCGTCTCGACGAAATATCATGCGCTGGTCTTGCAGGTAAACCGTCGCCTGACAAATGGTCTGCAATTCCAGAGCAGCTACACTCTCTCTAGAGCGCAGGACAACGGTGGATCGCAAAGTTCAGCGACGTTCACACCTGGCTTCTCGGCTCTGTTTGATCCTTTCGATGCCCAACTCGACAACGGCCTATCACCATTCGACCGTCGCCATAAGTTTGTGGCGAGTGTTGTCTACAACACTAACTTTACAAACCTGAAGGGTGCGAGCGCGGCAGTCCTAAACGGATGGACGATCTCTCCGATCGTCAATATGTTCTCAGGATTCCGCTATGCGCCTGTCACAAACAGCTTTAGTCCTTCGGCTGTTTTCGGTGCCAGTCCAGCGGGTGGAATTAATGGTTCGAATGGTTCGCTCCGGTTCGCGTTGTTGCCCAACAACGCTTTCCACGCACCGTCGGTCAAGTACGTTGATATGCGTCTCTCACGTCGCTTTACGATTCATGAGAACGCCAAGATCGAACTGCTTGCAGAGGGCTTTAATATCTTCAACCGTACACAGGTTACTGGTGTTAACAACCGAATGTATGTGGTCTCGACTTCCGGTTCGAACGTGAACGCTACATTCGATCCAACGTTCGGAACGCCCAGCGATCTCTCGAATGGCTTTTTCTTCCGAGAACGGCAAATTCAGTTTGCCGCACGTTTCGAGTTTTAATTTCCAGGGATGAAATATCTCAGCGGGCGTATTCTTTCAAAGGGTACGCCCGTTGTGTTTTGTCCAGACTCTTTTGGGTTTTTAGTTGCGTACTGTTGCGTACTTTGAGTCACATAAAATTAATCCTCACGAAAGGCAAATGACCTTGCTTTAAGGTTGGTTAGCGTGATAGAAAAACGCGTTCAATCAGCTAATTTTTCTTTCTTCAGAGTTGCCATCTAAAGGTTGATTCACTGTTCACCGAAGAACGTTACTCGTCAGGTTCAAGCGTCTTCAATATTTCACCAAATTGCGTAAGGAGTTCCCCAGTATGTCGAAAATTGCAAAGCTCTTTTATGTGTTCGTCCTAGTGCTCGGTTTGAGTGCGCTTACCATGGCGCAATCAACAACCACAGGCGCAATTGGCGGTGTGGTTCAGAATCCAAATAAAGAAATGGTGCCCGGAGCTACCGTCAAAGTCCGTAACACTGATACCAATAAGGAAGATTCCGCTACGACTGATGATACAGGTCGCTTCAAGGTGCCGAACCTTCAGCCTGGAAAATATGCGGTAACCATCGACGCTTCCGGTTTCACCCAGTTGACGCAGGAAAATGTTGTGGTTGAGGTCGGCCGCGAAACGCCTCTCGAGGTAGGACTCTCGATTGGGCAGGTAACCGGCACAGTCGACGTCACTGCCGAGGCTCCAGTAATCAATACGAGTCAGCAAGACTTTTCGAGCAATATGAATCAAACGTCGATCAATGAGTTGCCAATTAACGGTCGCCGCTGGTCAAACTTTGCTTTGCTTACACCAGGTGCGGTGCCTGATGGCACGTTCGGCTTGATCAGCTTCCGCGGAATCTCGGGTCTGCTGAACAACAACACTATCGATGGCGGTGATAACAACCAGGCGTTCTTTGCAGAGGAACGCGGCCGAACTCGTATCAGCTACTCAATCAGCCAGGCTGCTATTCGTGAGTTCCAGGTAAATACTTCCAGCTACTCTGCTGAGTACGGTCGCTCGGCGGGTGGTGTTGTAAACGCCGTCACCAAGAGTGGAACGAACGAGTTTCATGGTGGGGCCTTCTACTACCAACGCAATAACAAGTGGGGAGCTCGTAATCCTCGCAGCTTCATCACGCAAAACGTAGGCGGCATTTTCACTCCAGTAGCTTTCAAGGCGAAGGATGTTCGTCACCAGTTTGGCGGCACCATTGGTGGGCCAATTGTTAAAGATAAGGCGTTCTTCTTCTTTAGCTATGATCAGCAAAACCGAAATTTCCCAGGTGTCTCAACTTTTACGGCGCTCGACTTTTTGAACCGCGCCGACGCTTGCGCTCTGACTGCGCCGCGCGGAGCGGTGGTAACAACGGCAGCTGCGACTGGCAGTCAGGTGTTTTGTCCCGCGTTTGGCGCGTCTGCGGCCACAGCAACGAATTTGAGAACAGGTAGTTTGGCCGTTGGTAAGGGCCTAACGAGTGGTCAGGTGTCCAACGTACTGAACTTCCTTAACGGACTTTCTGGTGAAGTTCCTCGAACGGGTGATCAGAAGTTGTTTTTCCCGAAAGTTGACTGGAACATAAACGAAAAGAACACGCTGACCGTTACTTACAATAATCTGCGCTGGGACTCGCCTGCCGGCATTCAAACCCAGGCTATTAACCAACGCGCAAAAGACAACTTTGGCGATGACGGTGTAAACATCGATTCGTTGAATGCGCGCCTCGCGTCAACAATTTCCCCAACGCTCCTAAACGAGTTTCGCTTCCAGTGGGGTCGGGATAATGAGTTTCAGTTCAGCCAGCGGCCACTACCTGGCGAGCCCACGACTTCTGTAGGCGGAAGATCGCCTCAAACATTTATCGGTAATGGATTCACGTTTGGCATCCCCGAGTTTCTTGAACGTGCGGCGTTCCCGGATGAACGGCGATGGCAGTTTGCCGACACCGTTACCATGCCTGTCGGAAACCACAGCGTGAAATTTGGTGGCGATATTAATTTGGTTAAGGACATCATCAGCAATCTGCGTTTCTCTGGTGGCGAGTTTAATTACACCGGAAACGCAAATGCGATTAACTACTATGCCGGGCTCGGCGACTTCATCATCGATTACACCAACTTCGCTACAAGTGGTGGAATAAACAATACTACTCAGTGCTACAGCAGCACGCGCACCGTGGGACGGTGTTATGGTGGCAATTACAACCAGGGTCTCGGAGTCCTGGGTTTGACGATGAAGACGACCGACTTTAATTTCTTTGTGCAGGACGACTGGCGAATCTCGCCAAGATTAACGTTGAATTTGGGTTTGCGTTACGAATACCAGCGGAATCCAGATCCCCTCGCCGTAAATCCTGCGTTGCCTCAGACAAGCAATAAGGTTAGTGACCGCAACAACTTTGGCCCACGTATCGGCTTCGCGTATGACCTTACGGGCGACGGGAAAACGAGCCTGCGCGGTGGCTGGGGTCTTTATTACGGTCGCGTTATCAACTCGACTGTCTATAACACCCTCGTTAATACAGGAGTAGGCGTTGACAAGGCACAGAGACAGATCGGCATTCTCGCAAGCAATGCGGCTGCTCCAGTCTATCCGCAGCTCCTCGGGACAGGACCCTTACCGGCTCCTGCCGTGCAGTACTTCGCTAGCAATTTCCAGTTGCCACAGATTCATCAGCTCGACATCGTGGTTGAACGCGAGATCGCTCGCAACACAGTGGTGTCAGCTTCGTATCTGGGCAGCTTTGGAAACTCGTTGCCCAACTTCGTCGACACCAACCTGAACGCACCAACACAGTGGGGTACCTTCACTACGGTGGGCGGACCATACAACGGCGTACAGTGGCAAACTCCATTGTTCCTTGGTGCTCGTCCGAATACCAACTTTGCCCAAATCACCGAAGTGCGCAGCGATGTATTCTCGAAATACAACGCGCTGGTCCTTCAAGCGAACCGGCGCTTAACAGCCGGCTTACAGTTCCAAACGAACTACACTTACTCGCGTGCCTTTGACAACGGACAGAGTTCAGTGACATTCACCTCAAACAACCTGCCATTCAATGCTTTTGACCAGCACAATGAGAATGCATTGTCCTCGTTCGATCGCAGGCAAAAGTTTGTAGCCAGTCTTGTCTACAACACCAATTTCAAGACTGACAACGACACCGCTCGTGCAATCCTGAACGGCTGGACACTGGCACCGATCTTCAACGCGTTCTCGGGTCAACGAATCACTCCGAGCATCTCAAATACAATGAGTCCAGCAAACAACTTCGGAATCAACCAGGGAACCCCTGGCGGTGGAATTAACGGTTCTGGAGGTTCGACACGGTTTGCCTTCTTGCCTCGCAATGCAGTCAAGCAGCCGAATATTTGGTACGCCGACATGAGAGTTTCCCGAAGGTTCGCCATTACTGAGGGAACGAAAATCGAGGTGCTTGCAGAAGGATTCAACATCTTCAATCGAACGCTAGTCACTGCTGTCAGCAGTACGATTTATTCGATAGATACTAGCGGCACGCTCGCGTCACCCAGGCCCTTCCTGAACTTCAGTGGTGGTCCCTCTGGCTACCTGAGTGTTACTGGCGCGGACAGCACGCTCTTCCGCGAACGCCAGGTGCAACTAGCTGTACGCTTCGAGTTCTAGTACTGAACTTAAAGCAACGAAAAGGGCGTGCCCTTAAAACAGGCACGCCCTTTTTCTTTCGTTCGAACGGTGGTTGAGTCAGTCACCAGGCTCGATGTTAGCACCGGCTTCTTTCCACGCTTTCCAGCCGCCAGCCATTGAAAAGATATTGGTGTACCCCATCTCTTGCAGAGCGTCTGCAGCCAGGGCCGAACGATATCCGCCGCCGCAGTACAAGATTACTTCAGTTGTTTTGTCAGGAATGGTTACTTCCACATCACGCTCAATAATGCCTTTGCTCAGATGGACCGAACCGGCCGCATGCGCTTCGTCCCATTCGTGATCCTCACGGACGTCGACTAGTTTCGCCTGTGGGTTCGATTTCAATCGCCCGAGCGTTTCAGCAACAGATACTTCCCGGATTCGACTCTTCGCTGCGTTTACAAGCTTTAAGAACCCTTCAGAGTGTTTCATGGTTTTCCCTCATTGTCCGACAAGCTTTAGCTTGTCGGAAGGCGTTGGTCTCAGTTCGTCAGTCATTACGAGATCCCCTCCGACAAGCTGAAGCATATCGGACATTACGAACAACCGTCTGTTTGGTCGCCGCGTAGCAAATGATTATAATGCCCGTCTTTCAATGAACGAGCCCAGATCTGCTTTTGAAGTGACGAGCACCCGCGTGATTGCACCCCATCGCCACCATCTCGTCGCTTTATCCATTACTGCTTTGACGAGAGGAACTATCTACATTGGCTAACGAACAGTTTGACGTGACGATCATTGGCAGCGGACCCGGCGGCTATGTCGCCGCTATACGTGCCGGACAGTTGGGCCTCAAGGTCGCTATCGTTGAGAAAGATACACGTCTTGGCGGGACCTGCACACTGCGCGGTTGCATCCCTACCAAACAAATGCTCATGTCGGCCCACGTCTACGAACAGATGCAACATGCCGCCGACTTTGGGGTTCAGGCATCCGGAATTCAATTGGCGTTCGCGGATGTGCAAAAACGAAAAGAGAAAGTTGTTCTTAAGAACTCCAAGGGCATCGAGTACCTAATGAAGAAGAACAAAGTGACGGTGTTCAAGGGTACGGGCAAGCTTGCCTTGCCAGGAAAAGTCGAAATCACTGACGCCGAAGGTAAGAAGCAAACGATCGAAACCAGGAACATCATCATTGCAACTGGCTCAGTGGTTAGGCCAATACCTGGATTCGAGACGGATGGAAAGCAGGTTGTTAACAGTGATCACATCCTGGAACTAAAAGACGTTCCCAAGTCGCTAATAGTCATGGGATCGGGAGCAGTAGGCGTTGAGTTTGCTTCGGTGTATTCGCGCTTTGGCGCAGATACGACCCTTGTCGAACTGTTGCCTCGTTTGGTACCGCTCGAAGATGAAGAAGTTTCGAAAGAGTTGGAAAAAAGTTTCCGCAAGCGAGGGATCAAGGCACACGTTGATACAAAACTCGAGAAGCTCGAAAAAACTGAGACGGGTGTGCGTGTAACCGGTAAGACTGGTAAAGGCGAGACGGTGACTTTAGAAGCGGAGATGTTGTTGGTTGCTGTTGGCCGAATGCCATACACCCAAGGTCTTGGACTCGAAGGAACGAAGATTAAAGTTGACCGCGGGTTCGTCACAGTTGATGAGTATCAGCAGACTGCTGAAAAGGGTGTCTACGCCATTGGCGATGTCGTACCCACGCCGTTGCTTGCGCACCTCGCTTCAAAGGAAGGAATTGTCGCCGTTGAGCATTTGGCCGGAAAGAGCGATGTACGGCCGATCAACCTGAGACTGGTGCCGAATTGTACGTACTGCGATCCAGAAGTTGCGTCGGTTGGTTTGACCGAAGCTAAAGCTCGGGAACTAGGATACGACGTGAAAGTAGGCAGGTTTCCCTTCTCGGCTTCCGGTAAAGCGCGGATCATTGGAGAAGAAGAAGGCTTCGTAAAAATTGTGGGCGAGAAGAAATACGACGAGATTCTTGGCGTACACATCATTGGCCCGCATGCTACGGAACTAATCGCTGAAGCCTGTGTCGCCATGCAACTTGAATCCACGGCTGACGAACTTGGAAGAACAATGCATGCTCATCCAACCGTCTCTGAAGCAGTCATGGAAGCGGCCGAAGGCGTGCACGACATGACAATACATATCTAATGCCCAATCAACCCCTAAAACCCGGACCAAACAAGAAACCTCACAGGCGTCGGCGTCCGCCCCAGCCTCGCTTTCAGATGCGAGTAAGTACCAAATACGCGCTGCACAAACCTGCCGATGGCAAAGTCTTAACTTGCTCCAGTGATACTACACTTAGGCCAAATCAGATGCTGGAGCTCTATCGGTATCTGAAGTTAACGCGATTGGTGGAGGAGCGTTTGGTGAACCTTTACCGGCAAACGAAAGTAGTTGGCGGTGTCTTTCGTTCTCTCGGACAGGAAGCAACAGCTGTCGGAACCGCATACGCGCTTCAGTCACATGATTTCATCACGCCGCTGATTCGTGACCTGGGAGCCGTGCTGGTTAAGGGAATTCGTCCTCGGGATATTTTTGCGCAATACATGGCGAAAGCCTGGGGACCTTCGGGCGGCCGAGATCTCAACATTCATTTTGGAGATATGGAAAAGGGATTTATTGGCCCAATCTCGCATCTTGGCGACATGATTCCTGTCATGACAGGCTTGTTGCTCGGTGCGCGTATGCTGAAGAAGGACTTTGTCGCGGTTGCATACATCGGCGACGGCGGCATGAGTACTGGAGCCTTTCACGAAGGCCTCAACTTTGCAGCGGTTCAGCGTCTGCCATTGATCGTTGTTGCTGAGTACAACCACTACGCGTACTCCACCCCAACCAGTTTGCAAACTGCGTGTCGCGACCTGGCGGAGAAAGCAGCGGGTTACGGAATTCCTGCGCACATAGTGGACGGCAACGACGTGGTCGGTTGTTATGAAGTCACGAAACATGCCTCAGAGTTCGCGCGTGGCGGCGGCGGCGCCGTTCTGATTGAAGCGAAGACGTATCGACGTAAAGGTCATGCGGAGCACGACGACCAGCGTTACGTCGCGGACGGCGAAATCGAATGGTGGGAAACGCACAACGATCCGATCGATCGATTCGAAAAGTATTTGCTAGGCCGGAAGGTCACGACAAAAGAAAAACTGAATGAGATTGTTGTCGACGTGGCCCGCGAAATCGACGAGGACTGTGCGTGGGCGGAATCATCACCACTGCCCGAGGCCGAACAAGCCGCGTATCGTGTTTACGACAACAGTGTAGTGCCGCCGGCATTTCGTCCGAAAGTACTGGAGAACTAGGCCTTCGCCTTCGGTCTTTGTAATACCGAATATGAGAGCTAAAGACGAAGACCAAAAACCCGTGACCAAAAACCAATTTAATTTTTATGTCAACCGCAGTAAAGAAAGAGCACAAATCAGCCCGCCCCGAACGTGGTGGCCCAGCAACCCTGGTTGAAGCAATTCGCCAGGGCATCTGGGAAGAAATGGAACGTGATCCAACAGTCTTCGTTATTGGCGAAGACGTCGGTGCTTACGGTGGCGCGTTCAAGGTTACGGATGGACTGCTCGATGAGTTTGGCAAGGATCGCGTGGTCGACACTCCCATCTCTGAAGCGGCGATCGTGGGAGCAGCGTGTGGTGCTGCACTAATGGGCATGCGTCCTGTTGCTGAGTTTCAGTTCATCGATTTTATCTCGGCCGGCTTCGACTTGCTCACAAACTATGCGGCTAAGTGCCGGTATCGTTGGGGGGCTGGAATTCCCGCAGTCTTTCGTGGGCCATGTGGTTCCGGCGTCCGGTCTGGCCCGTTTCACTCTTTGAATGCCGAGTCATTCTTTCTGAACACCGCTGGTCTCAAGATTGTCGAGCCTTCAACAGCGTACGACGCGAAAGGCCTCATCAAGGCAGCGATTCGAGATCCAGACCCGGTACTTTTCTTCGAACACAAAAAGCTTTACAGGTTGCCGCGTCTGCGCGAAGAACTGCCGAGCGACGACTACATCGTTGAAATCGGTAAGGCGCGCGTCGTTCGCGAAGGTCGCGATCTTTCGATCATCACATTCGGGGCTATGGTATTGACGGCTCTTGATGCTGCCGAGGAGTTGGAAAAGGAAGGACTTGACGTCGAAATTTTAGACTTACGAACTTTGGCGCCACTCGACAAAGCTTCGATACTGGCCAGCGTGAAAAAGACCAGTCGTGCGATGGTGTTGCATGAGGCTTCGCGAACCGGCGGTATCGGGGGTGAGATTGCTGCCCTGATCGCCGAAGAAGCCTTTGAATGGCTGGATGCACCAGTGATTCGCGTTGCGTCAATCGATACACCGGTACCGTATTCGCCACCTTTGGAAGATTACTATTTACCACAGACAGGTGATGTTGTGTCGGCAGCGAGGAAGTTGGCCGCGTATTAGTGTCCGATACGCTTCAGCTTGTCGGGGAACAGTTAATATTTCGTAGCCAATGGTCCGACAAGCTAAGGCATATCGGACATATCGAAAACCAGGAGAGAAGATGAGTACTGAAGTAGTCATGCCGCAGATGGGTGAGTCCATCGCGGAAGGAACAATTACCAGGTGGTTGAAGAAGGTTGGTGAACGTGTCGAACGTGACGAACCGCTTTTCGAAATTTCGACTGACAAAGTCGACGCCGAGATCCCCTCGCCCGCGGCTGGAACGCTGACAGAAGTTCGCTACAAAGAAGGTGACACGGTTGAAGTGAATGTCGTCGTTGCGGTTTTGGATGGTGATTCGTCGGGTCAGGCAGCATCGGTTGCTAAACCAGCTGAAGAACCGGCGCCGGCACCAAAAGCTGAGGCAACGCCACCACCGGCACCGCCTCCAGCGCCAGTGCCGCAGGCAAAAGCTCCTGAAGTCGCTCCTACATCACCAGCGCAACCGGTTGTTGAGACCAGGGCTACAGGTGCTCGCGCACAATTGGAGACTGAAACCATAGACGATCTCCGGCGAACAAAATCGAGTCCACTCGTTCGCAAGATAGCGCAGGAGCATGGTGTTGATATACGCAACCTGGAAGGAACCGGAGTGAGTGGGCGCGTAACCAAGAACGACATTTTGAGTTTTATTGAATCCGGATCTGCCAGACCTGCCGTAGCTATCCCTGCGATCGAAACGCCTCGACCACCGGTTCAACCTCCGACAGACGTTCCAGCCCCACCAGCCCCAAAGCCAATCGCGGGTGATCGTGTCGAACCAATGAGCGTGATGCGCAAAAAGATCGCCGAGCACATGGTTATGTCTCGACGTACATCCGCGCACGTCACCACGGTCTATGAGATCGACATGACGCGAATTGCAAAACTTCGTGACGCCCACCGAGATGAGTTCTATCAGCGGACAGGTACGAAGCTGACGTTCATGCCTTTTATCTTCGAAGCAGTGAACAAGGCTTTGCGCAAGTTTCCAATTTTCAATGCGCAGGTCAGTGGCGATCAGATCATCTACAAGCAGGACATCAACCTGGGCATGGCTGTAGCACTGGATTGGGGACTAATCGTTCCAGTCATCAAGCGCGCCGACGATTTGAGCATTTCAGGTCTGGCCCGATCAGCAAACGATTTAGCTGACCGTGCACGAACCAAACAACTGAAACCGGACGAAGTAACCGGGGGCACGTTCACTATCACGAATCCAGGTGTGTTTGGTGGCCTGTTCGGAACGCCAATTATCAATCAGCCACAACTCGCGATACTCGGCGTCGGAAAGATCGAAAAACGCGCGAAGGTGCTTACGACACCGGACGCCGACGATTTTATCGGTATTCGTTGGATGGCTTACTTTGCTTTGAGCTTTGACCACCGGGTAATCGATGGCGCCGACGCGGAACGCTTTCTCGCCTTTGTGAAAGAACAGCTTGAGGCAGGTGATTTTTCACTGTAGCAGGGAGTCCTGGGTATCTTGGACCAAGGTCGTCAGCTTGAATCTCTGGGAAATAGCGATGGTTGATCGCCCACTAACGACCCTGATCTTTTTAGATTTCTAACTAAATTTACACAGAGCGGTAACGAACATTGTTATGATCGTTACCGCTTTTTTGTTAACAATCGGGCCCGTTATTGCGATACAGTGGTGATTAGATGATGAATGCCAGAGCCTATTGACTTCGGTTCTGGCAAGGTCTAAAGAGTTGTCACCGCACAAATTCACGGTGGACTTGATCGCAACTTCGCCGACGGTTGAAAGCGGGAGATCAGTTGAAGGCGCCATGTTGGCGCAGATTTTAGCTAACAAGAAGGAGAGTAAATCGATGGTATTCACTAAACATAAGTTGTTTGCCCCGGCAGTGCTTACTACCTGCCTCTTGGTCTTCTCAGCCTCCCCGGCTTTTGCGCAAGACAAAACGAGTACAAGCGGCTCGCGCACTGTTGTCAGCGGACAAAAGATGAAGGTAAAAGGCGTAGTAACACGACGTGATGCCGACACGTTCACGGTTCGCGACATGAATGGCGTGGATACCGTTGTACGCCTGTCGGATGCTACCAGCGTAAAAACCAACGGCGGATTCCTACGCGGTGGAACAAACTATGCGCAGACCAACATTCTTCGCGGACTTAATCTCGAAGTTGAAGGTCGTGGCAATGGATCAGGCGAACTAGCTGCCGAAAAGATTCGCTTCAGTGAACAAGATCTTAAAACCGCGCGAGCAGTTGAGTCGCGAGCAACACCACTAGAAGATCGAGCCACCAACTCTGAACAAAAAATTACCCAGATCGAAGCAAATGCGCAGCGTCTCTCCGGACAGTTGGATGAACTGGCAGCAGTTTCCAACGCCGCACGTGGTGGCGCCAAGGCTGCTCAGGCAACCGCTGATGCAGCAGTTGCAGGCGTCAACGCAACGAACGACCGCATTTCCGCGCTCGACGATTACGAGCCACAGACTGTAGCCGCCGTGAACTTCAAGAGCGGTAGTGCTGTGCTGGATCCAGACTCGAAGACAAAACTCGATGACATCGCAACCAAGGCATTGAACGCCAAGGGGTATGTTCTCGAAGTTTCGGGTTATGCCGATTCAAATGGCAGTATTAAACTCAACCAGGCATTGAGCGCTCGACGTGCAGATGCAGTGATTCGTTATCTGGTCGAGAGCCACAATATTCCGCTTCGACGTATCGTGACGCCTTTCGGTTATGGCGAAACGAACCCGGTTGCGGACAACGAGTCGAAGGAAGGTCGTGCACAAAATCGTCGCGTGGAAATCAAGCTGCTCGTTAATAAGGGCTTGACCTCTCCTGCACCGGCGATGAACCCGGGAACTTCGGGAAGCGGCAACTAAGTCTTGAGTGGAGTTGCACCCCATGGTGCATCTCCACGAGGTTTACCTCGCACCAAAGAGCCAAGAATCATGCCGTCAGCGTAACGGTAGGTTAAAGAGAACGAAAGCCGTTAAACTGGCGGCGTGATGCGAGGCTCGACGATGAAAAGACAAAGTTTGAGAAAATTATTGTGGCTGGCATTCGCCTTAGGATTGCTGGCCATTTTTGTTTGTCCCGTTAACATATCGGCCCAACAAACTCTTCCACCGCCGCCTGCACCCTGGAAGGCGAAACCAACACCCACTCCGAAACCTCCTGAGCAAGAGGTGCTCGACGTAGTTCGGGTTACTTCAAACCTCGTCATGGTTCCAGTTTCAGTGACTGATACCCAGGGCCAGCCCATCCAGGGATTGCAGATTCCTGATTTTCATTTGGAAGAAGAAGGCAAACAGCAGGAGATTGCTGAGATCGGCGATCCTGAGCAAGTGCCGCTCGACATCGCGATCTTGTTCGATGTCTCTAGTAGTGTGAGTCAAAAAGGCTTTTTTGCGTTCCAACAGAATGCCGCTGCATCGTTCTTGAGACTTGTGATGAAGCCCGTCGATACGGCAGCGATATATACAATCGCGGCCCAGCCGACGCTGGTTCAACCGCTCGCCTCTGCCGAAATTGCAGCAGCAAAGATGGTGTCCATTCCTGCTGCCACGTCTTCGGTACCGACGGCCTTTTACGACACTGTTATCGCTGCCTCAAAGTATTTGACTGAGAATTCTCCGGGACGTCATCGAAGGGTTATCGTTGTTATTTCAGATGGTGACGACAACTTTAGTGAAAGCATTAGATCGCTTTCAGTCGCGGAAGCGCGCGCAAACCTCAAGGGTGAGCCCACCGCTGCTTCTTCACTGGTGGCACTTCAGGAAAAGCATCGTCGCGCAGTGGCAGCTGTGCAGCAGGCAGTTTTGAAAGCTGACGCAACCTTCTACTCAATTAACCCTGGTGGGCTTTCCGTCAAGCTCAACCAAATCGCCATGCGTGCGCAAACAGGGATGACTACAGTTGCAGACGCGAGCGGAGGCACTGCGTTTCTTCCAGACGGTGATAGGGATCTCGAAGTTGTATTCAGGCAGGTTGCGGCTGAGCTCAGAGGGCAATACTTGATTCAGTACTATGCAAACGCGGACGTTCCGACAGGCCAGTTTCGTCGAATTCAGGTGACAGTTCCCACGCGCCCGCAGTCACGAGTGCGTGCTCGCCAGGGTTTCTACGCGAAGAAAGAAAAATAGATCTCAGATTGCAGGTCTCAGATCTCAGATTTTAAGACCGGGTTAATTTATAAGGTTTTTCAATCTGAGATCTGAGATCTGCAATCTGAGATCTTTTTATTGCCTCATCGCGAACAACACATCAGTCAAACGGTTTACCACATTTAGTAGTGAACGTCCGGCCGCATCAAACTGATTATTTCCGGCTTGTTGTTCGGCAGTCGACGTACCCGCGGCCACGCCGGCGAGTTTGATGTAGTACGGCTGAAGTTCGGGTGTTGTGCGAAAGTCAATTTCCAACTTGTCCATAGCTTCGCGGAAGCCCGTGACATTGCCTTTGACTCTCGCCTTCGCCTGCTCGTTCTGTTTTTCTAATTCAGGGTTTGGGTTGCGCTTTATGGATTCATCCACTGCCGCCATGTTGCTCGCAGCGCCACCGAGCAAATAGACGAACTTCGAAAGGAACTTGATTTGGTCAGCTACCCTTGATGCGCCGGCAGTTCTTGCCGCGGCCACTCGTTGAGTTTCTGCTGCAGCACTCGACTTGGATTTGGTCGCACTCGACTTGGATCTGGACGATCGTTTCCTCGACTGGGCCAATGTGCCAGGTGCTAAACATGCGATTAGGAGTAAAATCAATATCGTGCGTTTCAAGTTGTCTCTCCTCTGATGGTCTGTCCTCACAGGGAACTTGAGGTCTGTACTAAATCATAGTTCGTGTTGAGGTTTATGTTTATAACACGCCAGGGGACTAATGTTCGTTCCGATGTGGGGTATCGGAGAACAAGACCCTACAAACTTCCTGAACTCCAATTCTGACTATCGTCCTGTTAGAATAACGCAAAATCATAACGATCTGGTTGCATGATGAATGAAAGAAAGCTTTTGGTCCAAAGGTTGGGTCGCGTTGAGTACGCTTCTGCACTAAATGTTCAAAAACAGACTGAGCACCTGGTAAAGAGTGGCCAACGGCCAGACACGCTGTTGTTGCTGGAGCATCCTCATACACTGACTATCGGAAGACGAGGCGACACTGCGTCAGTTTTGCTGAATGAAAGTGAGCTGAAAGCGCGTGAGGTGATGCTGTACGAGACGAATCGTGGCGGAAAAGTGACCTACCACGGTATTGGACAAATTGTTGGTTACCCCGTCATCAAGTTGAGTCCCGATCGTGAAGATGTTCACCGCTATGTGCGGGATCTCGAAGAAGTCTTGATTCGTACGATGGCTGACTTTGACATCGATGCCTTTCGCATCGAAGGACTAACCGGAGTCCATACACAACGCGGAAAAGTTGCTGCGATCGGAGTGCACATAGCTCGGTGGGTGACGACGCACGGCTTCGCGCTGAACGTGAATACGGATCTGAGTTATTTCGATTTGATAATTGCGTGCGAGGGTGAACCTGTTACCTCGATGGAAGAGTTACTCGGAAATGTAACTGAGTTAAGCGTGGTTGAAGATCGATTGATTGCGAACTTCGGCGACGTGTTTGAGATGATGACTTCAATTGATGAGCCGGTACCGCTGCTGGCGTGAGCTACCCAATCTTGTGGACCCATTTTTAAAACTAAAACATGCTGACAATTGAAACTATTAAAGCGGCCCGCGAGCGCATTTCTTCGCGGATTCATAGAACTCCAGTAATAACTTCCCGGCTATTTAATGAAGTTGCCGGCAAACAAGTTTTCTTTAAGTGTGAGAACTTGCAGCGCGCCGGCGCTTTCAAAATTCGGGGCGCTACAAACAAGATTCAATCACTCACGCCCGAAGAAAAGCAACGCGGCATCGTCGCGTTTTCCTCCGGCAATCATGCGCAGGCGGTGGCGCTGGCAGGTAGTGAGGCAGGTGTTCGAGTTGTAGTCGCCATGCCCGATGACGCTCCCAGAATGAAGGTTGCGGCAACTCGGGACTACGGCGCCGAGATCATCTTCTATGATCGTCACAAAGAGGATCGCGAGAAGTTCGCACTCAACCTGGCTGAGCGGGAGCGTTTAGTCATGGTCCCTCCCTACGACGATCCTCTGATACTCGCCGGGCAGGCAACATGCGGAGTCGAGTTTCTGGAGGATGTGCCTGATCTCGATTGTCTGCTCGCGCCATGTAGTGGCGGAGGTTTGTTTGCGGGTGTGGCCACGGCAGCGAAGGAAATGAAGTCTGATATTCGTTGTTTTCCGGTTGAGCCTGATACCGCAGACGACACTCGCCAATCGTTCAAGAAGGGCGAAAGAGTGTCCATTCCGCCGCCGCCTACAATTGCCGATGGTCTACGCGTTCAGATCCCAGGCGCGTTGACCTTTCCGATTGTGCAAAGACTCGCCGAAGACGTTTTGACTGTTTCCGATGATGAGATACTGGAAACCATTCGATTCATGTTGTTCAGGATGAAGGTCCTGGTCGAGCCTTCGGGCGTCGCCGCCGCCGCCGCCGTAATGTTCCGAAAACTGCCAGCTGACGTGCAAAAGGTTGGTGTAGTCTTGTCGGGCGGAAACATCGATGGTTCAGTGCTGTCACGCGTAATTGCGGAGGCCTGATTGGAGTTACCTGTGAATCTCTTAGAAATTCTCTTCGCTTTCTCTGCGTTCTCTGCGTCTCCGCGGTAAAAGATTCGAGGACATTTCAACCGCTGAGACGCAGAGTACGCAGAGAAGGCGCAGAGAAATCTCCTCCGTTTCTGCTAAACACCCACTCGCGTGTAGAATCTATTTAGAGGTAAATCAATTGGCCCGCGAACTTCCTGTTGTCTCGAACAATCAAAAAATCCGTCAGCCAAAACCCGAGTGGCTGCGAATTCGCCTCGGTGACCCGACGAACCAAAACAATGTCCTTCAGTTGATCGAAGGACTAAATCTCCACACGGTTTGCCAGGAAGCTCGTTGTCCAAACATCTTCGAATGCTGGTCTGATCGCACTGCGACTTTCATGCTCGCTGGAGACATTTGTACAAGGCACTGTGGCTTTTGTGCGGTTGGCAAAGGACAACCAGGAAGTCTCGACCCGGAAGAGCCACGTCACGTCGCCGAAGCTGTTAAGCACCTGGACCTGGCTCATGCAGTGATCACCTCAGTCAATCGTGACGATTTGTCAGACGGTGGCGCGGCACATTGGGCCGAAACAATTCGGCAAGTGCGAGCGATGAATCCGGATTGCAAGATTGAGGTGTTGATTCCTGACTTCAACGGCGATGAGGCAGCACTCAATACCGTGCTCGATGCCGAACCAGACGTTTTGAACCACAACACCGAAACTATCGCTCGGCTGTATCGACGCGTTAGACCAGATGCTGTCTATCAGCAATCGATGACTCTGCTTCAGCGTGCTGCTCTTCGTCGTGATCGTGAGGGACGTGGCATGTTGACTAAGAGCGGAATCATGGTTGGTCTTGGTGAGACGTTTGATGAAGTTGTGGAATTGATGAGGGACCTGCGAGCGGTTTCTTGCGACATCATGACTATTGGGCAATACCTGCAGCCTCATGCCCGTCGGTTACCGGTCGAACGCTACATAACTCCGGAAGAGTTTGCGCGTTGGCGTGAGATTGGAATGTCGATGGGATTTCATCATGTGGAATCGAGTCCATTAACGCGATCGTCCTACCACGCACGTGAACAGGCCACAGGAAAAGCCGAGTTAGCAAGTACGTTGAAGAACTAGGTTGAATCTCTCCCACAATCCCGCCCTAAGAAAGAATGATCATCCGCGGATTACGCCGATTACGCAGATTTGTTTTACCAAGAGATACAGAACCGAACGCTTTGAAGTGAATCTGCCTAAATCTGCGGATGAATAAATGAGAAGGGTCTATCTACTCTTACCAGTCTTTCTGTTTGCTCTGGTTTCGCATTCCTGTAAGCAAACGACCACTCGCAATCGCATTGATGAAAATCATTTTCCCCGAGTCATTCTTTGGGCGTGGGAGCGCCCGGAAGATCTTGAGTTTCTCGACCCGCAACGTTTTGGAGTAGCATTTCTCGCACAGACACTTACTCTTAAAGACGGCGAGGTCGTTTACAGCCCGCGTCATCAACCACTCAAACTGCATCCTGGAGCGAAGCTCATTGCGGTCACTAGAATCGAGTCTCAAAAGATCACGCGCGAACACGTTGATCTCACGGATGACTTGCGCAAGCAACTCGTGGAGCACATCCGCAAAACTCTGCAGCTCAATAACGTAAGCGCCGTCCAGGTTGACTTCGACGCGGCGACATCGGAACGAACGTTCTACCGTCAACTACTTCAAGATCTCCGGCGTGAGTTACCTGACAACGTGGCACTCTCAATGACCGCACTGGCCTCTTTTTGTGTGGGCGATCGTTGGCTGAAGGATCTTCCTGTTGACGAAGCTGTACCTATGGTTTTTCGAATGGGCATTGATTCGGATCGAATCAGAAACTTACTCACCGGTGGTGATTTTAGCGAAGCTTTATGCCGGCGCAGTTATGGAGTTGCGCTGGACGAACCAGTCAGGACTTCGTTTGACAAGCAAAGACGAGTTTATGTGTTCAATGCGAGATCGTGGACACCCGCTGATATTTCGCTTCTCGAGGAGAGGTTTGGACACTGAGAATTCTTCTCTGCGTATTCTCT
>DATEXA010000426.1:0-6740 GCA_035257465.1 Pyrinomonadaceae bacterium | reverse complement strand
TTCAGGATCTCAAATCCCAGATCTCAGATCTCACAGTCCCATTACATCGATATACCCTATCTGTGAGATCTGAGATCTGGGATTTGAGATCCCGAAGGGTTAATCCTTACCCAAACTATTTACCAGGACTTCAGACAACTGCGACATCAAGAGGTACGCCGGGTTGTCGACAGACCATATGATGTCAGGCATATCGTCGCACGAGATCGCCATGGCGATCTTTCCTTTCTTCGAATAGATAATTCCCACGGCGCTCCGGAGCCGATCGAGGGCACCATACTTACTGGCCATCGGCACATCCGACATTGACCGACCAATCGCATAACGCGCTTGTTCTTTCTTCATCAGCTCGATCATTTCCTTTGAAACAGCCGGACTGATGATGTCGCCGCGTTCTAACTTCTCCATAACTTGCACCATCTCGTGCGGGGTCGCGACACCGAGACCGTACTTCTTGTTTTCCGGATCCCTACCGGCAGCGCTATCACCACCACTTCCAACTTTGCGATTAATCTTGATCTGTTTGAAACCCAGCGATTCCATGCGCGCATTCACGGCATCAGTAGTCAATACATCCAACACAAGGTTCGTTGCCGTGTTATCGCTAAGCATCATCATCAGGTTGACAGCGTCGCGCAGTGTTAGATGAAGGTTGTCTGACAAGTCGAACAGTATTCCTGACCCTGACACCTTCTTTTCTTTGGTTAATGCGACTTCGTCAGTCCACTTCGCTTTGCCTTCTGACACGCGCGCAAACGCCTCGATCATTACTGCGATCTTGATGGTGCTTGCTGTTCGAACGCGCTGGTCACCGTTCAGCGCGTATGTTTCACCTGTATCGAGATTCTTGGCGTAGAGACTGACTTTGCCTTTGAAAGGTGTGATGAGGTTCTTAACTTGTTCGTCGAGCTTAGCGCTTCGGTTATCAGATTTCGCCGATTGTGAAAATGTCTTATTAGCACTAACAACGAGCAGCGCGAGTAGAAGAATCAGATTGAGTTTTTTCATTTGTCAGAAGGTGGAACCCAATGGAGTAACGAACATGCGAAACTACACGAGGTCGCAAGTACTTTAAACTCACCACAAGCAAACTTAGCGCGCCCCCGCCGGTAGAAGTGCTGACGAATTCAAAAGGAACCTTAATAAGTGAAATGCTTCAATCAAGCTCTGAGTACTTTAAAACTGCGGGGGCGCGCTAGGTTTGAGTAGGTCCAAGTTTGAGAAGGTACCGCTCTGCCCCCTTCCCGACCTCGTGTTGAATCAGTTGACCTTGAGTCGCGATAGCAAAACGTGATGCACCCAAGACTACTTACCAGGCAAATAACCCTTCGCAATCAACAATTCGGCATTGAGAATCGCAGCACCTGCCGCGCCGCGCACTGTGTTGTGACTCAACGCAATGAACCTGTAGTCAAGCACAGCATCAGGAAACAACCGACCGATTGTAACTGTCATCCCCTGACCCGCATCCCGATCAGCTTTTGGTTGCGGTCTGTCTGGCTCGTCTCTAACAACAATCGGTGATGGCGGTGCGCTATGTAGTCCAAGCTCCTGCGGCAAAGAGCGGTACGCAGCAAAGGCTTCGTGAAGTTCTTCGATCTTTGCCGCCCTCTTTAGCCTCACCCGCACCGCAGCCATGTGACCATCTGAAACATTTACTCGATGACACTGAGCACTCACCTTCATTGTCGCCGTCTGAATTCGATCGTTTGCAAACGTACCGAGAATCTTTACGGTCTCAGTCTCGATCTTTTCTTCTTCTCCGCCGATGTAAGGCAAGACGTTGTCAATGATGTCCAGTGAAGCCACACCGGGATAACCTGCGCCTGAAAGTGCTTGCAACGTCGTCGCCACTGTTTCAGAAACTCCGAACGCGTTTTGCAGTGGGGCCAGCGCCATTACAATCATGATCGTTGAACAGTTTGGGTTCGTGACGATGTAACCACCAGACGGATAACGGCGGCGCTGTAGTTCCAATAGGCCCAGATGCTCATGGTTCACTTCCGGAATCAATAGCGGAACGTCTTCATCCATTCGAAACGCCGACGAATTGCTGATCACTGGATATCCCGCTTCAGCAAAACTTCCTTCCGTTTCGCGCGCGATGTCTCCAGGTAAACTTGAGAACACAAGATCACAGTCTAGCGGAGGAGTTGGAGGCTGGACCTTCAGCCCTCGAACGGCTTGAGGCATTTCGCCTGCGAGTCGCCATGTACAGGCATCGCCATAGTGCTTTCCTTGTGAACGATCCGACGCCGCAACAGACGCGATTTCAAATTGAGGATGATTCTCGAGCAGCTGAATAAACCGCTGACCAACCATCCCCGTTGCTCCAAGTATTCCGACTTTTAGTTTTCGCATAATGATTTTGTTGAGACGGCACTGCCTGGGCGTCGCCGTCGTTCAAATTCTTTAACTCTAGTGAGTCTCAGTTTGGTTTTCTCTGTGCGTTCTCTGTGTTCTCTGTGCCTCGATGGTGAGAAATGAAAGAACCTTGGCCAACCACCGAGGCACAGAGAACACAGAGAACGCACAGAGAAGAACCGAATTTTGCAAGCCGAAGAGGTAATTTATTCGGCAGGACCCTACAAACTCGCGAGCGCTACCTTCATTCTCCGTACGCCTTCAGCCAGCGCATCAAGGTCCGCACAAAACGACACGCGCAGGAAACCCTCACTTTCACTGCCGAACGCCGATCCAGGAACCGTAATTACTCGCTCCGCTAAGAAAGCTTCAGCTACCTTCATCGACGAACCAAACTTACTCACGTCAACCATTGTATAGAACGCCCCGTCCGGTGTGACTGCGCGCAATCCCAACTCCGAATCAATCAAACCCAACAGATGATCACGTCGCGCTTTGAATGTCTTCCGAAAAGCCGCTCGCGCAAGTTCCGCCTCATCACTCCACGCAACGAGTGACGCTTTCTGTGATACTGCAGAAGCACATGTAGTGACATAGCCATGCAACACTAATGCGGATTGAATTACTGAAGGGTCACCAGCCATCCATCCGAGTCGCCATCCCGTCATACTCATCGACTTCGACAGTCCACTAATTACAATCGTGCGCTCATAATAAGAGGACGCGGACTCGGGACGCTCTTCGCCATAGTAAAGCTCACGATAGATTTCGTCGCTAATCAAATAAGCACCCTGGTCTTTAACAGCATCTGCAAGCGCTCGAACATCGTTCGTTGATAGCGCACGACCAGTTGGGTTTGAGGGGCTGATACAAACAACCACCTTTGTGCGCGGTGTTAGAGCGCGGCGAAAGTCTTCTATGTCGAACGAAAAATCTGTGGCCGATGGCAAACAATAAAAGTTGGAAACGCCGCCGGCCATTCGCACGATCGTCGGATAAGCAACAAAGCCCGGATTCGGAAGCAAGACCTCATCGCCTTCGTCAACGAGAGTCAGTAATGCAAGATACAAAGCTTCCTGGGAACCCGCCGTAACAATCACGCGCTCCGGCTTGCCTTCGAGGTAAGGGTAATCGGAAGCAATCTTGTCGCGCAGCGCGGGTAACCCTGCGTGAGTCGTGTAGCCGTTTTGTTCTTCTTCGATAATGCGAACTGCGGCGCGGCGGATGACGTCAGGCGTAGGTAGGTCAGGTTCACCTAAACCAAGATTCAAACTTCCCGGCAATGCTCGATCGAAGACTTGCCGAATGACACTCTTCTCAATTCCCTGCAATCGTTTCGGCAGCGAAAAATTCTTCAACGGAGATAGTCCTCCAGTTGCACTGCTGCGTCAGTTTTTTCGTCGCGATACTTAACTATGACGGCCGCATAGAGTGAAAGTCCCCAACTCCTGCCCGGTTCGTTCTGAATTGCACGGGCACCAGGAACGACAACAGCACCCGCAGGAATCTCAAGTGGAGTGTCGGGTTTTCGCTGGTAGATTTGGTTGCGGATCAAATCGTAGACTGGGGTTGAACCCGTCAGGATTGTCCCGGTAGCAAGCACAGCTCGTTCGCGCACGATCGTTCCCTCGTAGACACCGCAATTCCCGCCAACCATCACATCGTCTTCAACGATCACTGGGACAGCACCAACCGGCTCCAACACACCGCCGATTTGTGCCGCCGCAGAAATATGAACTCTTTTGCCGATCTGCGCGCAGGACCCAACCAGTGCGTGACTGTCGATCATAGTACCCTCATCGACATAGGCGCCTGCGTTAACATACATCGGTGGCATGCACACTACAGTCGGAGCGATGTAAGCACCGTCGCGAATGCTGGAACCTCCGGGAACTATCCGAATGTTTTCTTCGCTTGTTGTTGGTCTAATCGGATAGGTGTCTTTATCGAAGAACTTTAGACCCGACTCGCCGGACATCTCTGTGAGTTTCCCCATGCGAAAGCCAAGAAGAATTCCCTGCTTGACCCACGAGTTAACCAGCCATTTGCCTTCCGCTGATCTCTCGGCGGCACGCACTTCGCCACGATTCAGCGCGCGCTTCAACTCCTCGAACACAGCTCGGTTTTCTGAAGTGAACTCACCTGGTTGTCGCTTGGCAATCGACTCGATCTCTTCACGCAGTTGCATGTGACGTTTCCCCGAGCACGCCCACCTGGATCAGAACTTCACGCAAACGAGCTCGACTCTTTTCCTGAATCGGCACCAAAGGCAAGCGGAAGTTTTCGTCGATGAGTCCCATCATCGCCATCGCGGCCTTGACCGGTCCGGGACTTGACTCAATGAAGTTGGCCTCAAGCAACGGCAGCAGTCTGTAGTGCAATGCTCGAGCTTCATTCCAGTCGCCAGCGAGAGCCAGATCAACCAGTTGAGACATCAACGCGGGAATTTCATTTGATGCCACTGAGATCAACCCGTCACCTCCGAGCGCAATGATTGCAAGTGTAAATGAGTCATCGCCCGAAATAACTCGAAAGCCCGCTGGCCTGCTGCGAAGGATTTCCATGATCTGCGAAAGATTTCCGGAGGCTTCCTTGACGGCAACGATGTTCTCAACATCACGTGCAAGCCTGATTGTGGTCTCGCCAGAAATGTTCGACGATGTTCGACCGGGCACGTTGTAAATCACAACCGGGAGTCCACTGACGGACTCAGCAATGGCGCGAAAGTGTGCGTACAACCCTTCCTGAGTTGGTTTGTTGTAGTAAGGTGCGACAGATAGGACTGCATCAGCTCCAAGCTCGCGCGCCGTCTGTGAATACTGAATTGCCGCCGCCGTGGAGTTACTGCCGGTTCCGGCGATAACCTTTGCACGACCGCGAACGACCTCGACGGTCGTCTTGATGACTAACTGATCTTCCTCGTCGGACATCGTGGCGCTTTCTCCGGTCGTACCGCACGGAACCAGTAGTCGCACTCCTCCGGCGATTTGATATTCAATCAAGGCTCGCAGCCGATCCACATCGACATCACCACTTGCCGTGAAAGGTGTTACCAGTGCCGTTGCACAGCCACTCAACCAATCAACCTGCATTGTCATAAGTCACCTCCGAAGCATTGCTGATTTAAATCTCTGCGCATCCTCTGCGTCTCAGCGGTAAGAGATTCGAGTACATACCAACGCAGAGACGCAGAGGAAGCGCAGAGAAGATAGTCTTGAATTGCCAACCTAACCCTTGAGAATTTCATCCACCACGTCACTAAACTCGTAGACACCTTTGCGGCCAATAACCCACCGCGCGGCCAGCAGCGCACCGGCTGCGAATCCCTGCCGTGAACGAGCCGTATGCGTCAGTGTTATTTGATCTGCCTCCGCATCAAAACCGACTTGATGCGTTCCGGGAATATGACCAGCACGTGTCGACGAGGTGGGAACGTCGCAATCAAGATGCTCAGTCATCAAGTCGCGAAGTCGCAAAGCAGTTCCTGACGGCGCATCACGCTTACGCGAGTGATGCGCTTCTTCGATAAACGGCGCGTAGCCTCCGACTGCGCTGAAGAGTTGCGACGCATGGCTTATGATTCGATAGAAGACGTTCACGCCGATGGAAAAGTTAGCGCCGTAAACAAGCGTGCCGGCATTCTCTCTAACCAGCCGTTTGATCTCCTCCTCCTGAGTTTTCCAGCCGGTAGTTCCTTCAACGACCGGCACCCCTGCGAGCAAACACGCTTGAATGTTTCGAGGTACTGCTTCACCGATCGAGAAATCAATGGCGACATCGTGACCGCGAAGTTTGTTAGCGAGCTCATCAATACTCGTGGGGACTTGTCTCGATGTTGCGACATAGTCGATCTCGTCGCCGGCTTTCTTCGCCTCGGCGGCAATCAACTGACCCATCGCTCCGTATCCGATCAATGCTATTTTCATATCGTTCTGTTGTTCGACATGCTTCAACTTGTCGATGCCGAATCTTGACCGACAAGCTAAAGAGACTCTTGCAAAAGTCGTTACAGGGAACTCAGCGCCAACGGCGCGACATATGATAGCCAGGGGCAAGCGACGAAGGAGCGCCGCCCCTTGGACAAAGCCGAATCACCTCGAAGCCCTGAAAGGGCGAAATACATTTCAGTAGAAATCAAAAACACAATCTTCGGTCTTTCGAATTCAGAACCAACCTTATTCCGCCCTTTCAGGGCTTCTAAATGTTTGTTATCTCCACCCAGGGGCGGCGCTCCTTCGTCGCTTGCCCCTGGCTATCATATTTCGCGCCGTTGGCGCTGAACTCAGAGACGTGACTTTTGCAAGCAGCTCTAAGGCATATCGGACATTCCGCCAGTGTCGAGTTTGATCGTTGTGCGGCCCGCAGTAAAGTCAGTG
>DATEXA010000425.1:0-12070 GCA_035257465.1 Pyrinomonadaceae bacterium | reverse complement strand
CGAATCCCGACAGGTCGGGATTTAAAAGACTCGCATGTTTCCGGCTACATCACTTCCGCGAGTGGCGCGAATCAAGGTGACTCGCGCTTTTGGTTGTGGATTAATTGGCGATGCGTGCTTGGTCGGGGAGGACAGAGTTGAACTGTCGCCACGAGTTCCCAGGACTCGGATGCTGGCGTTACACCACACCCCGAAAAGATAAGGATGAAATATGAGGGATGAAGACGGCGCTGACGAAGGATCGCTTTCATCCTTCATCCTTCCGCCTTCATCCTTTCACACAGACCACTTGCTTGATCTCAGCGACGACGCTAACCAGGTCTTTCTGATTCTTCATCACCGCTTCGATTGATTTGTAGGCGCCGGGAATTTCATCCAGCACGCCCACGTCTTTACGACATTCAACACCCGAAGTCTGACGCGCGAGGTCGTCCTTCGTGAAGGCTCGCTTCGCTGCTCCGCGTGACATCTTGCGGCCAGCACCGTGAGAGCACGAACTAAAACTCTCCGGAGTACCACGTCCTTTGACGATGAACGATTTCGCGCCCATCGATCCAGGAATGATGCCGTACACGTTCTTGCCGGCATTGATTGCGCCCTTGCGCGTGACGAAAACTTTTTCGCCATAGTGCTTTTCGAGTGCCACGTAGTTGTGATGACAGTTCACTATCAACTCCGGCTTGAACGGCTGGCGATGATTGAACATTTTGTTAAAGACCTTCAACAAACGAGTCATCATGATCTCGCGGTTCTTCATCGCATAGGTTTGCGCCCACTTCAGGTCTTTCCAGTACGCCGCGAATTCCGGCGTGCCCTGGATGAAGTAAGCCAGATCAGGAGCTGGCAGTTCCGAAAGTTGCCATAACGACTTTGCGGTCGAGATGTGACGTTCAGCCAACTCTTTGCCGATGTTGCGTGAGCCCGAGTGCAGCATCAACCAAACGAAGTTTTCCGTGTCGAGACAAACTTCGATGAAGTGGTTGCCGCCGCCCAACGTGCCCAACTGCTTCATCGCTTTCGCTTTGCGATCGTGCACACCTTCGTGAAGTTCGCTGAATTCCTTCCAGCCATCCCAGTATGAAGATTCATCAACGGATTCCTTGTATGCGTTAAAGCCGACCGGGATTTCTCCTTCAATGGCCAGTCGCAAGTCTTTCAGCTTGCCTTCGAGAATGACGCTCTTGAAAGGTGTCTTAACAGCCATCATGCCGCAGCCGATGTCAACGCCGACTGTTGCCGGAATCACTGCCGACTTCGTCGCGATGACCGAACCGACCATGCTGCCTTTGCCCAGATGCGCGTCGGGCATCAGCGCGACGTGCTTGAACAAACATGGCAGGCGCGAAACGTTGCGCAACATCGATTGCTCTTCAATGCTGAAATCGTGGTTGGCCCACGAAAGAATCCCGATATGGGCGCCACCGATTGATAGCTGCTTGTAAGGCATTTGCTTTCTCCTTTCTAAGTTTAATTGAAAAAATGGTGCGCCAGGTGAGACTCGAACTCACAATCCCCTGCTTAAGAGGCAGGTACCTTGATCCGATTTTGGCTACTGACGCAAGACATTTGCGATTTCCGATTGACGATTGCCGACTAGTTCTTTGGCGGGACTGACGAGACTTGAACTCGCGATCTCTGCATCGACAGTGCAGCGCTTTGATCCAACTAAGCTACAGCCCCGGATATCAATCGGAAATTGGCAATCGGAAATCGGCAAATGACTTGGTTCAAATTTCAAATCTCGCAGGAGATTTCAAATCTGAGATCCATCTGTGCTAAAAAACAGATGAAGGCAGAGAGAACATTGCCGCGAACACACTTCGAGGCACACTTCTCCTGAGGATGGCGACGCTCGACACGCTCGCAAAGCAACGGCGTCGTCATCCTTTGAAGGCTCCCTGCCTTCATCTCTCGCAAAAAGTTACTTCGATTGTCAAAAAACAAAAGGAGCGGGCTTTTAGCCTCCCAGGGAAGCTGCCCGCTCCTTCAATTCTCGCGATTTTTGCTTTGAGATTTGGGAGCGGGAGTCCGCTCCCGCTGATTAATGCCTGATATGACGGCTATCTATGGACGTTTCTTGTCCGAGTCTGCCGCCAAAAATATTGGTCCGCAGTGAGACCGACGCCAAGCTCAGACCTAAAAAGCAGACGACCGCATGCATGGCGGAGCACGGCTGCCATTTCGTCGACTGTTGTTTGTATGTCCTGGTCGTCATCATTGAAATTTTTTCCTCACAGTGCGCAACTCAGGTGAACGCGCAAGTGTTTTGTATAAGACAGGACCAATCATCGTGTCAAGTTCTTTCTTCAAGACAATGCGTGCGGACGTTGTTCATTGACTTTGATAACTCTTGCGCTCTGTAAGTTGTCTACCTGAATCCCGGTTTACTGGATTGATAACCCCAGGTCGGCGGGGATCTTGGCGAGTATTGTCAGCGAGTTGTGTGCTTCCGTCTTTACGATCGCTAATAGAACATGGTCCGTTCCTCTCGAAATCGGTGAATCAATGCTTGCTAACCGCCTTGGTCTTACCGAACAGATGCATCGCGATCGGAATAGTGCTGGCAAGTCCCAATAAGAACAGAGTCCATCCCAAGAACTTTCGTCGTTCGCGTTTCAACTTACCGGCGAGCAATAAGCCCGCGCCAAAACCGATCGCTCCGCGCGTGACGGCAATCAGTGCTATTTCTGGCACGGTGACACTTTTTGGCTGTGAAAACTTCATCGTTTTCCTCCGTAGTTAGTGCGCAAATAAATGCGATTAGATCCAAGCGGATTCTGACCCTTCTGCTAAAGCTCCTTGTTTGAGGGCGTCTTCAAAACTCGGTCGAACTCGAACTCATCTCAGTTATCCTGATACTGACATAGCTTGTTCTCCCATCCTCAACACCCTTACTTGCTGATGACGCCACAAGCGATGCGATCGCCTGAATTGCCCGATGGATCGGTCTTCATATCGTCGGCTTTAGCATGGATGACTAGCGCCGTTCCGCCGTTACTAAATAATGAATCGTTGCCATCTCCAAGATTAACGCGCGGGTCGGTAAGCGTTACCTGTGCCGTACCATTAGGGCTGACTGTAAAGTTATTCAGATCACCTGCATGTGGGCCCATTGGATTCTCCGTACCGTGCTTTTTGCCGCCGGGGTTGAAGTGTGGACCTGCTGTTACAAAGGTCGGGCCTTCGCACTTCGCCATCTGGTGAATATGAATCGCGTGCTCTCCGGGCGAAAGATTTTTGAGATCAAGCATGATGCTTACACCATTTCCGGTCGGAGAAATTTTGGCGGTGCCCACGCTTTCGCCCTGGCCGTTTTTCATTTCGACGGTAACTGTTTTCTGGGCGCTTCCAGAAATCACAACCAAGACCACCACAATCGTCATGATTAACCACACGAACATTTGTCGTTTCATAATCTCACCTCCATTGTTGTCAGAATGAACTGCCCTCCGGCGTCAAAAGATTTGCATCGCGCGCAATCACCCATCGTCCCTCAGGGTTTTTGTTTAAGATCGTGAGCACATAGCCTGAGTGTATTGACGACTCGCCATCCGAGTCCGTGAACCTCACTTTCAGAAAATTGCGCATCCAGGCCCAGTTGCCAATGATCTTGATTTCCTGAATGTCGCTCTCGGTTTTAATTTTTGTGCCCTTCATCTGTTCGTAACTCTGGGAGAATGCTTGTTTGCCGAACGGTTCCTTATTGGGAACCATAAAAATCACATCGTCAGCCAGGAGATTCCGCATCGTAGGGAGATCGCCTTTTTCGCTGGCGATCATCCACCTACCAATCAACTCACGAATGGCCTGCTCGTCGCTACTGGCGTCTGTTACTTTTGATTGCCTGCTTTGCATAACTAAATCTCCTCCATTTGATCATTGTTTCGTGCGCGTTGTTTTTGACGATGACTCTTTCTCAACTGTCACCTGCTCCCGGCAATAGAGTCGTGATCGCAACGAGTAGATCGTCATCGGTCACAATCGGCAGGCTACGCAAATCCTACGGAAGGTGAAGTCGAGCACAGAAATTTTCCAATTGCTCGCAGCAGATCGCTGACGCAGCATCTGGATCTCTGCCACATGAACGATACTGGCCACGCGTCAGTTTTACTGCTTCCCTGCCCGGAAGCATGCGAAGCAGTTCCACACGAGAGTAGTCTTGCCAAGGTTCGATGAAAAGCCGCTAATCGCGACAGTCGTGGGTCGAGCCGTCGTAACATTTGCGAACCATCACGGCTTCATTCCTTCATCCATCCAGGTTTTGAATTTGGTGACCTGATCTTCCGGCCACGGCTCGTCGCATGGCATGCTGCCATCTTCCAATCTTGAATAAATGCCTTGAGCCTGCGCCTTTACGTCTTCATAAGACGAAAGGTCGAGTCCCATGCGTTTCATGGTGTCCACGTCGGGTGAGTCGCGAAACAACGGACGAATATCGCTTGCATAGCTCATTGCCATGTTTATTCCTCCAGCAGATTTTATCCAGCTAATCAGCTTGCCCAACTAGAATGTAAAGATAGCGGCGAACTCTGGTCGAATGTTGTGCGTCGTAAAGCTCGGAACTGCGCGAAATAGTGGAGACAGCGAGAGTCGGGCGCCGCTCACCCGACAAAACTTTCCACCAACTTAATTCGCCAACTCCAGGGACTGACGTTACCTTCCATGATTTCCTCAACTATGGAAATGCTTCGCACATGACGTTCCGCACGTAGGACGACAATCGTGCTCCCACGAGCGCTGTCAATTCAACCATTTTTGCATGTTTACTAAAAGGTCAATGGCACGAGGAGGGCCGTTATCTATTTTGATGCGGTTTTGTGTAACAAAAGAGTTCAATAGCAGAACTAACAACATTGAGATTGTGAGGTGTACAGGTTTGTGCAAGTGGACAATTCTTGAGTCAATGCTTGCCTTGTCGTTTGATAGTTGGCTGGTTTGGCGACAACGTGTAGATTCGGAGCGTGTCGCACAACAAGCGCTTCGCGGACTCGCCGTGAGTAGTCTTTAATCGTAGTTGCGTGGGTGAGCCGCTCAAGAGTTCGGTGCCGGGTGAACAAAATGAAAATGCTGATGGCCTCAGGACGAGTTGCGGGGATATTCTCGACAATACTTCTCGTAGTAGTTTGCTGGACGAGTTTTGCTCAAACGTCTACCTCAGTAAACGTGGACGCCAATCGAAGGTGGGTCGGTTTTTGGCGGCAGTTCACTGTAGCCATAAAAAAGAAGGATACCGACGCCATTAAGAAGATGATGCCCGAAGATTTCTTCGATGGTGGTGGTGGCCAAACTCCATCTGAATGGTTACGGTTCATTAATGAAAATGAGCGTAATGGATCTTGGAAGGATCTGCAGCGCTCTGTAGCGACTGGAACGGTAAACAATCGTAAATGGAGCAGCAAAGGTATACCGACCAAAGTTACAAAAGACAATGTCTATTATTTTGAGTTCCGCAAGGGACGCTGGTACTTTGCGGGCGTGGTTGGGGACTAGATTTGAATCGTCGCGCAGAACGAGCTCTTGCAGCGGACTCGCTGGGAATGGCCTCTATTGGTAGTTACGTGGGCGAGCCGCTCAAGCGTTATGCTACAAACCCACCATCGAGCGCCTTGCAGATCTCATGAGCGAATACTCGATCGGCATCGAAGACCATTACGCGTGGGCCAATCTGGTGAGCGTCACGACGTCTGGCCCCAACGAAATTCTGCTCGATAAACGACGTGTCGAGTTGCTTGATCAGCAACTTACAGCTTCCCCTTATCACCATGAAACACTCCAAATGCCGTTTTCAGAAGCCGAGAAGCTCGTACGAGATGTGAAGGCATCCGCAAACAAGCGCGCCAAATTAGCCCTCTCCTCGCTAATCGGAGAACTCGTACCCGCAAAGTGTCGCGGCATCGCGATCCGACTACCTCCGCTTCCAGACTTGCCTGCTACTGTTGCAGAGGTTCACGCGAATACCTGGACCATGAATCGCGCTGACGGTATGATCTATCATCAAGCTCTCACGCAGGCTGCGGCACAACTCAACCTGAAGGTTTTCTATTTCGATAAGGAAAATGTTTTTGCACTCGCAGCGCATGCCCGCGGGAAAACCGCTTGCGATTTTGAGCGACAATTGAAAGCGTTCGGAAAAACCCACGGACCTCCCTGGCGCAAAGGTCAGGTTGTGGCTTGCGCCGGTGCGATCTTCGCGCACGTATCCGCCGCGCCAATGAAACCCAGGAAACCACTGCAACAGCGCCGCGCTTAGCCCGCTGTGGCGGCTAACTCATTTTCGATCTACTTCCCTCTCACCATTAACAGATGGTCTCAACGGCAACTCGTAAGCAGTTACGTTCTGACAAGGCTTAAACTCGATCTCGATCTTCAATTGCTCAGCGTCGTGACGTAACTTCGCGCGAGTCTCCTTTTCGTCAGGAAGACGAAGCTTTGTCAGAGTCGGCATAGCGCCATCAAGAGCGGGTTGGGCCAGAATCCAATAGCGACCTGGTGGAATATGATTAACCGCGATTTCTTTTGCTGCTGAGACTGGCGAGGCGAAGAATCTTAAAACGTCTTGCTCCTTTTCACGTTCCATTGGAACCAAATAGACGTACAGTCTACCGGGTAATGTTTCGCCTTCGTTTAACTTGACCTGTCCTTGAAGTGAGCCGGCGCCTTCTGCCAAAGTCACAGTCAATCCGGTGAGTTGTTCGGCTGGCCGCAGGGTCATCCAATTTGAAGCTACATCAGTTGATCGATTGGCCTGTTGACCGGCCGGACCTGGTAGAGAAATCGATCGCAGATACCAGTACTTCGCGAACAAGCGAGTGATTATTTGATACTGACCTGCAGCAAGATTGCGGAGTGCAACTTCACCGTTGTCCTTAGGATAAGCAGGACCGCCCAATGACCAAATGAATTGCGGCTGAGCTTTAGCGGCTTCATTATCGTTATGCCAGGCGGACACTAGCGTTTCGGTGACAGCCGCTCGACGCTTTCCTTTGCATTCAGGCGCGTTTGAGTCCTCGAGCATGACTCGACCACTAATTGAAGCGAGCGGTTTCGTCGCAAGCTCAACACCAGTCACATCCGCGCTCCTAACTTTGATTCGCTTTGATTCGGAGATGCTGCGCCCGCCATCGGGAAAGTATGACTGCGCTGTCACGTCATAGTCTCCATCCGCGACACCAGCGAATGAAAATCCGGGCATTCCCGGAGATTGATAAGTAGTTTCGTTCCACTGTGAACCTGCATCGAGAGTGGAAGTTAGCGTAACCGAGTAACTCATAAATTCCGGTCCCTGCAATCCACTCGCGATACCGGAAACTGTATGCCCTTGATCACCGCGATAACGGATATCCACGTTCGTCGTCTCTTCACCAGCTTGCACTACGATTTCTGCAGCGGTGTCTCTCGTCGAGGATGGAGAATAGGTTGGTGCATCGTTGAGGTAAGCTGAGCCGGAATTTCCATTTCCTCCTCCTCCCGCCAACACTAAGTAGCTTCCGGTGGGTAGACCGTAAAATCGATAAATACCTCTGTCATCCGTAGTCCGTTCTTGCAAGGTTGCTCCGTAGCGAGATCGTTCGCCTCTGCCATCGCGTATCAGTTGAGCGCGGACTCGCACACCGATCACGGGCTCGCCTGAAACCGTACTGACTCTTCCCGTGATCACACCACCTTTGATCAATACCAGCGTTACGTTATCGCCGACGCGATATGAGGTTGATTGTGTACTATCGGGGTCTCGAGGGGCCATTGTGTACGTCGGAAATCCTGCTGTGAGCAGATAAACTACCGGAGACATCCCGCTAAATTGAAAAGCCCCCTCACCATCAGTCGTCGTGCTGCGCGCAATTCCAGTTGAAGCGAAAGCGCGAATCGAGACCCCGGCGTTAGGCAGAGGCTGACCTTTTTCGTTAACAACTCGTCCGCTAATCGTGCCCGTCTTGATAGCCCGAGATTGCTGTTCGTCCTGCGCACCAGTTGAGGGCACTACAAGAAGAAGTAACAGGAATACCTGGAGAAACCTGAAGGAAGTCATAACTGATTTACCTTGTCGCGATGTGACTACAAGGGTTGCGGAGATAGATCAATGTTGAGCGTAACCTCAGATACAACCCCGTCGGATACATTTACCTGTTGTTTTGCGGAAAAAGACCTACGTGCATCGGGAATAAAAACGTTTGCATTTACTTCGTATGTACCTGCCGCAACACCCTCCACAATGAAACGTCCACGCGAATCAACTGTTGGCCCTGGCATTGACTGTGGCTGCATTCGTCCGGCCTCAGCTCCACTGTTACTAAGCCATACTGAAATTCTTGCGGTGGGCGGTAATTCTCCATGTTCCGTTTTCACAACGCCTCGAATAGTTCCGGTGTTGACGTTAAGGAATATCTTCAAACCTGTAACTTGCTCGCCATCCTTCACCTCAACACCGCTAGTTTGGACCAGTCCATCTCTTTCGATACGTGAAATGGAGACACCCCTTAATGGGCCGCCTTCTAAGGAGTAGACAGAAAAGTCGACGAGACCTTCTTGCAAGCCACCTATTTGGAAACTCAGATCCTGTTTAATACGGACTGATTTTCCGTAGCTATGGAAGGAAGACTGAGTGTTGACGTTTACGTTTGCACTTAGCCCTAATTGATTTAGTTTCGACCGAATAGACTTGTCGTCGCTTTCGAGGAAGATCTGACCTGAAACGCTGGCCCCTCTGACTGTCTTAATCACTATACCGTCAACGTCTGCATCAACGATTTCAAAAGGAACCGGATCGGCGCGGAGATCACTGTTCAGCCCACCCTCGATAAAAATTCCATACTTTCCAGGAGATAAACCCTCTATCTTAAATTTTCCCTGGTTGTCAGATGAAAGAAAGCCGCTCACAGATTCAGAGCGATCCACGGACGTACGCTGTAGGCCTAAATTCAAATTAGACACTGGTTCGCCGCTAACACCGTCAATGATCCGACCAGTCGCCGCAAACCTTTGTGAGTTATCGTTAGTCTCCGCGGTTATGTCTATATTTTTCGCCTCACCACCTTCAGAAACCTCAACGATAGCCGCTTTTGAAAAATCATTAACTCCTGGATAAAAAGTTTGCCGAATAGATCCTCTGCGAGATGATCCTAGGCTATCCGCACTTTGTCCGACAGAGACTTTGTATTTGCCTTGAGCGAGTCCAAAGATCCGGTAAATGCCTCTGTCGTCGGTCATATTGTTGGTCATATTTGATTGGACAAAAAACATACTCTGACTTCTAAAACTCTGATTGTTGTTATCAACTGGCAGCAAGGCGACCCCTTGTTCGACAAGTGGCTGGCCCTCAGAATTCGTAACTCGCCCCGTGATAACGGCGCCCTTAGTAAGACTGAAATTCACGTCATCAATAGTTTCACCCTCACCAACGATAATTGCGGCGCTCCCTGAACGCATGGAAACAACGAATCCTGGAGCATTAGGACTAACCTCATAAGATCCCGCCAGAACATTTGATATTCGATAGTGCCCTTCCTGATCCGTCTTGACCTGATAAATCGCAGAGCGCGAATTGCCTCTGTTAGCACTGCGCACAGCTATGGCTATTCCGGCCGCCCCCTTCCCTTTGAGTGTCACTGTTCCACTGATGCTGGCAGTTGCAGTTTTCTTATCTGCGACAGCTTGGGGTTTGACATCACTTAAAGGTGTACAGAGGATTACAAAGAAGAAAAGGATTGTTCGGCGAGTGAGAATCATCATAAGAGACTACGCTCCGGATTCGAGGTCAGAGCCTGCTGGAAAGTTCGCGGGTCGACAACTAACTTTCAGCTATTCGGAGTCACTCCATTGTTTTGGAATAACGAGTCAACGAACTGGATCTTCCTAGAAACTTCTATTGAAATGTTCGCGAGGTTAGGACAGTTCTTAGGAAAAAGAATGCCTGTGTCTGCGTGACATCGTGAGTATATCGTGCGTAGGATTTTTCGGAAACTAGAGACGTGGTTTCGACAAATCAGATTATGACGGGGCAGTCGCCTTCGAGATCCGGCACTCAACTGGCTCGCGACGCGACGGGATACCCGCGTTCCAGCCATCCTTGCAGCCCGCCAGCGAGTGGTCGCACGTCCGTGATTCCTTGCCGCTTGAGTGCGAGCGCCACACGGGCACTCGTCGCTTCGTTTGGTCAAGAACAGTAGAGCACCAAAGTCTTGCCGCGCGGTAGCTCTTCCCCTAGTTCTTCAAGTTTCTCGGCGGGCAGTCGCATCGCACCGGGGAGCATCCGCGGCTCGGCCTCGTCGTCCATCGCGTGCCGAAGGTCAACAATCACGAGGTCTGCGCCCGAATCCAACTCCGCCTTCAACTGCTCAGGTGTGATGCGCGCCACGCGCAACGAACGCAGGAATCTGCGTCGCTGCGCGTACTTCCACGCGACGTAAGTCGCAAGGCCGCCGGCGAAAAGTACGAACAGCAACCCACCGAAACGGGACGCGTAGGCGAGGACATCCTCCAGCTGATCGCTGAACAAGTAGCCCAGCAGTTCGAACGTACCAATCCAGAGTAGGACGCCCAGTCCGTCAAAAAGGAGGAAGCGTGAACGCGAGAAGCCGTAAACTCCTGCCATCGGCGTGGCGAGGACGCTAACGCCGGGAACGAGTTTGCCAACGACCAGTGTCTTCGCGCCGTAACGCGCGAACGAGTTCTCGGTGCGTCGTACACAGTAGTCCGGCTCAAGAGAGATGCGGCAGAGGAACTGAAGAACGCGAGTACCGCGCCGGCGCCCGATCTCAAACCACACAAGGTCTGCCATTATCGCAGCGCAGCAGGCAACGAGGAGAACGGCGGCGAAGCTCAACTTACCCGTATGTGCGAGCGCGCCGGCTGCAACGATGAAAGGTGTGGAGGGTAGTGGCACGCCGAGCTGCTGAGCCAGGACGGAGCCGAAAAGAACGATGTAACCGTGCTTGACGAGGAACTGAAGCGTGTCGCCCATGCTAGAGATGATACCCCCAATACGTCTTGACTACGGGCGTTGGGGAGAATATGACATATGGTGTTCTCACATACCATAACCAGATAAGCGAAATAACGGGGCGTGGGCGGCCTTTACGCCGAGACGCGGTGTGTAAGCGAAAAACGAGAGGAATAATCAAATGGCACAAAATGGAAAACTAAAACTTGATCTCCAAGACGTTTTCGATAAACGGATTCAGGAGAAGGTAGACATCTCTCTCCGTAATCTGCAACTGAGTCACGCACCGACCTTTCGCAATGTTGATGCTTCAAAGTCAATCACGATCGGCGATTTATTTACTGCTCCACAGGGCAACTATCAGCTCGTGGTCGATCCGCCTTCTTATAATCCAGTGAACCATTTTGTAATGATCAAGACGAGTGGTGTAACAGAAAAGGTGATTGCCCTTCCGGTGGACATCACGAAGATAGTAAGCGTGACTTTCCCTACCTTCGCGAAGGTTACGAAAGAATTAAGAAGGTTGATGATTACCAGGGCAAACGTATTTGGTTTCGAGAACAAGACTGGATCAGATCTGTACGACTCGCTCGACGATGTTCGCCGTGCCGGAACATTGAATATTGCAACTAAGACGTTATCCACTACATTCAGCAATGGTGTTTCAGTGCTCTCGCTGATCAAATAACTTAGAGAATTGCGAGGAGGCAGGTTCTTTGCGGTTGTTGAAAAGTCGTTAAGAGATGAAACGATTCATAGCGTCAACTCAGGACTCTTCCACAAAGTTGATGAAAGCCTTCATCATCTGCCACCCGAGTTTGAAGGATTTGGGCCCGCCGATAGCTTCAAAACGGATGATCAATACGGCAATTTACAACTCAGCTTCTTCAGGAAAGCGGATCAGTTTGTTGCGGATATAGATATTGATGACGCGGCAGGTCTGGGCCACATCTTTCAGGTTCTCAAGAATCATTTCACTGGCAGCCCCACGCATCCGTACAACGTTCACGAAATTCTAATTAAGCATCAACACTTGTATCCAGGCTACAGATTCGATTTGAAGAGCTAGTGTCTTGGCCTCTAATGAAACAAGTGGGTTGTGGCTTGAGAGTGAAGATACGTTAAGTAGCGCGT
>DATEXA010000424.1:0-4044 GCA_035257465.1 Pyrinomonadaceae bacterium | reverse complement strand
GAGTTTAAGGGCAATCTCGGACCCTTGCCTGCTGTGTGCTCAACCGAGCCCGATATCGCTTTCCTGGTGCGAAGCATCACTGGAGTTTGGTTCGCCGCCGCGATCGTGCGCACGCCATAGCTGCGGTTGGACCAGTAAATCTGTTGCTTGAAGGGTTGGCCGCGTAAGCGGAAGAGACTCCCGGTTTCATCCGCTTTAATGTGCTTCAACCGATTGATCGAAGAAACTTCTCAACCTCTGACCTCACTGTTAACGACTTGAAACGGCATAAACAACTAAGGCCACCGTAACAGGTGGCCTTAATGTTTCTGGTCGGGGCGAGAGGATTCGAACCTCCGATTTCACGGTCCCGAACTGTAACCCCGCATTATCATTGAATCGCATTGCGTGTTTTCCTAGCCGTTTTTCGTGGTCTAATGTTTCCGACTCGCTATACTCAATGACACGCGTTGATATTCAATGCGCTCCAACTATATTCTGGACACAAGTTTCGGCACACCGCCCTTTAATAAGGCAAGGTGTCCAGAACCCTGCTCCTCCACCTAAAGAAGAGAAGCAGAAAAACAGGCAAGTAAGAAAAAGGTAAGCATGAGCAAGAGAGTTCTGATTGGGATAGTAATCTTAGGATCGGCCTACTTGGTTCGGGGTCTGATATTCACAGTCAACTATCCCTCTTCGATCTTCAGTAACCCCATTTTGATAATAGTCGCTGTCGTGGTTGCGGTTTGTGCCTACTACTCATGCAAGACTGAACCCTACTTCTAGCAAGGTGTCCAGATTCGTAAATGATAACTAGAAGTGAACTGCGAAAACTTGCTCAGACTCGAATTAGAGATTCTCAGGTTCTTCTTGCAGGCGGAAGGTTCGACGGTGCCGTGTATCTTTGTGGTTATGCTATCGAATTAGCGCTTAAAGCACGGATCTGCCGCACCCTAAAGTGGACCGGTTATCCATCCACAAAAAGGGAGTTCGAAGGCCTTCTAAGCTTCAAGATCCACCGCCTTGACCTGCTACTGACTTTGTGTGGTCAGGAGGTTAATATCAAGACAAATTATTTTGCTGACTGGTCAACCGTGGCTAAGTGGGATCCAGAATTAAGGTACTCCTTGGTTGGAACCGCAAGCCGACAGGATGCCATCGATATGGTTGCTTCTGCAAGAACTCTGATGAGGGTATTGTGATAGAAATCGATCAAGACACAGTCAGCCCGTTGGTGCAGAAACTCCAGGATATAGAACTGCGAATTACTCGAGACACTGGCCCTCTCGTGTTATTTGCTCTAATTGAGAGAGACGACGCACCGGGAAAGTGGGATCTCATAGTCTCTGCGGCGTGGGCAAAAGAAAGGCAGAAGGATTTGCTCAACCTCATAGCACTTCAGGTCAGAAAGAATCTTAGCTGGGAAGAAAAATTAATTCTCTCTAGAATCTTAATTCTTGATTCCCAAGATCCTTTCGTTCGAGCGATAAACAATACGGTCAAGGTAGAACATGGCAGAGCTCGAGTTAGCAATTCCCTAGTCAACGACATCTCCATTAAAGACGCCTACATTATCACTTCACATCGGCATAGATGACTCGATATTTACCAGTTGGTTGAGCCGCGGCAAAAAGGGCCGGCATACCGGACCATATAATCCAAGAACAGATTGGGCATATGTCGCCGGAGATGGTCAAGTACTACTCGCAGGTCAGGCGTCAGGCATTGAACGCTGCCGCTGCGTTACTCGAACCTTCATTCCTCCGACAACCCGCAACACAAGCCGTTGAAGAGATGGTCAACTGATCTATTTTGGACACAAGTTTCGGCACACACACTAAAGGCCACCATAACAGGTGGCCTTCTTAATGTTTTTGGTCGGGGCGAGAGGATTCGAACCTCCGACCTCTCGGTCCCGAACCGAGCGCTCTACCAGGCTGAGCCACGCCCCGACATCTCCTTTATAAGGACTGAACCGTCTTCTATCAAGTCCTTCAAAGGCAGGTTGGATAATAGGGAAGGGACTCAGACGTGTCAAACCTTGTACCCTTCAGGCTACAAAATAAATTCACTCGACCTATCGATCCACCGCACACGTTCTCATACATTCGCTGAGACTACAAAATTCTGCGACCTTACATCTCTTTATCCTTCATGGTCAGGAAACCGACATGGAATTGTCAGTTTTTCCGGTCCGAAACTTAGACCACTAGTAGTCGAAAAATCCTCGACCATTTTCTCCACTGAACCGTCTAAAAATCTGTTGACTGGCAAAATGTCAAACATGGTATAGTGAAATTCAACCAGGGTTAATCAACCCGGTGGCCCCTCCACCGATTCATCGGCAAAAAAAATCTCACCAAGACTGAGCATTGTTAGAACAAGTGACGGAGCCTATCCAGATGAAAACCAGTTTCTCCCTCAAACATTTCACCAGTCTCTCTTTGTTCGTGGCATTGTTTTTTGTAACTGGTGCTACCCATTCTCTATGGGCTGCGAATTCAACTGCTCCAACTCTTATTAGCCAGGCCGGCAACACCCGCGCAGTTGCCTTTGAATCGGTGACGATGAACTCTGAACCATTCCCTGTCACCTCAACAGTTCAATTCAGTCCTGATAATCGAACACGCATTTGCATCTTCGCCATGAATCTCCAACTCCTGGCAGGCGAAGGCGTCAACGCATTTACTGCGGATGCTCAGGATGCCAGCGGGAAGCTTTATCCGTTCCGCGTCGAGTTTATGGGCCAGGTGCCAAACTTTCCTGGCGTAACGATGTTCATCGTTCGACTGTCTGATGACATCGGCGACGTTGGTGACGTGTTGTTGCGGTTGAATCTGCACGGCGTGGGCAGCAACCGCGTCCGCGTGGCCATAGGACATACAGGCGGAGGCCCAGCGGATGATTCAGCTGCAATTGCGACACCGGCACCTGATACACCGCCGCCTGCTGATCAGCCGCTAGTTCCTGATGACTTTTCAGGTCCAATCAGTGATGCCGATGCGGTGCGTTTTCTTGAACAGGCGACGTGGGGAACAGTGCCCTCAGACGTGACTCACCTGAAGGCAGTCGGATTCAAGAATTACTTGAACGAGCAGTTCAATACCGCTCCAACAAACGTTGCCAAAGGATCAAATTATCCTGACCTGCCATTTCCGTTGGATGATCAAAACAGTGGATGTCCAACGACCAATCCCACCGACCCTAATTACAACCAGAATGTTTGCAATCGAGATAACTACTCGATGTATCCGTTGCAGCGCACGTTCTACAGCAACTCTCTTTACGGTCCCGACCAGTTACGCCAGCGCGTAGCTTTTGCTCTCCATCAAATACTTGTTGTATCGGGAAACACCGAAATTACTCGTCCGAGTTGGATGACAGTTTATCTTCAGGCCCTGGATCGAGGAGCTTTTGGAAACTATCGCACGCTTCTGGAAGAGGTCGCTCTAACACCGGCAATGGGCGAGTATCTCGATATGCGGCTTAGCACGAGAACGAATCCAAATGAGAACTGGGCTCGCGAAGTCCTGCAACTCTTCTCAGTCGGGACGTCAGTTCTTAATGCTGATGGTTCACCGCAGCTGGATTCACAGGGATTGCCCGTTCCCACGTATACGCAGACCCAGGTGAACGAATTTACTCGAGTGTTTACCGGATGGAATTTCAATCCAACTCTTCTCGGGACAGGCATTACCAATTGGCGTGATCCGATGGTTCCGCGTGGTGGAACCAATCACGATGGCGGAACAAAGACGCTGCTTAGTAACCAGGTTATCGCGTCGTGTGGTAACAATTCGGCTTGCGCGATTACAGACATGCAGGCTGCGCTGAATAATATCTTCAATCACCCAAATGTTGGTCCGTTCATCAGCAAGCAACTGATTCAGCATTTGGTAACCAGCAATCCCAGCGGGGCTTATGTACAGCGCGTCGCCGCTGCTTTCAATAACGACTGTAATGGTCTTTATCCAATTGCGGGTTGCTCCAATACCCGAGGAAACATGAAAGCCGTCATTCAGGCAATTCTGCTTGACCCTGAAGCACGTGGAGACGTTAAGACCG
>DATEXA010000423.1:0-2373 GCA_035257465.1 Pyrinomonadaceae bacterium | reverse complement strand
GCCCGAGAACCCCCGGAGAAACATCGGTTGTTGACTTTAGCGAGCGAGACACGTCGCGCGACAAAGCGTACGGAGCTATCACGGCTACGAACAGCACAGGCAATCCATATGAGATTCGGTGTCGCGGTGGACGAGATGCTTTCATCTTCACCCCGGAAAGTTCAAAGCAAGATTCCACCGGCTCAACCGTCATCATCGAGTTGTTGACGTTTGAACCCAGCTCACGACCGGCTGGCCCAGGCGGTGAAGGGCTGAACCCGGGACAATGCTCGTGGGTCGACCGGCCCATGAACGAACGATTTCTGATCCGATTTGAAACGCCAGCAAACGCGCAAGTCAAACAAACACTCCACGGCAGTCAGGTGGACACATCGCCTACCGCAGCCGAGAGCTTTCCCGATGTGAACACAATTCCGCAGTACCTGAGGTCTGAGAATCACTATTGGAGTTTCTTCGGCGCCAAGCCAGTCAATAACTTTTACACAGCGACCGGACATAAATTCTGGAAACCCAGCCTGGTTCTACGACCTGATGATCCACTCCGCAAAAAACATAGCAGGGTCAACGATGCGTTGACTCCGGCGAAGCCTTAAAGAAGGGTCCAAACAAATCCCGAGTCAAACTGTATTCTCCTAAGCACTGCGAAGGCGTATTGCAAGCGGAGAACTCAGTGAGTTAGCCCATGCTCTTAATGAGGAAAAGATGATGAATGGCAAAATCGATAATCGCGTCAAACGTATTCTTCAGATCACGATGATCCTGGCGTGCGTTGTCACACTTATTGTGATGACTAGCGCCCAGGAGAAGATCGGGAAAATCCAACAGGGGCTGGTAGGTGGCACCGTGGTAAGCGCCGAGCGCCAAGAGGAATATGCGCTGCTGACTTTGAGCACCGGCTGCAGCGGTTCGCTCTTGCGAAATAACTGGATAGTGACAGCAGCTCACTGTGTGGATAACCCCGACCCTGCAAACAAAGGTCAGTTCATTACTGTTCCGGAGGACAGCGTCACCATAGATGCAAACTGGAAGAGCGTCCAGGAGCGAACATCAATGCGGATCATCACTTTTAGGCCGGTCGATGTAGCAATCATTCGTGTCGCACAGCCTTTTTCCGTGCATGGATCATCCACCAGCTACCACCGCGATATTTTTCGAGATGGGCAGTTTCCATATTTCGGCAACACGGTTGGAGTTCCAATCGTGGTCTTCGGGCGCGGCATCAATCAGTTCGCGCAAGGTTCTGACGCGACTGCCATGAAGTCACAGTCGGACGGGCAGTATCGAGTAGGCTTCTTCAAGACCACCAGTGAGGATAACGACAGCGGCCATCGTTATTGGTATCCAAGCACTTCGGACCAGCACATCGCAGGTGGTGACAGCGGTGGCCCATCGTTCGCGGACGTTCTTAACCGCGACCCAGTGCTCGTAGGTGTTCACTCTAGCTGCAAGATCAAGTGCGTTCCGGGCAAGGTGTGTGGAAACTGGCCCGGTCCTGGGCCAGTGCCTGACGACTATTCAAATTGGAGTTGGGTAGCTGATACCCCATCATGTGGAGATGCTCCAATTGCGCCGGTGTGGGATGAAATCAACCGCTATCTCGGCGCCTTCACAACACCATCTGATCCGTCTGTTGACTCACCACCACCTGGTTTCATCGGAACATTCGCTAAGTCGCCCCCGAATTACCAGCCAATCTGGGTCTATGCAATCAAAAACGATGGCGACATGCTCTGGTATCGAAAGGACACTGGTGAGTCGCCATGGCAGGGGCCGAAGAAAGTTGGCAATGGTTGGAATTTTAAAGACGTGATTCCTGCCGGCGGCAACAGCATCTACGCACTTACCGAAGACGGCAAACTAATGTGGTATCGGCACGACGGTTTCAACGACGGTTCACGCAGTTGGCCGCAACAGGTCGAGGTTGGTCATGGCTGGACCTTCAAGAAAATATTTTCTGGAGGGGAGGGAATCGTGTATGCAATCAAGGATGACGGCGACCTCCTCTGGTATAAGCACAACGGATATGCAGATGGATCCCAAACGTGGACCGGGCCGAAGTCGGTTGGAGCACAGTGGAACAATTTCAAGGATGTCTTCTCGAACGGAGGAGGAGATATTTACGCGGTCACTACTGATGGAAGTCTTGTCTACTATCATGAAGTCGGATATGCGACCGGTGAACGGAGTCTCTTGCCGGCGCGTACGCTAGCTAGCGGGTGGCAAAATTTCCGGCAGATCATTCCTGCGGGCGGAGGTGTAATCCTGGCGATAACGGAGGAGGGAAAACTGCTGTGGTATCGACACTACTTCCAATCAAGCGCACCGAATCGTTTAGGTAGGATAAAGGAGCATTGGGAAGGCCCAGTGGAAATC
>DATEXA010000422.1:0-2233 GCA_035257465.1 Pyrinomonadaceae bacterium | reverse complement strand
CTGTATGATTTCAGTGTGCGTTGAAAGCTCACTAAAAGATCTTCATACAGCTGGCGTTCGATAGTGGATTGTGGCCAATGCCAGAAGACGTAAGCGAGCATGGGTGAAATATTTATTAGTGCTGCATGGCCTTGATGTCATTCAGTAGTACGCGCTCATGACCTTCGGGATTTACCTTGTCGTATCTCTTACGCAAGTTTCCGGTTGGATCAATCACGAAGCTGGTGCGGTTCCAGTACATAGTTCCTTTATATTCACTCTGGTCAACGCCCGCTGCGTTCAGCAGTTCGTGATTCGGATCCGCCAACAAGTCAATAGTGAAACTAAACTTGTTGCAGAAACTCTTGTGCGACGCGACATCATCTTCGCTTACGCCTACGACTGCGATGTTCGCATCGTCAAATTCCTGTTTGGTTGCAGTGAAGGATTTCCCCTGAATTGTGCAACCAGGCGTGTCGTCTTTGGGGTAGATGTATACAACCAACCATTTTCCGGCGAAGTCATTGAGTGAAACCGTCTCGCCATCCTGATTCTTAAGCGAGAAGTCTACAAAGCGATTACCTTCTTTCACAGCCATCTTCTTTTTCCTCGATTGAATTTTGTTTGGGTTTTGGTTTGCCGTCAGAGCTCGAATGAAAACTAGTCTGCTATGAATTCGACAGAGCCTTTACTAGTGTCTCCGATTTTGAGGCCCATCGTTTTGATAACATCTGCACTGACCAACATGAAAAACTTCTTCTGACGCGGCACGATACAACTCTCAAAATCCTTACCAAGCTATAGCATAGCGACCACGACGCGGATCAGCACCCGCCGACGACACGCCGGTTTGACCGTCATAGATGATTACAGTTGGGGATGACAAGGTTCCCCACTCAGATTGAACTTTGACCTTATGTCCGCGCTGGCTGAGTTCCTGAACAATCTTTAAGCCAACGCGCGATTCAATATTGAGAGATCCCGGAAGGAACTCGTGATCGTCAAATGAGCTTACGAAGTGTTGAGTGTCAAAGCGTGGAGCTTCAACGGCTTCCTGAGGGTTCATTCCAAACTCGATTATGTTGAGAAGTACTTGAAGAAGCGCTTGATCCTGGTTGTCGCCGCCCGGTGTGCTCAGCACCATATACGGCTCGCCGCCTTTCAGAACTAGAGTTGGTGACAGTGTTATGCGAGGACGTTTGCCGGGTGCGACAACGTTAGGACTGTTTGGATCGATCAGCGCTGACTGTAGTCGTTGCCCCATCAACACCCCGGTGTCGCCTGCAACTACGGCGGGTAACCATGCTCCACTTGGAGTTGCGCTGAAAAGGTTTCCATCCTTGTCGACTACGTTGACGCAAGTGGTGTCGTTAGCCCGCTCGATCGGCGGAACCGTTGATAGTCTTCCGGTCGTTTGCACAGCGCTCGCGAGAATCGGTTTCATGTTTGTCGGATCACCGGGTTGTTGTGCCAGTGATGCTCTGAAAGGATCGATCAATGGACGACGCAGCGCAGCGTAACTCTTGGACAACAGTTCGTTCACGGGGATCTTAGCGAAGTTGGGGTCGCCGTAATAACGATCTCGATCTGCCATCGCGAGTTTGATCGCCTCTGCCAGGGTATGAATATATTTTGATGAGTTGTGACCCATCTGTTTTAGATCAAAGTCTTCCAGAAGATTGAGTGTTTCAACGAGAGCTGGGCCTTGCGTCCAGAAGCCGGCTTTATAAATCTGATAGCCATGGTAGTCGGCACGAACTGGCTGACCAGTGTTTGCATGGAAACGTGCAAAATCCTCAGCGGCGATTAATCCACCGTGAGTCTGCATGTAGTCTCCAATGCGGCGCGCTATTGGGCCGCGGTAAAAGTAGTCGCGAGCCGCGACGAGCCCCGCATGCCGATTGTTCTTTGTTCCTTTTGTTGCCAGATGTTCCGTTCTCACAATGTCGCGCATTGTTCTAGCCAGATCCGCCTGTACAAAGATTGAGCCAACTTTGGGTACTTCACCATTTGGAAGGAACAGGCGTTTTGCCTCGGCCCACTGAGAGAAGATCGGAGCCCTGGTCTTAATGTATTCGACACGGAGTTCATCTATTGGAAACCCATCGGCCAACTCAATGGCTGGTTGCATAACTTCGCCCAGAGACTTTGTACCAAACTGATCGAGAGCGGTAATACAGGCACCGAGTACGGCGGGGACAGTCGCCGACAATGGGCCGGTCGAAGGAATAGGTCCAGATTTCGCGCCGGCAAT
>DATEXA010000421.1:0-3584 GCA_035257465.1 Pyrinomonadaceae bacterium | reverse complement strand
GCTTTTGTTCTAGGTGTCTGCGTCGATGTTGGGTATTCGGACTGGCACGTCCATGCTTCAACGTCGCCTCTCGGAATTTCACCTGAGCTCCAAGCCGGCAACATCGATTTTTCAAAGTTCAAACACGACAACAAGAACCATGCTCGGCTTCCTTGTTTGTTGTGTCACAAGAGGGAATCGAATAATGCGCAACCGACAATGCCGGGAGGAACTAACCATCTTCCTTGCACCGGATGTCATGCGCAGGAATTTGCAAATACGTCCAGTCCGGTGTGCTTAATCTGTCATTCCGAACCTGCTGCAGGAAAGTTGAAACCATTTCCGCGCCTCGCGAGTTTTGGGATGCGCTTCGATCACAAGAAGCACCTGGCCCTTGGGCAAACCGGTTGTGAGACCTGTCATCGTCCTGCTCGAGGTGGAATCGCGCTCAACATTCCTGCCGGATTGGGTGCCCACACAACCTGCTATGGATGTCATGAACCAAATGCACAAGCGAATGGTCGCAACATTTCGTCGTGTGGAACCTGTCATCAACCAGGTCTCGGACGTTCAGATTCTACAAATGCCGCGGCCTTCCGCGTTGGCTTCCGGCACGACAAGCACGATCGGACGGAGGGCCTGACGTGTACTCAGTGTCACAAGCTTCGAGCCGGTGGAGACCAGGTGACAGCACCGCAACCGTTGAACCATCATGCATCAGCACGTGCGTTTAGTTGTATGTCGTGCCATAACGGCAAGCGTGCCTTTGGTGGCGATGATTTTTCTGTTTGCAAGCGTTGTCATACCGGCACAGCATGGCGTTTCTGAGTAAGATTGGATTTCAGCACAGCCTGACAAATTTACCAGTGCGGAAAGTTGCAGGTTTGTGAGAAAAAGAAGATTGTAGGATTCGTTTCCATGGGGAAATCTAGTGTGTTTTGGGCATGGACCTTGCCGTTTTATTAAAAATGACAGGCGGTTGAAAGCCGCAGGGGAGGGACGAAAAGATGAAGACTCTTAAGGCGTTGGTACTAACTTCGACGGTGGCGATGTGTGTAGTCGTATTCGCGTTAGTTACGGCTGCGGCTCGCGTTACGCGTCCAGATGATTTTGACGCGGCGGCGACCTACAAAGCGAAATGCACAACGTGTCATGGAGCAGATGCAGCTAAGAAGTTTGACGCTGCGCTGCCGGAAGCTGACATGGTGCAAGCCATTCTCAAAGGCAAGAAGCCGGCAAAGCCGCCTAACATGCCAGCGTATGGAGAGAAGGGAATTACTGAAGACCAGGCAAAAGCACTGGTGGCCTACATGAAATCGCTAAAGAAGTAGTACACCTCAGGGTGGTATGCGCTTAGCACGCTTAGCACTTGGAAGTTCTGCTTCCTTACTCGGCACGATTGGACGCCTCTTGTGCAAAACCTGCACGGGAGGCGTTCGTGTGATCGTTTTGCAGTCTTGATTTCAAGAATCCGAAGTGAGCTGGTGAGTGAGACATGTGAAACACCAGTCTCGTTTACCTGTTAGTTCTTTTACCAGCCAACAAAGCCTTATTAGAGCGAGCAGGCAATGTCTGACAACACGCTAAACGAAACAGAAGTGGTTGACTCAAAACCACCAGGCCTTTTTCGCAACTACATCAGTTTCGTAGGCGGTGCGATCACTGTCGCAGCGTTAGTCAGTCTCGTACTTCTATTTCTTGTAGAGATCACATCGAAGCAGGAAAATCCTTACCTCGGCCTCCTCACATACATACTCATCCCCTCAGTTTTGATATTCGGCGTTCTTGTGATCATAGTCGGAATGATTTTGGAGAGACGTCGCCGTCGTAAAGGAAAGTCGTCGCAGATCCCAGCCTATCCAACGCTCGACTTGAACGACCCTCGAGCTCGCTACGCCTTTTTTGTCTTTCTGCTGGTTACTTTCTTTTTTGTTTGCGCTAGTGCGTTTGGAAGTTACAAGGCATACGAATACACCGAGTCAGTAGCCTTCTGCGGCGAAACCTGCCATTCGGTCATGAAACCAGAGTATGTTGCATATAAGGCTGGATCACACGCTCGAGTCGAATGTGTTGCTTGTCATGTTGGCTCAGGTCCCGGTTGGTACCTTCGTTACAAACTTAACGGTGCTTATCAACTCTACTCGGTTACCTTTAAGAAATATTCAAAACCGATCTCGACCCCTGTCCACAACATGCGTCCGGCAACGGACACCTGCGAACATTGTCATTGGTCGGAGAAGTTCTACGGTAGCCAACTGAAGGTGATCAATCACTACGGTTACGACGAGAAGAACACATTGAGACAGTTCAGAATGCTAATTAATGTCGGCGGAGGCAGCCCAACCACAGGCGTTGTTGCCGGCATACATTGGCACATGAATATTGGGAACAAGATTGATTACATATCCACTGATGATCGCCGGCAGCAGATTCCATGGATTCGAATCCAGGATCGAAAAGGAAATGTGACCGAGTATTTCGATCGCAATCGTCCTCTCACTCCCGAGCAGATTGCGTCATCAACCAGGCGCCGGATGGATTGCATGGATTGCCACAATCGTCCAGCACATACTTATCTTCCGCCCGATTTGGCTGTCGATCAGGCTTTTGCCGCGGGTAGATTGGATCCTGAATTCCCATTTCTCAAGCGCGAATCGATGGCACTGCTGAACCGGCCGTATAACACCGAAGACGAAGCGTTGCGTTCGATTAACTCCGGACTCGACAAGTTTTATTCCCAGTACTACCCGGCTATCTATGCGACCAAGAAGGACGGCTTGAAAGCGTCGACGACTGAGGTCCAGCGGATCTTTTCAACGTACTTCTTCCCTGAAATGAAAACGAACTGGGAGAGCCATCCAAATAACATCGGTCACTTTTATTTCTCGGGATGCTTTCGATGTCATGACGGTGAACACGTTAGCAACGATGGAAAAGTAATCAGGAACGACTGCAACATCTGCCATACCGTCATCTACGACTCGGCAAATCCGGCGGCGTCGGTAAAACTCGGATCCTTTCAGCACCCTGTGGATTTGGGAGGGTTAACAGATCGCAAATGCGAGTCATGCCACAAGGCGAACCAACCATTTCAGCACCCGATTAACCTGGGCGATATCTCGATGTTCCAGTGTGCGGAATGTCACCCAAAGCAGTGAGCGTTTCCCAGACAGCTGCTTGCGTAGGATTCGTCAGCAGCGCCCTAATAGCTGCGGGAAAGTTCGCGGGATGTGGCAAAACTTCCTCACGTTAACAAATTCCTGCACCAGTATTTCCGTTTTGGCGGCGGGCACATTGGTTGCTCATAGGGTTTGGAAGGTGCGCGATTCGCTATTGTCGAAATTCGGGATTTAGTATTCCTTCTCTCACATAATTTTAGATGGTCGTCGAAAATGAGAAATTCTGACCTGACGACAATCGGAAAGTGACAGTCAAACCCTGAAGGACAATAAAGACAAGATTCTTGTCGTTGACGATGAGAAGATGATTCGCTGGTCGCTCGGCGAAGCGCTGCGAGGCTGGGGTTATGAGCCCATTCAGGCTGAAACCGCGAGTGCTGGGCTGTCTGCATTTGATGCCGATCAACCGGCTGCAATTCTTCTCGA
>DATEXA010000420.1:0-5609 GCA_035257465.1 Pyrinomonadaceae bacterium | reverse complement strand
TTGTGTCAGCATCTGTGGGATCACTATCTCTTTACCGGCGATAAAGAGTTTCTCAAGTGGGCCTATCCCATAATGAAGGGGTCGGCTCGCTTCTATGCAGACATGCTCATTGAAGAGCCTTCCCACAAATGGCTGGTAACTGCGCCGGCAAATTCACCTGAGAATGGTTTCTTACTACCGAACGGAACGGTGGCGCATGTTGTGATGGGGCCGACTATAGATATGCAACTGCTGCGTTATCTCTTTGATGCGTGTATTGCGAGTTCGCGAATCCTTGGGGTCGATGACGAATTTCGAAATGAGTTAGCTGCGAAAAGATCGCGTTTGGCTCCAACGCGAATAGGTTCAGACGGACGTGTGATGGAGTGGCTACAGGAATATCCGGAAGCTGAGCCAACTCACAGGCATGTTTCGCATCTGTGGGGACTGTACCCAGGATCTGAGATCAACGTGAGTCACACTCCAGGCCTTGCGACTGCAGCACGGAAGAGTCTTGAAGTCCGCGGCGATATTTCGACAGGTTGGTCGCTGGCGTACAAGTTAAATCTTTGGGCGCGACTCGGCGACGGAAACAGGGCAAACGTCTTGCTTTCGATGCTATTGTCGTCGGTTGGTAGTCGTGCAAAGACGGGAGTGCAATTTGCGGGTGGCAGTTATGAAAACTTATTTGACGCGCATCCACCGTTTCAAATCGACGGCAACTTCGGCGCGACCGCTGGTATCGCAGAAATGCTTGTGCAGAGTCATGACGATGAAATTGATTTGTTACCTGCGTTACCAAATGCCTGGCAGGATGGTCGAGTAACTGGATTGAAAGCTCGTGGTGGGTTCGAACTGGATCTCGAATGGAAGTCCGGCAAGCTTGTCGATGGCGAACTTCGGTCGGCGCTCGGTGGTGCCTGCACTCTGCGCTACGCGCAAAAGACATTACGGCTCGCAACTCGAAGGGGAAGAGGCTACCAGTTCGCGAAACCTTTGCTCGGAGGCCCGACGATAAGTACGGCTAGGAGCGAGGGTCGCGCAAAGCCTGGTTCTGTATTCCGCGGTTAACGAACGATTGCGCCAAAGTGATTGCTCGTGAAGCCTCAATTAGTTCACTAGCTAAATGTTCATTCAAGAGACTAAATGATTTCTTCTGTCTCAGCACATTTGGACTTACCAATCGCGGACTCGGTCAGTCCAAAAACTCAGCCAGTATTCAGGATTTCGGACGCCACTTCAGTGAGCGCGAATCGATATGCTCGGAAACTGACAGAGTTTCAACGAAGACAAGGTGGGAACGATGTTTGCTCGTTCGAAAGAGTCCTGGCAAGTTGGTAATACCCCTGACTTCAGAGTTGATCAATTGGTAAGAAAAAGAGCTTGACATCGCGAGTAGGCCTGAACCAAAATGCGGCCGTCTAAGGAACTGGTGCTCAGCCTCTTTTTACAGCTTCAAAGTCATTTTCATGGTTCGAGGGTCTTAGACTTCCTTAGTTCTAAACTTCGAACATGGTTGTAGCAGTTCCACACGATTGGTCAGACCAAGCAGGCTAGAAACCCATCAAAGCAGCGGGAGTTTCCACCCGCTCACAACGCTACTTAGGTAAACGTTTCTGGATTCAACACAGGACTGATGTTCGGCTTGAGGATGCTGGATTATACAGCGCGCGCGCTTCACATGCCGATCACAGTTAGGCGCCCGGAGTTTATCACTGAAGAGGAGATTGAAATGAGATCGAGATTTCGACCGTTCGCACAGATTTCGTGTGCGTTTTTATTTGTGTTCGCGACATTGATGATACCGATGTCAGCTAGTTCTCAGGAGCTGCGCGGAAAGATTACCGGACGAGTTGTAGACTCCAATGACGCCGCCGTATCTGGCGCTACGGTTACAGTTACTGATCTGGCGAGAGCCAAGCCCACTGTGTTGACGACGAATAAGGATGGCATCTTTGAGGCGCCATACCTGCAGCCGGGAAATTATCAGGTAATGGTTGAAGCGTCCGGTTTTAAGAAAGCCTTGCAAGACAATGTCACAGTGGCAATCAATGAGACCCGGACGCTCACGATTACGCTCGATGTGGGAACGGTTCAAGAAACCGTCACCGTGACTTCTGAGGCATCGAGACTCAACGTCTCGGATCCGAACCTGGGTTTGACAATCGATCGAAAGCGCGTAGACGAATTGCCATCGATTCACGGCGATCCCTACATTCTTATGAATCTTGCACCGGGCGTTGCCTATACCGGTAGCGGCCGTTTGGATCGTCCGTTCGAACCAACACACATCGCCAATTTTGCAATGGGTGGCGCCCGCGGAATTCGCAGTGACCTTCTAATTGACGGCGCACCAAGTACCGCGACTGCAAATGCCAACGAGGTAATTGCCTCTTACGTTCCGCCTACCGATTCAACACAGGAGTTTAGAGTACAAACAGCGACCTTCGATGCGCAGTTCGGCAACACCGAAGGCGGGGTCACTAGCATTGCAACTAAGAGTGGCACAAACGACTACCATGGCACCGCTTACTATTGGATCGAGCCAGGCGGTTGGGCTGCGAACGACTTTTTCGGCAACTCGCGAGGCCAGGGACGCCCGTTCACATTCTCGAATCGTCCCGGCTTCAGTATTGGTGGGCCCGCGACCATCCCCAAAGTCTATGATGGGAAGAACAAAACCTTTTTCTTCTTCTCCTTCGAGCAAATCAACGACTCGCGACCGCGTTTCGATGCAACTAACATCTGGGCGCCGACAGCTGCGATGGCGAATGGCGATTTCTCGGCCTTCCTGGGTAAAGTCACGATTTACGATCCGCTGACTGGCACATTCGCAAACGGCACCACAACCAATCGCACACCGTTCACGAACAACATCATTCCAGCCAATCGAATAAACCCGGTAGCCAAGGCGGTGCTTCCGTTCATCGGCGGTCCAAAGCACGGACCTCAGGCCGGTGCGTTGATCAATAACAACATTACCGATTCAACACTTGCGGAGACCATGAATCCGCCCTACCGGAACTACACGATTCGGCTTGACCAGGTGATTGGCGAAAAGGACAAAGTGTTCGGTCGCTATAGTTGGTACAACCGGAAGAGCACCTACAATAACTACACCGGCACTGAGTATGTTGGTGACCGGTTTCTCTTTATCTCTAAGCAGGGCATGGTGGATGAGGTTCATACTTTCGACGCTAATACCGTCCTGAACGTCCGCTACGGCTTCAATCGTTTTATCCGTGGTTCTGATGCACCTGAAGGTCAGTACGGGTTAGACCTTACCACCCTGGGTTTTCCCTCTTCTTTTAACAATGCAATAGGCGATGGCATACGGCGCTTTCCGCGTTTTGATTTTAATTGCACTTCGTGCACGGGTGCGGCAGTCGGCAATGGCCACACGAATGAGTTTCGTCCAGTGAGCAGCCACTTCGCAACGGCCATACTGAACCGAACGATGGGCAAGCACTCATGGCGGTTTGGTGGCGAAATGCGAATCTATCGGGAGGACGACAGCTTTAAGAGCAACCAGCAGTCGGGTCAGTTTATTTTCGACAATACCTTTACCCGAACTGGCAGCGCCAGCAGTGCTGACGTTGAAGGCCTACAGGGTTTTGCTGCGTTCTTGCTCGGTTATCCGACAACGATGCAGATTGTTCGAGCTTCGGACTATTCTGAGTATTCCAAGACTTGGGGATTCTTTGCTCAGGACGATTTACGGCTGACCCAGAAGCTGACGCTGAATCTCGGATTGCGCTGGGAATTTGAGTCGGCGTTAACAGAACGTCAGAACAAGAGCATTTCGGGTTTCGACTTAGCCTACACGCAACCGTTTGAATCGCAGGCTCAGACTAATTTTGGATTGATCGCTGCCAACGATGTTCTCAGGACCACTTATGGTCTAAATTCCATAACTACAAAAGGCGGTCTGTTGTTCGCAGGCAAGGACACGGGCAGTGGTGTCTACAACACTCCGAAGAACGGCTTCTTACCACGGTTGGGCTTTGCCTATCAGTTGAACAGCAAAACGGTACTTCGGGGTGGCTTCGGTCTCTACCAGGGCTTCCTCGGTGAACGACGCGGAGACGTTATTCAACCTGGATACACACAGACCACCGTTCAGCCTCTGACCACAGGTCCCAACGGGGCGCCATTACCATTCCTGATTAATAATCCGTTCCCGAGCGGAATCACCGAGCCTAGCGGTAATGCATTGGGTCGGCAGACTGCACTGGGCCAGACCATTACCTTCTTCAATCAGGATCCAAAAGTAGCTAGGCAAGCAAGGTGGACCTTCGGAGTTCAGCGAGAACTAATAGGCGGCTGGTTTGTAGAGGCGACTTACCTTGGAGATAAGGGCTCCAACATCGAGATCGTTCGGAACCTCAATGCCGTGCCTGCTCAATTCTTGAACCTGGACAGTTCGCTTACCAACGCTATGCGAACCAACAATACAAACCTCGGCGGTACGGTTCGAAACCCGTTCTGCACCACGATAACTAACGGTAACTGTAGCAGTGCTCTGTATACAGGCGTGGGAACTACTATCTCGCGTAGGACATTACTCACGCCGTTCCCAGAGTTCGGCGCTATCAACACGACCAATAACGACGGCGAGACCTGGTACGAGTCTGCGCAGTTCACTTTGGACAAGAGATTCAGCAAAGGCTACGGGCTACAATTCGCATACACCTATTCGAAGTGGTTGCAGGCGACTGAATATCTGAATGCAAGTGACGCCAGGCCGACGAAGGTGAGATCCGATCAGGATGTTCCTCATCGTTTCTCTGCGAGTTACTTCTATGAGCTGCCATTTGGTAAGGGGCAATACTTCGGCAAGGATGTCAACAAATGGACTAATGCCGTGATCGGAGGCTGGCAAATTCAGGGAACCTACACGTATCAAACGGGCTTCCCGGTAACTTTCTCGAGCGATGCGTTTTATCTCGGAGGGCCGATCGCACTGCCGAAGGGTCAGCAGACTCTGAACAAATGGTTCAACACGGCAGCGTTCGTTTCGCTTGCAAACGGACCGTTGCCGACCTGCCCTGCATTCCCGACTGGTAATGCACAATGTGCTACTCCGGTCGATCACTATCGCACGTTGCCGATGCGATTCCCTGACGTCCGAATAGATGCCATTAACAACGTCGACGCAGGTCTACGGAAAGACGTCCAACTGCGCGAGACGATGAAGCTGCAATTCAGGGTCGAGTTCATTAACTTGCTCAACCATCCGCTCTTCCCTGGCCCAGCAGTGAATCCAGGGGCAGCATCCTTTGGTCAGGTTACAGCCTCGAACCAACTTAACTACGCTCGTCGAGCCCAGTTGATGGCGAAATTCATCTTCTAAACTCGTAAGCTACTGTTTTTCATTCCGGGGAGTTTGCTTTTTAAGCAGGCTCCCCGTTTTTATCTCTGAATTGCGCGAACCAATCTCTGGAGTGCGGTGCCCCCGCACCGCTTTGGTAAGCAACAATCGATTTCGAGCAGGTTAATCTTATATACCAAAGCGGCGCGGGGGCGCCGCACTCCAAAACCTATCGCATTTCGGTTCTGACTTGATGTCGATTGTTCCCATACAAAAGATGCCGTCTCGTCGAACATTCCTGGCTGCTCTAAGTGCTTCG
>DATEXA010000419.1:0-15837 GCA_035257465.1 Pyrinomonadaceae bacterium | reverse complement strand
GAGACTCTGCTCTGTTCGGAAGAGCGGCATTCGTTCGAACCTACTTGTGATCGGCATGCCGTTCTTCCGAACAGAGCCGGAGGAGGATGGCTCGCTGGCTATATACATTGCACTCCTCCGGAGTGGAAAGCCCCTGACATTGTTTTGTTCGCTTTCTGACTTCTGCAAAACGCTCTCTAGCTTGTTTGCATTTTGCTTAGCATGTTACTTTGACGCGCTCTGAAAACTTCTTGTTAGCTTCGAGCCAAACTGACGCGCCTCGTTTCGGCTGCCATTCCCGTCATGATCAAAATCTATTCTGGTCGTAGCTTCACGCTTGCTGCGCTTGTCCTAACCTGTCTTACGAGTGCGTTCCCACAACAAACGTCGCCCGAACTCAATGCACTTGCCAGCTGGGTTGCACTCGACGCAACTCCTGGTTGGGAACATCTCGCAACAGACGCCTTACTAAAAACAATGCCCGAGTGGAAACGTGATGCACTCGGCAATCTGATGTTGCGAAAAGGCAGCGGCAGTCCTCGTCGCGTTGTTGCATGTGGAATTGATCGTCCTGGTTTTGCGGTGACGGAAATTACAGACGACGGTTACTTGCGCATGCGGGAAGTCGGCAGTCTTAGACCTCATCCCTTGTGGGTCCAATTTCATGAAGGCCAGCGAATCAGAATTGTTACTCGCAGCGGAGATGTGCCCGGTGTAGTTACTGTGAAAAGCACTCACCTCCAACGCGGTCGTGCACCGAACGCACCAGTCGCAACATTGGATGATCTTTGGATTGACGTCGGCGGAACTTCTCGATCAGATGTAGAGCGTCTCGGCATCCGAATGCTTGATCCGATCGTTCGCGACTTTCCGAGTTGGACCTATGCAGATTATGTTGCCGGGCCTTCAGCAGCGACACGAGTTGGGTGTGCTGCGGTGGCGAGTGCCTCACGCCGTGAAGTGACAAGTGGAGAAACAATCTTTTTGATAACCACGCTGCGCAGTTTTGGTCAGGACGGTTTGGCTGCGGCGCTCCGAAGCCTGGGAAAGGTCGATGAAATCACTATTCTTGATGAGCCGTCCGACAATACTTCCAACGGTCTAAGTCAGCGCACAGTGGAAAAGCCGCCTTATCTTCCAGACTCTACCGGATTAACTTCACTAAATGCCCTGGCGCCACGAACTCGATTTAGTCGTACTCTGACTGAGAGTGTGCACATAGCTGATGCCCGTGAGTTGTTGACAGCAGTTGAAAAAGCGGCAGGCGTTCAGCGCCGTGGAACCGGTGAATCCTTCCTTTCTTTACCAATCAACTCAAGGGTCGTTTCAAAACCGACGGATACCTTCTCAAATACCGCGGATCTGTTGAAGTCCCTGGCGGATATTCATGGCGTGTCTGGTCACGAACGCGAAGTTCTCGAAGCAATCATGGCGGCACTTCCACAGTGGGCACGGAAAGAAGCCACGATCGACTCACAAGGCAACTTGATCGTTCAGGCTGGCCCAAAACTCGACACGAACGCTGTCCAGTTTATTGCTCACATGGATGAAGTCGGTTTTGAAATTACAAACATCGCCGATGATGGGACAGTTTCACTAAGAACCCGAGGAGGAGTGTTTCAGTCACTGTGGGAGGGTCAACCCGCATTGTTGCACTTCGATCGGAAGACTGACGACACCAGAGCAAAGCCTCCACTCCACGGAGTCTTTGTGCCGCGCGACACTGCAGCTACAAAACAACCAGAGTCACTTACCGCGTGGTTTGGCGTTGATGGTTCCACTTTGAAGGGATTGGGCGTGAGTGTCGGTCAGTCAGTTACTGCGGACAAGCACGCGACTCGTCTGGGGGCAACACGATTCAGCGCACGAGCCCTGGATGATCGAGCTGGGTCGACAGCTTTGATCTTGGCGGCGCGCCGCATCAACCCGGCAACTCTGAAGCACACACTGATTCTTTCGTGGTCCGTCAGAGAAGAAACTGGACTTGAGGGCGCTATTGGCCTGGCCAGGACATTTGGTCAGTTAACGAAACGCGTGTTCAGTATCGACACTTTTGTGTCGTCTGATTCGCCGGCTGAATCCACTCGATTTGCGTTCGCACCGTTGGGACGTGGCGCGGTAATACGCGGGCTAGATAACTCGAGCATCGCAGATCCGTCTGAAGTCGATCGGATTGTTAGGTTGGCGCAGCTGAATCAAATTCCATTGCAAGTGGGAGCCACCAACGGAGGCACAGATGGTTCGGAGTTTGTTCCGTACGGTGCAATTCACGTGAGTCTCTCCTGGCCAGGAAGGTACAGCCACTCGCCCGTTGAAGTTTTGGATTTGAGAGATTTGGATGCGTTGACGAAGTTAATTACTGCATTAGCCTTGGAGAATGCAAAGTAGTTTTGTGAAGTGTCCGCCTGCGAAGGAGATTCTTCTCCGTGCAATCTCTGTGTTCTCTGTGCCTCTGTGGTTAACTAATACGGCTTCCTCACCACGGAGGCACAGAGAACACAGAGATTGCACAGAGAAAAACCTAAACACGTTTGATTCAATTGAGAACCGTGAAGTCGCAGGAGAGTTTTTCAAGCGGCTGCTTTAGCTTGTCGGATCTTCCGCAATTTATTTCCGACTTCCTTCGACACTGACCGACAAGCTAAAAAAGCATATCGGACATCGGATCAGTACTTCGCGACGCGCGGGTCTACATCTTCTGACCAGGCAGTGATGCCGCCCTTCAAATTAATCAACTTGCCAGTGAAGCCCGCGCGCTTCAGCGCCTGGATTGCTTTCGCACTTCTGACGCCACCTTTGCAATGCATGATCGTGTCGACTGCCGGATCGATCTCGTTCATCCGACCAACCACGTGTCCTAAAGGAATCAGCTTCGTTCCTGGAATTCGTGCGATCTCAAACTCGTGCGGCTCGCGCACATCAATGATCTGAATCTTGTCGCCACGGAGACGACGAGCGTTTAACTCAATCGCAGTGATCTCGTCGAGCTTTTCTTGAGTTGTCGGAGTGTGTGGAGCACCTAGTCCGCAGAATTCCTCATAATCGATCAGTTTCGTCACGGTTGGGTTTTCTCCGCACACCGGACACTTCGGATCCTTACGTAACTTGAATTCCCGAAACTTCATTGTCCATGCGTCGAACAACAGAAGACGGTTGATAAGCGTGTCGTCCGCGCCAAGAATCAGCTTGATAGTTTCATTCGCCTGGATCGCACCTACGATTCCAGGAAGCACTCCCAGCACTCCACCCTCTGCGCAAGATGGAACCAGGCCCGGTGGTGGGGGCTCCGGATACAAACATCGATAGCACGCGCCGCGTTCAGCCCAGAAGACACTCGCCTGCCCTTCAAATCTGAAAATCGAACCGTAGACATTCGGTTTTCTGCTCAGTACACATGCATCGTTAACAAGATACCTGGTGGGAAAGTTATCTGTGCCATCGACAATAATGTCGTAGTTGCGAAACAAGCCCATCGCGTTGTGACTGGTCAAACGAGACTCGTGCGTCTCAATTTCGATGTGGGGATTAATGTCTCGCAAACGATCACGGGCTGACTCGATTTTTCGTCGACCAAGATCCTTTGTACCGTGAATGATCTGTCGCTGCAGGTTTGATTCTTCGACAACGTCGAAGTCGACGATACCGATGCGCCCGACGCCGGCGGCAGCCAGGTACATGCCAACTGGTGCGCCCAATCCGCCCGTACCAATCATCAACACGCTTGCCGCTTTGAGTTTCCGCTGCCCCTGCATTCCGACTTCCGGCATGATGAGGTGTCGGCTATAGCGCATGATTTCTTCGTTGGACAACTCGGGCAGAGATTGACCTACCTCTTCTTCGATTACCGCACCTCCCGCGATTGAAGGCACGATCATGAGCGTATCGCCGTCCTTAACCGGAGTATCAGGTCCTGATGCGTGGCGAATGTCTTCGTCGTTGAGATAGACATTGACGAAGTTACGCAGCGCGTTTTGATCGTTAAAGAGATGGCGACGCAACGCAGAATGTGTTGAGGTCAGACGGTCCAGAGCCTCACCTGCAGTTTTAGCGTCAACTTCAATCTGTGATTGGCCGCCTGCGAACTGTCGCAGCGGCGCAGGAATGGAGATGATGATAGACATAACGATCCTTTCGATTGGGACGGATGAGCTTGGTGCTTTGTACTTTGAACTTTGTACTTTGCTTTTTAAGTGATACTAAATAAAAAGAACAAAGCACCAAGCTCAAAGCACTAAGTACCGCTCGTCCCCACCCTCATTTCTTCCCTTTCAAACTTCGAACGATCCGCTCTTTGTTCCCACGAGAACAGGTCACCAGCCTTTTGATTCATTACAGAAACAATTATGTATGAATACGTCGGCCACGCATGTTCCAAATCGTATTGCGATGGCACGGCCGGTGACTCCGGATGCGAGTGATAAAAACCAACGACATCAAGCTTCTTACTTTGAGCATACTTTTCGCCTCGCATCAGTTCCTCGGGTTGAATGAGGAACCGGTTTCGCTTCGCACTCTCTTCGCGAGCATTCGAAATAGGGAATGTTTCGAGGACAACTTTTGCTCCCTCATTCCCGAATCGACCTATCAATAACCCACAGCATTCATAAGGGTAGTCGCGTTCGCCGTGGAGGTTTATCTGCTCGATCTGCTCGCTGGTAATTGAAATCAATAATTGTCCTCTCTAAGCCTTTAGCGCCTGCTCAATATCCGAAATTATGTCGTCAATCTTTTCGATCCCGACCGAGATCCGGACCAGGCCATCTGATACGCCAAGTTCGCGACGTCTTGCCGGGGTGACCTCCCTTAAAAACGCAGTAGTCGGATGCAACACACTTGTAAACACGTCGCCTAAACTTGTCGAACGCAAACACACGCGCAAGGCATTCATGAATCGGAAGGCGCCCTCAGTCGTGTTGTCTTTCAACTCTACCGCGACAAGCGCACCGGCGTGTTCCGTTCTCAGCATGCGTTGCGCGGTTTCCAGATCCTTACCAGTAAAAAGTCCTGGGTAATAGACTCTTTCGATCCGTTCGTTTGTCAGCAGTCGCTGCGCCAGTATGCGCGCATTGTCACATTGACGATCCATCCTCACGCCCAGTGTCTTCATGCCACGCAAAATCTGATGCGCCTCCCAAACACTCAGCACTCCTCCGACCAGCTTCATCACTCCAACCAGCGCTGCGCTGTCGAACTCATCGCGTGAGACAACTACGCCGCCGGTCGCATCGGCATGTCCACTGAGATATTTGGTAGCACTATGAACAACCATGTCTGCTCCAAGTTTCAACGGCTGGCAGAGATAAGGTGAGGCAAACGTGTTGTCCACGATCAATTTTGCGCCAGCAGCGTGGGCTATCTCGGCGCATGCTTCAATGTCACAAACCTTAAGTAACGGATTCGAGATCGTCTCCGTTATAAGCACGACAGGTTTTGCTTCCTTAACCCGCTCGCGCAACTGTGACAAGTCGCTGAAGTCCACCGTTAGAGTCTTCACACCGAACGAACCAAAGATCGTAGTCAGTAGTGTGGTGGTTGCACCGTATAAATCCTGGGAAGCGATGACTATGGATCCTGGTTTGAGATCACACGCGAACAATGCCGCGTGAAGTGCCGCCATGCCCGAGGAGTAGACGCAGGCCGTCGCCCCTTCCTCAACAATCCTGACTGCATCTTCAAGAGCCGCAAGCGTCGGGTTTCCGTATCGTGTATAGATGTAGCCTTGTTTCTCTCCACTGAAGACCTTGTCCACTTCCTCCATTGAATCGTAGGTGAAAGTGGCGCTGGCATAGATTGGAGTTGCGACCGGTTCTCCCGCGGAAACCTTCTGTCTTTCACCGCCGTGAACTAGTTTGGTTGCGATGTCGGTTTTGTTTTCGTTTTCAGGCATTAATCAGCACGCGCAGAATTTTGATTAGGATCAGTCAGTTCAGCGGAGGTCACGCATCCCTTTCACCCAGGTACCGCTCACCGCCGTCACACAGTATTGTTACAACTAGCGCCGGTATTCTCAATGCGCCAGCCAGTTTTCGTGCCGCAAACACATTCGCGCCTGAACTCGGTCCAACCAAAAGTCCCTGTTCAAGAGCGAGTCGCCTGGTCATTGCATGAGCGTCCTCTGTTGAGACTTCGATAATTTCATCGACGAGCGTTTCATCATAGATTCCGGGGCGACTGGCGGTTGCCATGTGCTTGAGACCTTCGAGGCCGTGAAGCGGGGATTCAGGCTGCACCGCAATTGCGCGAATGTTCGGGTTCAATTCCCGTAAGCGTCTAACGGTTCCAACAAAAGTGCCTGAAGTGCCCAGGCCCGTCATGAAGTGGGTGACCTTGCCTTCGGTCTGTTCCCAGATTTCTTTTGCTGTAGTTTCGTAGTGAGCCAGCCAGTTTGCGTCGTTGTTGTACTGGTCCGGATAGAAGTATCTCTCCGGATGCGCTGCCTTTAGCTCACGAGCAATGAGTTGAGCTCCGTCGGTCGATAGCATCCGGTCTGTTTCAATAATTTCCACGCCGTAGGCACGAAGGATCTGCTTGCGCTGAGCACTCGCATTCTTAGGCAGGCAAACTGTTACTCGATAGCCTCGGGCTGCTCCTATCATCGCGTAGGCGATTCCAGTGTTTCCGCTGGTCGCATCGATGACCGTCATGCCTGGCCGGAGTTTGCCGCTGCGCTCGCCCTCAAGAATCATCGACAGAGCAGCACGATCCTTTACTGAGCCGCCGGGATTTAGGTGTTCGGCTTTGACTACTATATCGACCCCGGGAAGCAGATCCAGACTGATGCCCGAGAGCCTCAACAAGGGGGTATTGCCAATGTTCGCTTCGACACTTCCGAGCGCAATACCAACTCCATGATCTTCTACAGCGTGCGGTACCATTTCTGATTTCAGACAAGCATTGTCCACTGAACCCCTTACAATCGCCTTAACGCTTCAACAACCAGAGTTGGCGGACAATTCAAAGTTCGTTCTCACCCCAAAATGAAAAACCGGTCACCTCCTGTTTCAGAAGAGTCGGACCGGTGTTGCCGTTATTTGATGCTGGTGCGTGCTTACGTCAGTCGTTACTCGCGCCTGCACTCGGCCGTCCGGTCGCGCTGCAATAGCAGCACCAGGGACAGTAATAACAACAAGAGCAAGCGTTAGGTTTCATCGGCTAAAATTGGGTGAATTTTGTACGAAGGAACTATAGGTGTTGGCTTAAAGCGCTGTCAAGCTGCATGCCTGATCTCAAAACTACGAGGTCAGATTCGAGGATGTGATAATGTTCGAGCACCATCAGAGAAAGGAACAGTTAGTTATGTCAACGCCATCATTTCAGGTTGAATCCTGGCCCGCATTGCCACTTGAAGAATGGGAAGCCACGCGCGCAACTTTGCACATGTGGACCCAGATTGTCGGTAAGGTTCGACTGGCCCAGACCCCTCTGGTGAATCACTGGTGGAATGTTCCGCTTTACGTTTCTGCGCGAGGATTGACGACAACCGCGATGGCTTACGGCTCAACATTCTTTGAAATGGAGTTTGACTTCATCGATCATCAACTCACGATCAAGTGTAGTGATGGTGCCACAAGAGTTGTGGAGTTAAGTCCTAAGTCAGTAGCAAAGTTTTACCAGGAAGTTATGGCAGCACTCGATGATTTAGGCTTGCCGGTTCGTATCTGGAGAATGCCGGTGGAAATTCCTGATCCAATTCCATTCGATCAGGACTTTCAACATGCGTCGTACGATCCGGTGCAGGCCAACAAGTGTTGGAAGATCCTGAGACACGCCGACCGGGTCATGCAGGACTTTCGCTCTCGCTTCGTCGGAAAGTGCAGTCCAGTGCACTTCTTCTGGGGAAGTTTTGATTTGGCTGTTACAAGATTCTCGGGAAAAGCGGCGCCACCAAGAGCCGATGCCGATCCAATCACTCGCGAGGCTTACTCACACGAGGTAATCAGTCATGGTTGGTGGCCGGGTCAGGGACCATTGGGCAAACCATCTTTCTATTCCTATTCCGCACCGGCACCTGAGGGGCTTGCGCAAGCGAGAATTCGTCCGGAAAAAGCTTTCTACAGTAACGAGATGTCCGAGTTTCTATTTTTGTACGACGACGTTCGTACCGCAGCTGAGCCGGATAAAGCTCTGATGGAATTTCTTGAAAGCACTTATGAGGCAGGAGCTAATCTCTCGGGATGGCCGAGAGCGGAGCTAGAACGATCTCAAATTTAAGATCTCAGATCTCAGAAGTTGGTCCGATCTCAGATTTTGTCCGATCTCAGTTTTGATCCGATCTCAGGATCGCGAGGCGTCTGAGATCTGAGATCTTAAATTTGAGATCCTTACGGGATCTGCGATTTGAGATCCTTAGGAGCTCCTGACCGGTCGCCAAAGAGCAGAGAACCGTTTGCCGCTCGCCGTTTGTAGCAAGCTCATTAAGCCCATGTAACCGAACCCAAAGAAGAACAAGGTAAGGAATGGGATTGTGCCCCACATATGAAGTGATATGGAGTAGAGAATGGCCAAAAGGAAATAGACTGCGAAGCTTAGTTCCAGGAGAGGCAACAACCCGCGCTTTCGTTTGTACTTCTTTCGTTTCCAGGTCGCGTCAGTAGTGACTTCAACCCGGTACTTCGGAGTACGAACGAACTCTGTTTTCACTCCAAGCAACGCTTCCAGTACGGCGCGCGCATTTGAAAACGCCAGCCCGATACCGAGAGCCATCACAAGTGGCAGATGGAGCAGACGAGGCGCCCGTCGCTTGTCGAGATACCACACCGCTGTTCCATAAAAAAGCACGACCGAAATCGATGAGAAGAACAACAGCGGCAAGTCCAGAATCATCAGGTGATAGAAGGGTTGGTTGTACCGCACCAGCAAAAGCGGAAACTGCAGGAAGCTCGCAACAATCATCAACGGATAACTTATGTTTCCCGTTAAGCGAAAGAACATCTCTAGCTTTACCCGCAAAGGAAGTGGCGCCAGCCAGATCCTTGGATACAACTTAAGGCCGACCTGCATCACACCTTTTGCCCAGCGTCGCTGCTGAGCCTTAAACGCATTTATCTCCACCGGGATTTCCGCCGGCGCTTCCTCATCAAGGAGGAAAACAAATCGCCATCCCATCAACTGGGCACGAAAACTTAGATCCGTGTCTTCTGTTAGCGTGTCGTGTTGCCATCCTCCACTAAATTCGATCGCCTCGCGGCGCCAGATTCCCGCCGTACCATTGAAGTTGAAAAATCCACCTGTGCGATTACGAGTTGTTTGTTCAACGACGAAGTGTCCGTCAAGCATTATCGTTTGCAGACGCGTCAGAAGGTTGTAATTGCCATTGATGTGTGACCAACGCATCTGTGCACAACCAACGAGTGGGTCAGTGAAATAGTCGACTAGTTTGCGAAGACAATCTGGTTTGGGTACAAAGTCAGCGTCGAAGATTGCGAGCAGATCACCCTTCGCCGTTTTGTTTCCATTTTCTAGTGCACCTGCTTTAAATCCAGTCCGATCAGAGCGGTGTATGTAGTGGATATCAAATCCTTGTTCTGCATACTTTGCTACGACAGCTTCGGCAACTTTCACAGTCTCGTCGGTAGAGTCGTCGAGTACCTGGATCTCAAATTTCTCACGCGGGTAGTCAATCTCCGTTATTGCCTTTACGAGGCGATCTACAACATACAGTTCGTTGAAGATTGGAAGCTGAACCGTTATGCGCGGTAAGTCTTCTTCCGCAAATTTGCCGGCGGGCTCGGGAATGAATTTTCGATAACGCCAGAAGTCAACCACCTGCTTGATGCGGTAAGCCCCGTAAACAGCAAGTAGAAACAGGATCGAGAAGTAGGCGAGCAGGACTATCCAGTCAAACGTATCCAACTTGTAAAGCGGGCTGATGTTGCCCCACGTTTTGTTCACCAGGTCCTGGAAATACTTGGCAAAGAGTGCTTCTGGAGTTGGGCCTAAGGGAGAGGGCCATGGAGTTGGTGCAACGGCTGGTTGACTCTGAAATATCATAATTCGTCTGAAATTCCCCCGGCAAAATCGGCTTTGGCTTTTGACACCCAAAACGCCGTCAGCTAAATGCCCGACGGCGCTTAAAGAATTGCTCTGATTGGTCGGCCAGGACCGCTCTTGCGGGGGAGATTCTAACCTAATGTTCTGGGTATCGCGAAATCGACGCGCTGGTTTTTAAACCTTAATTCGTCGTTCTGGAGAACTGTAGTCGCTTGGTGCAGCTGCGATTGTTTCCGGCGGCGCCATGGTGAAGGTTGGCACCGGAGGCTGACCGGACCTAACTCGCTCTGCACGCGTACTCAATTCCATTAACCCCGGTACGACATAGAAAACAGTTGCGCCGCCAAGTAACAGTCCGGTCAACAACCGAGTGGTATGTGTGTTCTCCCAGATCCCCAGAAACGTCAAACTGAAATCTACCGCCAACGGAGTCGCAGCTATGAAAAGCCATTTGGGAGATGGCACGCCAACGGAGCGGAGTGGACGAATCAGCGGATAAATGAGCAGCACTATTGCAAAGCCAGCGTAGAGACCGGTGCATCGAGCGCACACGGCGAATTGATGTCCGGCAATGAAGAAGGAACGCTCGGGTAACTGATGACAAAACGTTCCGAACGCATGGTAGATAGCAAAAGCGATTCTTGGGTGATTGTTAGCAGCCGCGAGAGGTGCCGTGATAATTAAAACCAGGAATGAAAGAGCAATGACTAGAGTTAGAAGCCAGAACCAAAGCGGTCGCTGAGATTTTGTTGTTTGGGGGATGTAGTCAGCAAGCGGAAGAGACATGGTGTTGCGACGTCTGGTCTTGGGTTTAGGTTTTCGGTTTTCGTTTTGATCGTCGATTTGGTTTTCCAAGACCGAAGACCAAAACTAGGTTTCAAAACCTGATCACTGTGTCTGGCCCACCTTCAATGTGCAGCGTATCAACGAACCGAATGTGACGAGACTCTGTCGTCATCACCACCGAATGTGTGCGCTTGCCGGCGCCAAAGAAACGGACGCCTTTGAGCAAAGCGCCGTCCGTCACGCCAGTCGCCGCAAAAATGATCTTCTTTCCGGGTGCGAGATCATCTGTGTCGTAGATTTTGTTTGGGTCGCGTATGCCCATTGACTCGAGTCTGCCGAGTACTACTTCACGTGACGGCACTTTGTCTTTGTCGACGCCAAGTTTGTCCGCATCAAAGACCAGGCGGGCCTGAATCTCGCCATTCAAACACTTCATTGCTGCCGCAGTGATAACACCCTCAGGCGCACCGCCAATTCCCATTAATGCGTGAATGTTTGTTCCTGCAACTGCCGCCGAAATACCAGCTGATAAATCACCGTCGGAGATCAGTCGGATGCGTGCTCCTGTCTCTCGCACATCGGCGATCAACTTTCTATGCCTTGAACGCTCCAGGACAATTACCGTTAAGTCTTCGACATCACGTCCAAGCCGGCGCGCGATGTTCTTAAGGTTGTCTTTGACAGGCGCATCAATGTCGACAACACCACGCGACGAGGGACCTACAACGATCTTATCCATGTAGATGTCAGGGGCGTTGAGAAGTCCACCGCGTTCTGCGGCTGCCAGTACTGCGATTGCGTTGTTACCTCCCAAAGCGCAAAGGTTGGTTCCTTCGAGTGGGTCGACAGCAATATCAACCTCAGGACAGGAATCAGCCATCTCCTCACCAACACCGAACCCGCCGCCAACTTCCTCACCTATATAAAGCATCGGCGCTTCATCGCGCTCGCCTTCGCCGATTACCACACGTCCCCGCATTGGCACCGTGTCCATCACTTCGCGCATGGCTTCAACGGCGACATGGTCGGAATACTTGCGATCGCCCTGGCCCATAGTTCTGGCAGCAGCAATTGCCGCAGCTTCACACACGCGCAAGAAATCGAGAGATAGCTCGCGCTCTGTCCTTAACTCGTGACCCATAAGTTCAGCTCTCCTGATTCGGGATTTTCAGACACTCAGCGGAATGGTTCCCCTTGTTTGTGCTGATGAAGAAATGCAGGTTCATACTAGCAGAGCGAACTACAAATTTGTAGTTCCAGATTTTTGTGATGGAGACCGCGTTTAAGTGATCAGACAACATTACTTTTGACAACAAACCGAACAAAGTACTGAGATCTGAAATTTGCGATCTGAGATGCGCTCTGGATTCGCTTGACTGCGAACTCAAGCCAGCGTAAACACATCTCCATCGTCATTCCAACATACTCGGAGGTTCACATGGCAACTCCCATCGGATCGCAGGAAATCAACGCAGACAAAATGAATGAGTTTCTCGGTAAGGTTGTCGGAGACTTTGGCGCTGCGTTAAGCAGCTCCCTCGCCTACATTGGTCAAAAACTCGGTCTTTACAAAGCAATGGCTGCAAGCGGCGCGGTTACCCCCTCCGAGTTGGCACAAAAGACGAGCACAAACGAGCGCTACGTCAAAGAGTGGCTCATCAACCAGGCTTCCGGCGGTTACGTCGACTACGATCCAACAACAGGCAAGTACAGTCTGGCGCCGGAGCAAGCAGTTGCTCTCACGGACGAGAACAGTCCATTTTTTGTGGGCGGTGGTTTCTTCGTTGTGAAGGCAATGAACCAGGCAGTCGAACGCATTGAAAGTCACTTTCGCGATGGCGGCGGCATGCTCTGGGGCGAACATCATCCGGATCTTTTCGTAGGCACGGCTCGTTTCTTTCGACCAGGCTACGCCGCATATTTGACGTCGTTGTGGATTCCTTCGCTGACTGGAGTGGAGGAAAAATTAAAAGCTGGAGGTCAGGTTGCGGATGTCGGCTGCGGTCATGGACTTTCAACGATCATCATGGCCCAGACTTATCCTAACTCCAAGTTTTGGGCATTCGATAACCATGAAGCGTCGATCAAGAGTGCACGTGAGAACGCAGCAGCAGCCGGAGTCGCGGATCGCATTACTTTCGAAGTCACTACTGCCCAGACATTTCCTGACAATCAATACGATTTGATTGCCTTCTTTGATTGTCTACACGACATGGGTGATCCAGTCGGTGCCTGCAAGCGAGCGGCTGAAGTACTTGCGCCCGATGGCAGCGCGATGATTGTTGAGCCAATGGCAGGAAACACTGTCGAAGAAAACTTCAATCCAATTGGTAGAACATTCTCAGGAGCTTCGACGCTCTGCTGTACTTCAAACTCGATGGCCCAGAATGGTCCTGCATTGGGGGCAGTTGCGAGTGAAGAAGCAATTAGGAAAACGGTGCTTGCCGGAGGGTTCACCCAGTTTCGCAGAGCAACCGAAACGGCATTCAATCGTATCTTCGAAGCCGGGAAGTAGTTTCTATGAACTGTAGGAGGCGGGTTAATCTCGCCTCCTGCCAAACCACCGTTCAGCTCTAGCTGCTAACCTTCAGCCACGCTCATGTCCGATAAGCTTCAGCTTGTCGACCAATAAGATAAAAGAGCCTCTTGCAGTATCCAACTTCTGATTCTCCCCTGGCTTTAGCCTGGGGATCAACTAGGACCAGCGTTGGCGGACCGAAAGTTTTTACAGAATGGAAGTTCATTGAATCGCCTATGGGAGCGAGTAATTGAGATGTCTTCTCATAGCGTGCCGACAACTTATTCATGAATGTTGTATGTGTTTAAGAGCGGCTATCGGTCATGAGGTGAAGGAGCCTTGTGACTGCGCCTCGGGCGGGGATCTGGGAGGGTTCCCGCCTCCTTTTTCGAGTCCCCTTTTTTTGCTTCTTGAGGTTTGGATTTTTGTAGACAAACGAAATTTCAGCGAGTAATCTCAGCGCGCTCCGAACACAAAGATTGTTTCCCCGCGAATCATCTTCGTCTCCTGGACCTCACGATGGATCGAAGAATAGAACTTGTCATGTCCAAGATTGAGAGTGATCCGGGTGCGTGTCAGCTTTCCAAACTGGCTGCGCTTGTAAATCTGTCTCCGTCGCGTTTGCGCCACCTGTTCAAGCAGGAAACAGGAACAACGCCCGGGCAATATTTGAAGACTGTTCGCCTGGCAAGAGCAGAACTGTTGTTACGCACAACCTTTCTCTCGATAAAGGAAATCATTAATCAGTTAGGTTTGATTACGAGCGCTCATTTTGTGCGAGATTTCAAAAGGGTTTATGGGACTTCGCCAACGGCGTATCGAAAGCTGAAGGGCTTAAGAAAGAATAGGAATTGGTAGAGCTTATGAAGATAGAGACGAGTAGCCGCATTGGACACAACTTAGCCGTTTTCGAATAAAAGTGTGGATTGACTCAAACCAAATTCTCTAATAATGTGCGCCCACAAAAAGAGACCCCGAATTAGTTACCTCGGACTGATGCGTTGGGGCCTCTGTCAGGACCTTAGAGATGATTTATTCCTCACGTCAGACTATCTTCCGCGGTCATCCTCCTTGATGGCTCTCTTTGGGAAAAGCTGATGTTTGTTTGTTCAACTCTACCTATTAGAATCAGGAGGAATCGATGAAAAGCCTATTCTTGAAAGCGTTCGTTGGTCTGTCTCTGCTGGGATTGGGATTAGGTGCGTACTATCAACCACTGAAACAAAATCCCGTCGTAAACAACAAACTGAAAACCATTGAAGTCCTGTCGCTGTTAGAAACAGAGCAGGCGTATGAATTAGTGTTACGAAACGTGTCAAACAAGCACATTAATGGTTACAGCATTTCGCTTGGAAATGGTGCTTCGAGAACAGTCGATATGAGTGTTGGCGAAAAAACGGTTGGTCCAGGAGAGCAGTTTAAAGTGGCTTTGCCACACCGCGCAGACATCTTGCCACCAACTATTCGCTATGTAGTCTTCGATGATGGCAGCGGAGATGGCGATTTAGCGGGCATTGCCGAATTGCAAGATCGTCGTGACGGTCGCGCCGAACAACTCAAGCGCATTCTTGTTTCGCTTAATCGACATGTCTCCACCGGAGACTTAGTAAGTTTGAAAAGCGAAATCAAAGCTATGCCTGAAGAACAGAAAGTTGGGCGCTCCATTTTTTATTTGCAAGGTCAACGAAATGCTAAGGAAGATACCCTCCTGGCATTGGATAAGATCGATAAAACAAAAATAAATGATGAACTCACAAGCTTAGCCGACCGAACTAGCAAAATGTTGCGAAAGACATCTGTTAAGCAATAGGGATCCTGTCACAGGATTACAACCGACAACGAATCAATGCACCCACCGGGCGTTTTCATACTTCTATCACAAGTATGAACCTTCTGGCCGCCGCCTCACGGCCTTCCAATAGGAGCAAAGAAATGATCAAAGTACTAAGCCTTATAGTCGTAGTCTGTCTAACTGGTCTGGTGGGGAAGGCGAGTTGCACACTCAGTTACGAAAAAGCATCACCAGATTATTTACACGGTAGTTGCTTCTTTCCCATAAACCTCATCCCGAACACGCTAGAGAAAACCCAATACTGGAACGCTTACCTATCAAGTGATCAAGGCCCGATGGTGGCTTTTCTTAATTGGCCCAACACCGGGACCGGTGAGTGTTGGGGGCGAACTTACTGCTGGCCTGATTTCTTTCAGCCGGAAGTTATCTACCCACCGTTCACTAACACCGTAATATTCGAACAACGGATTCGAAGTTACGTGGTGACGTCCATCAGTGGACCGTGTGATGTTTCCGAAGACAAGTATGATGCAAATGTTCAGACGTGCTACGTGCCCTTAACTGCCTGTAACAACACAACCTTTATCAACAAGTGCTACATGTACGGCGGCGATTACGATTTTTCTACTTGCACCTGCCAAGGGTGCGATACCTGTGGGGGATCGCCCATCGTGATCGACGTGAATGGTGACGGGATCAGCCTCACCGGGTCAGACAATGGGGTGGATTTTGATCTCAATGCAAACGGCACAAGGGACCGGCTCGGATGGAC
>DATEXA010000418.1:0-3219 GCA_035257465.1 Pyrinomonadaceae bacterium | reverse complement strand
GCCGACAATAGGGCCGTGCGAGTAATACGGATATCGAGCGGCTCCGCCAGCGACCGGATATGTCGCGCCGAGTTCCGCGTAACTGAGTGCGAGTAGCGCGAGCATGCACGCGGCCAGTATCCAGGAAATGATCGAAGCGGGTCCGGCAACTCTTGCCGCATTGAGCGCACCAAGGAGCCAACCGGATCCGATAATCGAACCTAGCGACACAAACATTAAACCGTAGAAACCGACCGTCCGGTGTAGTCCCACAGAGGTCTGTGCCGTCGCTGCCAGGTTTACTTCGCTTGCTTCGAGTACGTCTGCCATCCGATGTTCCTTGTCACGTAACAAATCCGCGCAGGCGCCAAATCCGAAACGCGAGGCTAGGTCCGCATAACTCTCGGGTCAATTGAAAGGTTTTTTGTCTTGCTGGAAAGGTTCGAGTAGACTTGAGACTAACCTGTTCAGGAACCGCTCGGATGACGGAATGCTTCAGAATCGCGCTGGCGACGCCTTAAGTTCAGAAGTCGGACTGGCTGAGAACCAAACTCAGAATGGCCAGACGGTGAGCACATGTGCGTGCTCTTATCAGTTTGGCCGTTTTCGTCTTCACATCGCCGAGAATGGCAATATGTCCCTGCGCTCTAACGGGCAGGGTATTGGTCTCACAACAGGCGAACTCACAATCCTTCGCGTACTGCTTGAGAATCGAGGCCAATTCGTCAAAACAAGAATTCTCTTGGATTGTGTAACTCAATCTCCGAGAGCCTCCGAGAACTTAGTCCATGGGGCCGTTCGCCAGCTGAGACGAACTCTGAACGATGTTGAACTAATTAAGACCGAACGATCGAAAGGCTACTGCTTCACCGGTAGTGTGACGGTGACAGCGAATGAACCTCCCGACGTAACCGGTTCGCGAAGCGAAGTTGATCAAATCGCTGCCACTGCTGCCGATCTCAATGGTTCTATCGATCAGATCGAGACGGCCAATCGCCGGCGAGATCCTTTCCTGATCGTCGCGCTATTGGTCGGCACGGCGGTATTGCTGCTTCCGTTCGGCTTGGCTTTCGCAGCTGGCAGCTGGAAAAGCGTTACAAAGCAGCTTGGCTTCATTCAAGCATTAATGATCCTGGTTGCGATTGGTTACGATTACTTTCTCGCCAACAATCCCCGTGCTAAACATACTGATGCGGACACGCGCCGCGCCCTCATCGCAGTACAGCAATTCCGACGCTCGTGGAGATTGTTGCTCGCCTCATGGTGCTGTCTCTATGTGACCTTACTATTTTCACAAGGTTTGTCGTGGTCTGTAGACAGTACTGTCTCACACTGGCAAACGCTGCAGGTGATTACCACTTTCCTCAACAACTCGAGCGCACTCATGCTCGTGCTGTGTTATTTGGTGCTTAATCGACCTACAGTGATTCAGATAGCAGGACGTGAGGTTGAGAATATTCCTGTTGCACGCGGACTGATCCTGGTAGGAGGATTCGGAATATTGGAAGCGGCTTTGGTCGTATACCTCGAAAAGTTTGGCCACGCTGATTACGTCGCAGTCGTTTTGTTTGGAGCAGATCTCCTTAGCGGTCTAGTCGGCGGCATTGCGATGGCGCTCTTTATCAGCCGGCTCGACAGCAGACTCCTGGGTGCTAGTCGCCTCCTGCCAATCATTCCCATCGTGCTTTATTTCTACGTAGTTATTCAGCCGTTCTATCCATTACTCAATTGGACCTACCCGTTGGGGAATCAGGTTCCAGAGCATTTCGATCTCTGGATTATGCAACTCGCGTTTGTGTTAAAGAGCGTCATGTATATCTATGTGACCGAGCTGTTAAAGTCAGAACGATTTCTGTTCTACATGATCTCCGCCAGACGCATTTATGAAAATGCAGCGACTGAATGGCGCAACTTTAGCCTCACCGGATAAGTCAAAAGGCGACGATCGATGCGACAAAGTTTCAGACGATAATCACGATCATCAAACGCCTGAATGCGAACCTTGTGCAAGATATTTAGAGAGGCATGGAGTAGAGTAATCATTGAAAACAAAAGGCTCGTGAAACCGACTCCTAAACGGAAGGTCGCGCGTTGAATCTCGCCGGGAGCATTTTTCTGAGTGTTTGGAGTTGTGGCTTGCAGTCTTCTCGCTTGGATTCTCGCTCCGAAAAGCGCTGCGACGTGAGCGATTCGATCTTCTTTTGCGCCGCGATCAAATGGTGCTCGATTCGTTGCCGCTCATCTTGCAGTGATGTCAGAAGCTCCGAGAGCGAGATCACGGCTCGAGAAGGAATCGGATCGGCATCTGCATTGCCCCGCAGATCGAGGACCGTCGAAAACGTTACGTTTTGTATTGCGAGCCACTTGATGATCTCAGCGGCATCGAGTGGCGCGGCGATGACGAGCGACGAGCTATTTCCGTTCCACCCAGCATCTGCCATTCTGAACTGCTCGAGCTGCATGTGTGGATGCTTGTCTTGCAAATCGCTCGCGTGATGCAAGTTGCGATAGAACACGCGGACGTCAGTCAACCACGGCAGAATCTCACGCGCCAGGCTTCCGGCACCCAGCACCGCGACACTCGAACGTCCCTTTAAGGATCTTCGGATCATGCTTCCATACGACTGGCTTCCGAGACCTTGCAAGTGGTGATGCCGGACGAGCCGTGCATCGACGAGCAGATCTGTAGTTAGCGTGCGAAGGAAGCGGCCCCATACTGTGTTTGGAAGCTGGCACGACGCTCGAAACTTGCGAAACTGGCCCATCACTGCGTTCTCTCCCAAGAGCGGAGAGTGCAAACCGCAGATCACCTCCAAGAGAAACTGATAGACGTCGCGCCCGCAATAGACTTCGAAATCTGGCTGTGACGGCAGCAGTGTCAGCTCGGCTCGATGTAGGAAAACAATCCGGCGCAGGCAGGTTTGCCACTGCAAATTGGTGAATGCTGTTGGCACCTGAGGGCCGTCAGGACGAAGATTAACTACTACAAGATCATCAACCATCACTAGTTAACGCGGAAAATGTGGCGCAATAGGTCACAAAATCTCTCGCCTCATCCAAAATGATTTTGACGCTGGTTTCGTTTGACGCTCCGTTCTTGAAGTGCAAAAACCGAGTGGACACACCTTGCCAATGGCCCTTTGTCTGTCCCGACAAAACAAACAGATTCTCGAACTCCCAGAGCGCGTCATCCGAAGTGAAAGGATCTACTAACCGCGCGTAGAGTGGTACACGCTGCGG
>DATEXA010000417.1:0-6954 GCA_035257465.1 Pyrinomonadaceae bacterium | reverse complement strand
TGTAGCCGACTCGCAGGAAGAGCGCATGGACGCGAATATCGAGTCGCTCTACAACCTTGAAGAGAATTTGAAATCGCAAGGTTATGACCTGGTCAAGATCCCGTACGTTCTTCAGCTCAATAAACGGGACCTGGGCAATGTCGTACCTGTTGAAGATCTAGCAGCGGAACTGCAGAGAAAGGGCGAACCAGTTGTGGAAGCTGTCGCCTCAACCGGAGCGGGTGTGTTTGACACTCTGAAAGCGGTTGCGAAGCAGGTCCTGACTGAGCTACGTAAAGGTTAGACGAGCGACTTCAGCATAAGAAGTCCGTCGCCGCCATTTGAATAGTATTTTGGTAAGCGTTGAGTGATTGAATAGCCCAGATTCTCGTAGAGTTTTTGTGCGGGAGTGTTGAGAGCTCTCACTTCCAGGCGAACCAGGCGTACATTTCTTTTCCGAAATCCATCTTCAACTTGAGCCATTAATCTCTTCGCGAGACTTCGTCGACGATGTTCCGGTGAGACACCGACGGTCGTCACGTGCCCAGTATGATCTGGTTCAACCAGTCCAATCACAAATCCCACCATGACTCCACCAGAGGTTACAGCACGGTACGAGACAGCTTCCGGGGCCGTTAGTAGATAGTCGAACGTCTCACGGCTATAGGCCTCGCCGTCGATAAAACAACGCTGATCGAGTCGCCAACATTCGTCCAATTGCGAAATAGTCAGCGGACGAATGTCGTAGCGCATTCCCCATGAGGGAGTGACAGGCTTCTCTTTCTTCTCCGTGTCTAAGGGGACGTCAGCTTGCGACCACCAACGGGAGCGAAATTTCTTTAGAACTGCCATGGTATTGACGGTGGGGAGACTGACTCTGCTTTTGCCACCTCGCTTTTTTATACCGCCTAGAGGACTAACATGCAATCCCCATAACTGTAAAAACGATACTGTATCTCGACCGCATGCTTGTAAGCTTGCAGCACTAAATCTCGACCTGCAAACGAACATAAAAGAATCAGCAGTGATGATTGAGGTAAGTGAAAATTAGTTAATAACGCATCGACGACACGAAACCGGTAGCCTGGTTTGATCGTCAGCGTAGCCTCACTGGATCCGGGTTGCACCTGCCCGGAATCACTAGAAGCTGACTCTAGGGCGCGGGTTGTTGTTGTGCCAACAGCAACGATACGACCGCCTTGCTCCCGAGTCTGATTGATTCGTTGCGCAGCATCGAAAGTGATCTCGAATCGCTCACTACTAACTTCGTGCTCGTTGACATCATCGACCCTGACTGGCTCGAACGTTCCATAGCCAACATGCAGTGTGATTTCCACGAGTTGGTTTCTTTTGCGCAACCAGGAAAGTTGCTCATTAGTGAAGTGAAGTCCGGCAGTTGGCGCAGCGATGGCTCCGCGCGCCTTTGAATAAATTGTTTGGTAGCGTTCATTATCGGTCAGGGAAACTCCCTCTGGTCGCTTGATGTATGGTGGTAACGGTGTCAATCCGATTTGCCCCAGTGCTGATTCGAACGGTTCGTCGCAAACGAAACGTGCTTTTCTTAGTTCCGCGCCTGGTTCATCGATCAGTTCGGCCTCCAATTGTCCATCGCCGAAGACAACTTTCGCACCTACTCGTAATCGGGCGCTGGGACGAATCAGAACTTGCCAAATATCTGCGCTTATCTCGCGAACCAGAAAAATCTCAACTCGTCCCCCTGATTCCTTTCGTCGACCGATCAACCTGGCGGGTATGACGCGCGAGTTGTTTACGATTACCAGATCATCCGCGCGCAACTGCTCAGTGAATTCTCGAAATGTCGAATCTTGCCAGATGCGAGTAGAGCGATTGAGTACAAGCATTCGAGAGGCATCACGTTCACTCAGTGGTTCCTGAGCGATTAGTTCCTCGGGAAGGTCGTAGTCAAAATCCGAAGTGCGCAGGGTCACATCAAAAAAGCTCTTAAAAGTTAGTTCCTGAAAATTGGCTCGACAAACTAAAGTTTATCGAACACTAAGTCGGATGCTCGCGATGGAAGACGGCAGTTAGTTGTGCGCCAAACAGCAGGATCAAACTGGAAACATAACTCCAGGTAAGTACAGCCACCACTGCCCCGACCGAACCGTAAATCTGATCGTAATGAAAGTAACTCAAGCTCCAGGCAAAGATGTATTTCGCAATTTCCCATAGCAACCCACCAAGAAACGCTCCAGGCAAAGTATCTCGGAGCATTACCTGCGCGCGCGGCATGAAGCGATACACGAGCACAAACAACGCAACCGTGATCAGATAACTCAACGCCGCAAACAAGACCTGCCAGAACGCACTGCCGACGGAAATGAGTAGCGGATATCTTTCAAGTTGGCGCGACGATAGTCGACTCGCTACGTCTCGCAAACCTAGCGCAACGGATGTGACCATGACTGAAAATGAGAGCAATAACCCAACCAGTGCAACCATTCCGAGCGTCAGAGCGCGGCCATGCCAGAACGTACGCGAACTCGCCGCCCAAATTCGATTCAACGCACGTTCGATTACCGCAAACACCCAGGAACCTGCCCAGAAGACAAGCACGACACAAGTTGCGATTGCGCCATAGCCTAACTCCGAAAGCGAACCTATCGTTTCGCGCAAAAATTTTGCCGACCCTGGATAAACGTCCACTGCATGGGTGAGCATCTGGCTACCGCCAGCGATCTTGTTGCTAATTGCCAACAGCAACAACAACGTCGGAAACAACGCCATCAATCCGAAGTAGCTCATTGCCGCAGCAGAAGTAAAAAGGTCGTTCTCGTGGAACTGATGAAGCGAATGTGAAAGCATCGCTCCCCACGGACTTCTATTTCTGACTCCGAAGGAATGTCGCGAGAATGAAAAAAACCGCTTCATAAAAATGAAGGTGGAACTATTTCAGCGGGGGTCAAAGAGACTGGGGCGTGCGAGGGTTGGTTGATTGACGCCAAAGTGCTGGTAGGCGCGGGGGGTTGCCATACGCCCGCGCGGTGTGCGATCCAGAAAGCCAATCTGGATGAGATAAGGTTCGATAATCTCTTCGATGGAATCCTTTTCTTCGTGAATCGAGGCTGAGATCGTTCCCAGCCCAACTGGCCCACCATTGAATTTCTCGATAATGGTCAACAGGAGTTTTCGATCCATTTCGTCGAGGCCATAGGTGTCAACTTCCATTCGATTCAAAGCGTCGTTCGCGACTGCTTGAGTAATCCTGCCGTCGTAATCAACTTCGGCGTAATCGCGCACTCGACGCAGGAGACGATTAACAATGCGAGGTGTACCTCGAGAACGACGTGCGATTTCACGAGCGCCGTCTTGGTCGATTTCAACACCGAGGATTTCCGCTGAACGTTTGCAGATCACTTCAAGATCTTCATGCGGATAAAAGTCGAGATGAAAGACGATGCCGAAGCGACCTCGAAGTGGAGCAGTGATAAGTCCTGCACGAGTTGTCGCACCGATGAGCGTGAACTTTGGTAATTCGAGTTTGATCGAACGTGCAGCTGCGCCCTGTCCGATAAGAAGGTCGAGCTGATAGTCCTCCATTGCCGGATAAAGCTTTTCCTCCAACGCGGGCAGCAAGCGATGGATTTCATCGATGAAGAGAACGTCACCTTCCTGAAGATTAGTCAACAATGCAGCGATATCGCCTGCTTTCTCAATTGCGGGTCCGGCAGTTGACTTCAACTCAGCGCCCATTTCGTTGGCGATGATATTTGCGAGTGTGGTTTTGCCGAGTCCGGGCGGGCCGGTGAGAAGAACGTGATCAAGTGCTTCGCGTCGGCGCAAAGCCGCTTTCATGTAAACGCGCAAGTTCTCTTTCACTTGCCGCTGGCCAATGTATTCCTCGATGCGGGTCGGTCTTAGCGTAAGATCGAGTTGACGATCGTCATCGGTTGGCGATGCGTCCTTCATGCGAGCTGAGATTGATTCAGGTGCCATGGTGATTCAATCAACTATACGCCAGTACTTAGAATTAACGCTTTCTCTGCGCCAAGTGTTCATGCTCGTGCCAGTTTTCTCAACACGCGCCTCAGCACAGTTTCGACTGTGAGGTCACCACCGTCAGCAATGGCGCTCTCAATTGCCTTTTCAGCTGATCCGCGTTGATAACCGAGATTGAGCAGAGCTGACAAAGCGTCTGAACGCACACTGTCCTGTGTGGGCTCTCCTGAACTGGCAGCCCTTTTGCTTAACTCCTCTTCGAGTTGTGCGCTAGTCAACGCCGCGACTTTCTCGCGCAACTCGATGACAAGACGTTCGGCTGTTTTACGACCAATGCCTGGAATCATGGTTAGTCGCGCAAGATCGTTTGTCCTGATCGACGCTATCAACTCATCAGCAGTCATACCGGAGAGCAGTGTGATGCCAAGCTTTGGGCCAATACCGCTGACAGAAATTATCTTTAGAAACAGCTCCCGCTCACGAGCCGTTTTGAAGCCGAAAAGTTGCAGCGTGTCTTCACGAACATGCGTATATACACGCAACTGAACGAGTGACCCGGCATCTTCAAGGTCGTAGAAGGTGGAAAGTGGAATCGTTACTTCGTACCCAACACCACCAACGTCCACAATCAGGGATGTGGCTTGCTTGGAAAGCAGCGTGCCGCTGAGATGAGCAATCATAGAAGTGGGCGCGATTGTAGTGGATGGATTTTCGTTGGGCAATGAAGGCATATTTGTAGATCGACTCTGCCTGACACTGATCTCAGAGAACGGTGCAGTAGCCCGACTGTGAAGGAGGGCTTAACGTTTGCTCAAACGCAGAGCGCCCCTCCTTGACAGTCGGGCTACTGCACCGGGCATCTGCCTTAATCCGTAGCCTCAGTTCAGTAAAACATCGCGTTAGCGCTATACTGCTTGTGAAAAGGTTCCCTCGCATGAAATCCGAAAAAATTTCCGAACTGACAACAGCCCGCCTGAGCATCTATCTGCGCTGTTTGAACACCCTGCACGCTGCAGGGATCAAGACAATTTCTTCGCAATCGCTGGCTGAACAATTCAATCTGAACTCGGCTCAGATTCGAAAAGACCTTGGTTACTTCGGCGAGTTTGGAGTCCGTGGTGTGGGCTACTACGTTGCAGACCTGCGCGATCACATCACCAAGATACTGGGTCTGGATAATCCGCATCGAGTAGGCATTGTTGGCGCCGGACGACTCGGAACCGCACTGGCGAACTACAATGGATTTGGACGATCGAATTTCACCGTCGTGGCTCTGTTTGATAACGACACTCAGAAAATCGGTAAGCGAATCGGTGAAGGAAAGGTTCTTGTTCACGACGTCGAAAGGATCGCGGAGATTATTCGCGCTGAATCGATCGATATAGTGGTTATCTCCGTTCCAGCCAGGGTCGCCCAGAAAGTTCTCAATCAAGTCATGTCAGCGGGAGTAAAAGCGGTACTCAACTTTGCTCCTGTGTCGTTGCAGTCGCGTAGAGGGGTAAAGGTTAAGACAGTCGATCTGAGTACATCGTTGGAATCGTTGTCTTACTTTTTAGCGAGTCCCTCGGTTGGTAACACGATGCGTGCTCGACGCGAAGCGAGAAACGAAGAGATCTCACAGCGGGAACAACGAATTTAATTTCGGAACCATGGACGAGCAAACGGCCAGACGCGATCTGATTCGCGTTTGTCATCTCATGTATGAACGCAGCTATGTTGTCTCTTCTGACGGCAATGTTAGCGTGCGTCTTGACGATGGGCGAATTCTCGCCACGCCGACGATGACATGCAAAGGTCGAATGACTGATGACCTGATTGCCGTGACAGACATCGACGGCAAGAAGCTCAATGATCGAAAGGCATCAAGTGAGCTCGCAATGCACACCCTGATATATCGCGAGCGACCAGATGTGAAGGCTGTTTGTCACGCTCATCCGCCGCACGGTACTGCGTTCGCTGTCGCCGGACTCGCCATTGACCAGCCAATTTTGTCCGAAGTTATTTTGACTCTTGGTTGTGTGCCGCTAGCCTCATACGGAACACCTTCAACGGAAGAACTCACGCAGCAGATGCAGCCGTTAGTCAAACACCACAACGCGTTGTTGATGGCGAATCATGGCGCTGTCGCCTACGGCGGCGACCTCTGGCAAGCATGGGATCGACTGGAAACGCTCGAGCACACGGCGAAGATCGCAATCCTGTCGCGAATGTTGGGTGGATCAAAGAATCTGCCGGCGGATGCGATCGAGAAGCTAATCAATGTACGCGAGGCCGCAGGCTATCTTGGTGAATCAGCACGTTGCCAGGCGTGTGGTTATTTGCATGAGACGCGGTTGAGTTGTCCGACTGGTGATCGACCTGCGCCGAGCTCCTATACCTCGAATGGTGATGACAAAATCACGTTGTCTCGTGAAGAGTTGGTTGAGCTTCTGAGTCAGGCCGTGTTGTCCGATAAACTTTAGTTTGTCGTTTATTGCATTATAGTGTCATCGACAAACTAAAGTTTATCGGACATTATTCCTGCGATTCACTAATCACGATTTACAATTAACGAACTAGGAGCATCTGAATGCAAGAAGCACTCGGAATGGTTGAGACGAAAGGCTTGGTCGCGATGATTGAAGCGGCCGACGCCATGGTAAAGGCAGCAAATGTAACTCTCGTCGGTTACGAGAAAATCGGCGCTGGCTTTGTCACCGCGATTGTTCGAGGCGACGTTGCTGCTGTAAAAGCTGCGACTGATGCGGGCGCCGCCGCGGCAAGGCGTGTCGGTGAGTTAGTTAGCGTCCACGTTATCCCTCGTCCGCATGGCAGTGTCGATGAGACTCTTCCGATTGGTTTGGATCGCTGAGTACTCATGATCATCGCACGCATCCTCGGGACCGTCGTCGCCACTCAAAAGGACGAACGGTTGAGAGGAAAGAAGCTTCTCATCGTACGGCCGATAAACGTCGACGGCACTGACACCACCGGTTACGTAGTTGCCGTTGATACGGTTGGTGCTGGTTTTCACGAGCG
>DATEXA010000416.1:0-6723 GCA_035257465.1 Pyrinomonadaceae bacterium | reverse complement strand
CCGTTGCTCCGTCGTCGTCAGTCACGGTCAAACGCGCAGTGTAAATTCCTGCCGTGTTGTAGATATGACTTGCTGTGACGCCAGTCGCATTCGTGCTATCGCCAAAATCCCATGAGTACGATGCGATCGTCCCGTCGGCATCCGACGAACTGCTGCCGTTAAACGACACAGTCAGCGGAGCGAGTCCGGAAGTCGGAGTCGCGTTGATTGCAGCAACTGGCGGTTGGTTATTGTTGGCAGCGGGAATCACAAACAGGGTGATGCTTTGTTGCGGCAGCGTCGCGTTGAAGCTGCTACCGCTAAAACTTATGTCGGAAAGATGGTTGATAGTGTTCGATGAGGTCAACTGCCAGACTTGTGCTGTCCCACCGTTTGCAAAGTTCGCCACATTGATCGTGGCAGGGGTACTACCACTCAGGTATTTGCTGATCACCATCACGGTTAACGCACCATCCGCTGAACGTGTGGACGAGAAAGCAGAGACGTTGTCAGGGTTAGGCACTGTCGTCGAAACGCTTGTTTCACCAAACGTCGATTTGTTGCCATCGTAATTGCGGTATATCTTCATCGCTTTGTAAGTTGGTGTTGATGCATCGGGCGTGGTCCAACGCGCGGCCATATCTAAACCTTCGCGGCCGAAGATGCCGTAAATGTCCGCCTGCGTTGTCGCTCCATTGATGTGACCCTCGGCGCCCCAGTTGTACTCGGTTATTCCGACCGGTGTCCCTGGATAATAAGTGCTGATCCAACTCTTCAAACGCGAGATCAATTTGACGCGATCGTTGATCCACGTCTCGTCGACGTAATTTGGATCCCATAGTGAACGCGTAGAACGATTGCGCCGAAGTTGCATTGCTGACGAAGTGTCGTTACTAAACTCACCACCCTGCGGATAGTAATGGACAGTGAAGATGTCCAGCAGCCGTAGACCTGTAGCGACGTTGTTCTGTCGCATTTGATCGAGCAGCCAGGGCAAGTAATCAGCGCCACCGTGATTGTTTCGATCGGGCAGGAAACTCCAGCCATGCTGACTTCCATATTGCTGATCGTAGCCACTGTAGAAATAACCGCTCCAACCCCACTCTTCCGGACCAACGATCAGTGCTGACGAGTCCACTGATTTTATTTTGGTCGCATAGTCGATCATCTTGTTTTTGATCTCATCCATCATTGCACCGGTTGGATGCACATCTCGATGAGTCGAGTGCCAGATGCTTGGTTCGTTGTCGAGAATGTAATAACGCAATCCGCCGTTAGCATTAGTGCCCCAACGAGAAACGAGGTGTTGTGTCCACTGTTGTTGGAAGGTTGAATCCGCAGGCACATTCGCATCGTTTGGATCGTTGCCAGTGACGTTTTGGCCTGAAGTCAGAATGCCATTGCCGGCATCTGGAAACCACTGCCAATCATTTCCCGTCTGTGCGCCGTACTTGGCGATTGAGAAACTCGCGAGTTTATTTCGGTTGCTGCCGAGTTTCGCGACCCAACCGATCTGCGGAATCGTCAGCATCGCCTGGGCGTTTGCTGATTTCGAATTGAAGATGAAGGTGTCACCGCGTTCACCGGCGACGGAGCTTGAGTCGGCGATGCTTTCGTAGTACCAATCGTTTCCGCGGTTGTCAGCATTCAACTGCCAATTGTAGCGACTTGTGTTATTACCGCCGTTTCGATTAAGCGGGCTATTGAGATCATTCAACTGTGCCGTTGAAGCGTGTGCGACTCCGTAGATGTTAGGGTTGATCGCATGACGATTGGCAGCGGCATCGACATTAATGTTGACGGCAGGATTCTGCGCGTGGGTAGTTGTAGCGAAGACGACAAGTACTGCGCAGATGGTAACTAAGTAAAGGGTTCTTAGGTGTCCTGGCATGAGTATCTCCCGTGGGATTATTTCAGAGTTAAGCCGAGCCTCTCGAAGTGTAAAAACGCCGTTTAGGTCTGTCTTTCCAAACTACAGTCCGAGGAACTGAATTGGTTTCTGTCTCAGTTTGCGAACAATTCGGTATCCGAAATTCGACTTTGTCATGAGGAGCATTGCGGGGCTTTCCTGTGGTGAGAAAGTTCTTACGCTCCACCCAATATTAGATTGAGAATCGTCGGGATGAACTTGGGGGCACACCCATTGTACACCATCGCCTGCACCGCAACATTGCCTAAAGCTGACTGGGTTGCGGACTCTACAACTCACTTGGTACTGAAATCTATTGCGCCGAAACCTCCAGCCGGAAATCAAAGCCACATCACCCAAACAGATCTCAAACTCTGAGTCCGATCGAATCCTGACGAATCATTCCGCTCGTGCCGCAAGCATTGCAACTTGCTACGACGGTGTGATAAACGCGCCGTGCAATCTCAGCCTACCTCCACAAAGGAGACCGACATCATGGGTAGATCGGTTATCGCGGTCATTGCCGCCTATATATCAATGTTCATTTTGAACTTTCTGGCGTTTGTTGGACTCTATGCGTTGGTGGGACCAGCCCAGGCGTTCAAACCGGCCTCATATCTTGCATCGAATCGATGGATCGCGATGTCGTTCGTTGCGATCTTTATCACCGCTATTATCGCTGGCTTGATCTGCGCGGCGATCGCTCGTAATGGCAGGGCGCCGCTGGTCCTGGTGATCGTAATACTCGTCATAGGTTTGGTACTCGCGATCCCGGCGGTAATGAAGCATCGGGCGAATGAGCACATGGTTCGCGTTGGTGACGTTCCATCAATGGAGGCAGCGCAAAAGGCGCACTGGCCCGTTTGGACACCCTTTGTGTTCCCATTTATCAGTGCCGCCGGAGCGTTAGTGGGCGCGAGATTAAAGCGAACGTAAAGACTTGTCCACGACAATTAACAAGAGTAGATTTCCAGTGTTTACTCCCTCTACGTAAGGGCTTTGGCAGAAGAGAGTGCCGATTAAGTTTTTTCTTCATTGACATCCTCGGAAGAAAGCGATGGAAGGACGATGTTCATATGCGTACCAACTTCTTCATTGCAGTTTTGATACTCAATGCGTTGTGTGCTGGTTTCGTTAATGCACAGACTAAGCAAGTTGCACCTGTGCCCGGAGATCCACTCGAGTTGGCGACTGGGCCAGCAACGATTGCTGACACCCCTGAGAAGCGTACTGCGATTCTGAATCTGCTTGAACGCGCGCGACAAAATAACAATTTGCACGTAGTGGGAATGAACCCTTTTGATCTCAAGGCTTCTTTCAACTCTAGCGGGTCAGCTGGAAATTCGGGCGTCGGGGTTTTGGAAGAGAGCTGGCTTTCGGGGGCGACATGGAGATGGAGTGAGCATCTGGGCACTTATTCACAGCTACGCATTTTTCGTAATGGCGTTGCCTATGATTCAAATCCTGGGAGTTATCAACCGCTTCGTTTGCAGATGATCCGCCAGGCAATCTTCTGGCCTATCGCGGGCAATTTCGCGAACGCCGTGATCCGAGTCGCCGAATCCAGTTGGAACGGAAAAGCAGTTACGTGCGCGCTTATTGCGGGACCGCGCGCGAGTGCGAGTCAGGAAACGGGTCGACAGTGGATTGAGGAAGAGTTTTGTATAGATCCGGCAACGGGTTTCTTACAAACTTATTCGATTGCGCCCGGCATATACGACGTATACGACTATTCCAATGCGTTCGAATTTCACGGTCACTCTATTGCCCGCCGAATCACAATTGTTGAAAACTCAATTCCCGTAGCTACAGTCGAGCTCAATGAGATTAAGGATCTGAATACCGCGGATGCGAGTCTCTTTACACCGAGTGCCGACATGAAGGGTCCGGGAATCATGCTTGGACCACTTATGCGCTTTCCACAAATGGCCCGGAGTAATTTGCCTGCAACTGCAACCGGTGTAGTGCAACCAATCATTATCCACGCGGCGTTGGACGTCAGTGGAAAGGTGCTTGAAGCCGAAGCCTTGCAAACATCTGACTCCGCGTTGAGCGAAGCGGCCTTGAACCTTGTTAAGAATACGAACTATGGTCCTGCACGTAACCGCGAACGTGTACAACGTGATGTTTTCATAAACGTGCAGTTCGTGCCCGCACAGTAACGAGTCTTCGCATCAACGACTCATCATTGGCAGGAATTAGTTTTTCGAAGCAGCAAACCGCCCCCCAAGTCATAACTATCGAGTATGAGCAACTTGGCACTGCTTGTGAGCGCTGTGCCGCATTCGGTCTCGTTTGGATCACGATAAATCACAAAGGAGCAATCTGATGGGGAGCTTAAGAAGAATCTGCGTTATCGCGATATTGGCAGTGCTACTCGTGACGACGGTCGGCGGTGTATTTGGGAATCTCAATACAGTTGCTCAAGCACAAAGCTTGTCAGCGGCGCCGGAACGAGTTTCATTCGTCACAGAAGTTGGCGGTTCACAGATAACCTGTCGCAAAGCCACCCGCGAAGAAGGGTTGGCTCTAGCTAAGCGCGACGGAGTCGAACGGCGCGTGATTTCACCGGCCTCGCACTCCTCGTCCAACGGTTTGACGATAATCCTGCGCGGAACCCCTCAGTTGGACAGCTTTCCAGAAGCTAAGGCTGCGTTCCTGGTTGCCGCAGCCAGGTGGGAGTCGTTGATAAGCACTCCAATCACTATCGTGATTGACGTCGATTTTGGACCAACCTTTTTCGGGCAGCCATTTCCTCCATTGGTGCTGGGCTCAACCGATACGCAGAGTCTTATCGGCGGCGGCATTTATGATTTTGTTCGTCAGGGTTTGGTGTTTGGCGCGTCAAACTCGCGGGAAAGGGTGCTTTATTCTCAATTCCCCGCTGGCAGTATCACGACCGACATCGGCCAAACGGACATCATGCTCTCTCCATCGGCAGACTTTCGGGCTCTTGGCTTGATTGATCCGGTCGCGGATCCGCAAGGTGAGTTGCCATTCTTTGGTCCGCCGCCAGCGATCGGATTCAACTCCGGTTTCCCTTTGGATTTCGATCCGAGTAATGGCATTGATCAAGATAAGCTTGATTTCGATGGTATTGCCACTCATGAGATCGGCCACGCGCTGGGATTCTCATCGAGTGTTGGGCTTAGTGAATTAATACCTGGTTTCCCGACGGTGCCTTCAGTTTTAGATCTCTTCCGTTTCCGCCCTCACGTCAATCTGCCCTCATTCGGTCCTGAGGAGCGAGTCCTGTCGTCGGGAGGAGAGCAAGTATTTTTCGGGTTGAGTCCGGAGCTTGAGTTTTCAACCGGCAGACCAGATGGCACAGGAGGAGACGGATTTCAGGCGAGTCACTGGAAGTTGATCGTCGTCAATCAAAACCAACCAGCTATCGGAATAATGGTGCCTGCGTTCGGTTTTGGCGAACGCCACGTGATCACAAATAATGATCTGCGTGCCTTTAACGTAATTGGGTATAGACTGCGTTCAGAGTAGTCGACCTTCACTGCTGTCGCACATTGCAGGCGTGTAATCGAGCGTAATCTGTTGATAACGATTTACGATTCATGATTCACGCCGATGAAACTCTACGTCGACATCGCTTACGTCGACTGTTCAGCCTCCACGCGTTGAAGACTTCGGGGTAGTGAACTTCTGACGCCCATCGCCGGCGACAAGCTTCAAAGTTCCTCCACGGCGAACTCTTCCTTTTAAAACTCCACGCACCGGGAAACTTTATCGTCGTCGGCGGTTTCTTCACTCGGTTCCTTCCACTGCCTCGAGTCTTGCATGGGCAGCGTTCGGGAACTTGACGATACCTCAGGAAATACTATCCGCAGTTACGCAGACAAAAAAAACGAGTAGCGGACTTGGATCGAGTATCGGCGGGAAGGAAAGGAGTCTCTCATCCGTCTAATAGTTGATGCAGTTGCTAAAACTAAACGCGCTCGAAGGAGAGCGGGGCGCAAGCCGTTCCGGGTTGAACTGAGAAATTGCCGTCCCAGGGTTGAAGCAACCCTGGGCTTCGGGACGTAACCGTTTCACGATAAACCCTGTTATGAAATAGAAAGTAAAAGCCTGTTATGAAATACAAGATCGCCGGGCGAACAATCACTGACAACAACCGTCCGGTGCGTCTGCGATTGCTAGCCGGGCTACCAATACTGCTTCTACCAATATCGCTTCCAGGAGCAATCGTCCTGTCGTTGCTCTTCATCACCTCGTGCCAATCTGGAAACGCCACTAATGCTCAGCGACCACAGTCGTTATTCGCAAACGCGCTGGGTTCACCGATTTCCATTTCTGATGGTCCCGGCAACGTCGTCATCGGCGATATGAACAATGATAAAAAACTGGATCTCGTTGTGGCGTGTGGGAAGAGTCGGAAGATAATTGTTTTGCTGGGCAAAGGCGACGGACAATTTGCGACACCAACGAGTCCGACGACAGTTCCTGACAGTCCCGGGGAAATTGCACTCGGCGATGTAAATGGCGATGGTAACCTCGACCTCGCTATCGCTACTCACGACAGCTATGGCGTACTGCTACTCCTGGGAGATGGCAACGGTGGATTCACAATCGCTCCAAGCTCTCCGATCGTGATGAAGGTTGGACAACACCCGCACACTCATGGTCTGGCTCTGGCGGATATGAACGAGGACAACAAACTCGACCTGGTCACGGTCAACAATTCAGACAATGATGTGTCGATCGCTTTAGGCGATGGGCGCGGCGGTTTCAGTCGCTCACCCGGCTCGCCATTCGCCGTCGGTCCAAGCCCGTATCCGCTTGCGGTTGGCGATGTCAATGGCGACGGCCATCTTGACATCGTC
>DATEXA010000415.1:0-10868 GCA_035257465.1 Pyrinomonadaceae bacterium | reverse complement strand
CTCGCCCACGCAACTAACTATAGAGGCCGCTCACCCGCCGAGTCCGCTGCAAGCGCTCATAGGTTGCGCCCTTCGCTTCAAAGGGCATTCTTAACCTGCTTCCAAGGTTTTGCAGACACGTAACGCTCGGGGCCTCGCAAGATACGTTTCGATCTCAACCAGCTTCATGGCGTTCTATATTGTCATTCAAATCTTCTGCAGGGTTGTTAGGCGCGGCCTCAAAACTCTTCAAATAGACCTTACTTCGTGACGCGAGTGAGCTGTGAAAATACGCACTGCCATCGTCCCTGTTGCTTTACAAAAATATCTGTTGCCCGCTCCCGCGTGGTGAAGTCTTGCCCCATGAATTTTCCTTTGGTCCTGGTCAGGCCCATTACGATGGCGGTATCGCCGTAGATGCGAACACTAACATCATCGGATTCCATAATTTCGTGGGTCAAAGCACCTGACTTAATCGCCGCAAGGAAATGCGACCTGTCAATTATGCCCCCATCCGGGTCAACGATAACCCAGTCATCGGCAAGGAATCGTCCGATTGCCTCCGCGTCATTTTTAATAATTGACTGCGCGAATTCCTTTTCAAGATTCAATACTTCTTCTTGCATCGTAGTCTTCCTAATTTGACCGAGCGCAAGGAAGGGCACTGTAATTACTAACGTCATAAGAATAAGCCTTAGTTTCATTCGTTTACCTCGCTAACGTTCGATACCCAGCTCCTCCAACTAGCCGAGTGAATCGATGAGTTTCTAAGCCGTCCCACCAAAAAAGAGTAACGAAGAACTGAGAAACGGCTCTTCCTGAGCGCCTTCATAATGTCTGAATCTACAGCGGTCTCCAAATCATGTGCCTTCGCTTCACACGATCCAACGAAGCCACGGAACGATGAGCTTCAGCGGCTCGCCCACGCAACTACAAATAAAGGTAATCACCGGCGAGTCCGCTCCGAACGCTTGTTTGGCCCACGATTAAATGAGTTCATTCCATTATTTGACTTCTTGATAATTGCGGCATGATGACTTAATGCCATTTCACTCAAGTTGCTTTACAAGGAGGTATCTCCTCCTGAGACGACCTCATTTAGTTACCGCCGGCTTGGCCTCCGGGGTCTTAAAGACATAGCTGCTGCGCGTGTGAACCACGAGATCAGGCTGGCTGACCTGCACTCGTATCCGCCGGCGCTCGCCTGGCCGGGGAGGCCGCGATGGGTAGTATCCCAAGCTGTACTGAGACGACAATTCCTTCACAACCGAGGCGAAAGTCGCCGATAGATCGTCCATGTCTTCAGCCCGCTGATACCACCCTCCCGTTTTTTCCGCCAACTCCCGAAGGTAGGCCGTTGCACGCTCATACTCCTGTTTTGTTTTTTCCACTGGCCGCGGCTGAGGTTCAGAGGTTTTGTACTGGATGGTATAGAACAGAGCGTCGTATTCCTCTGCGCCATGTAGGCTGCCCTCGGCCGTCGTTTTGAAACTGCCGAGGTCGACGCCATCGGTAAGCAGCACGACGGCCTTACGTCCTGGCAATCGCCGGAGATACTGGCTTGCGGCGAAGTCCACCGCATCGTAGAGTCGTGTGCCGCCGTGGGGAGAAATCTTAATCGATTCACCTCGGAGCTCACGGATCTTAGTCAGCTTCAGTACCTCTTTGATCTTGGCATTAAAGGTGATGACGACCAACTGATCGTCAGGTCTTAGCCGATCGACGAGTACTTTGGTTGCTTTTATGATCTCACCGAGCTCAGCTTCAACCGACGTACTTGAGTCGATCAGGAGCACGACGCTGAACGGACGATCTACCGGCTCGAAGAACGCGATGTCCTGTTTGACGTCATTTTCGTAAACGCTGAAGTCGGCCTCATGCATGTCGGCAGCGGCCTTACCATCTCGACGCATTAACTTGGCGAGTATGGTAACGAGTGAAGTATCCGTTCGGAGGATGTCGCCTTCACTTACCTCGTCACTGTTGCTCGCCTTGCGTGCTGAAGTCGTCTCCCGAGTGACGGCGACCGAAGTGCTCTCACCCGTGAGACGCGGAGGTGGACTTTTGGCTTGTTGAGTTTGCGCGACATCGGCCTGCGGATCTGGATTCGCTTTCTGATAGTACTTCACGAATTCCATCGCGAAATCTTTTGCGCCTTTGTTTGCTGTACCTGTATATCGCTTGACGAGTCTAGGATGTCCCGGTTCCAGGGAACGGATAATTCTTCCTCGCACGTTTGCGTCTCTTACATTGCTCTCCACCGAGAACAGCAACCAAACGTCCGCTTCCTCTTTGGACCAGACAAAGATAAGTCGGGGGATCTTTTTTCTTACGGTCTCAACGATCTCGCGGAGAAATAGTGAACTGAACTCGTCAGGCGCATCTATATAGACTGTCGTTATCCCCTTGAGATCTTCGATCTTTCCCTTTTCCAATGGCAGCTCGGGCTCATGACCCTGGTCCATTGTGTGCTTACGCTCGAATGTAAGAACATCAAGCGGTCTACGACTTCCGTACGGTCCTTCGAACGGCCAGAGTTGTGATGGAAAGACCAGTATGAGGAACATGAATAGGAGGTTGCGCATAAACTCTAGATCCGATTCAAAAAAGCACCGACAATCTAATTATCTGGCAGTGGCATTATAAACACTGCCACTCTGTCATTGGCATGATTGATAATTCCGGTATCGAGGATCGATCACGATCAGCCTGTCTAATTGCCTGGCTTTTTTGACCACAGTTGAAAAAGTCCATTGCGCCGGTAGTGGATACGCAATGCTCTTGCTGGCAAGCCTAAACTTTTCAAATATGCAAGAAGTCTCAAGTAGTTGACGCTGCGCAAACTTATTGCTTGCCCGCTCAACGCTGTAGTAGTTTGTTTAGGCCCGTCAGTAAGTGGTCCTCGACGTTCTCTGGGAGTCAATTGCAATTCAGCATTAACCTGCTTGTTATTGGCCCAACCGGTCTTGAGTTAATCCTGGCTTCGAATATTATTTGTATCTACCGTTGAAAAGGTTTCCCGAGAAACGACAAATGCAAAACTTCGCCTCGTTTGGGTTGGTTGTCTCTCTCGTTCTGCTTTCGACTGTACTTTCAGTCACAGCACAGGAACAACAATTCGCCGAACTCGGCGACTTCAAACTACAGAGTGGCGAAGTAATCCGAGATTGCCGGATTGGCTATCGAGTTTTTGGTCAACTGAATTCGGGGAAGTCGAACGCGATCGTTTTTCCGACTTGGGCGGGGGGAACTACTGATCAATTGAAATCGCAAATTGGCCCGGGAAAGTTGATTGATAGCAATGAGTATTTCGTGATTGCAGTTGACGCTATCGGTAATGGCGTTTCTTCATCTCCGTCAAACAGCAAACTTCAACCGCGGATGAGCTTTCCGAAGTTTACGCTTCAGGACTCGGTAAATAGTCAGTACGAACTGGTAACTAAACTGCTCAAGCTGAAACACGTGAAAGCAATCGTGGGTGTCTCGATGGGTGGCATGCAAACGTTTCAGTGGCTTGTCTCTTATCCTGACTTCATGGATGTGGCAATTCCGATTGTCGGATCTCCACGACTCGCGGCATACGATCTACTGTTATGGCAGGCACAGATCGACGCAATCATGAATGATCGGGACTGGAACAATGGCAACTACACGGTCAATCCAGCGCGTGCCCCGGAGTTTGAATTTGGGGCCTTGTTGCTGACGACTCCGGATGAGTACAACAAGAAGATGAGTCGACAACAGATCCTTGAAGAATTAAGGAAGGCGAGGGAAGCCAAGGGCGGGGGCTTTGACGCCAACGACAAGATTCGACAGGACCAGGCAATGATGGCCCTTGATGTGTCGGAACCGTTTGGAGGATCAATGGAGAAGGCCGCTGCGCGTGTTCGAGCGAGAGTCTTTGTAGTGGCTTCGAGGTTTGACCATGTGGTTACACCTGGCCCGGCACTCGAGTTTGCAAAGATGATCAATGCAAAAGTGCTTGTGTTGGAAGGTGAGTGCGGTCACTTAGCGCCGGGATGCGAATATCAGAAAGTGAATCCAGTGGTCCAGGAGTTTCTGCGTCAGTGATCACGCCGGAGGTTTTGAAAAGTTTTTGGCAAGGCAGTGATCAAGTAGTCAGTACCACAGCGCGGTAGCGCGTGGGTCGACCTCTCCATCGCAAACTAATATTGTGGACTGTGACATTGACCCATGCGCTACCGCGCTGTGGTACTGACTACATTGCCACGAATGGTCCATACTGGGTCGTTACTTTGGTTGCGGCCATGCCGCGCTACGGTACTCTGCATCCTCTGCGGTTGGATTGGTAACTTAAAGAGGATCACCGCTGAGGCGCAGAGAACGCAGAGTCGGCGCAGAGATAATCTGAAACAAAATGAATCGCCGAGAGTTAATGTAGTTAGAACTGTTACTACTACTCTTCTTAAGAAATCTGCGTAATCCGCGTAATCTGCGGATGATCGTTAAGCCGAATGAAATGCATCAACACTTGTCTGGTGATCATGAGTCTCTTACTGCTGCAGACACCAGCGACTCAATCCCGCATGCCTAATAAAGATCTCTATCAGAAACTCGCCGCTGAGATGGAAACGACCTTGCACAAAGATGTGCTCGATGTCTGGTTTCCTCGTTCAGTAGACAAAGAGAACGGTGGCTTCTATTCAAACTTCACACGCGATTGGCAACGCACAAGAAGCGAGGGCAAGTTTTCAGTTTTCCAGGGTCGCATGGTTTGGGTCGCGTCCGAGCTCGTGATTCGCCGGCCGGAGTTGAGAACAACATATCAGCCAATTGTCGAACATGGTCTCAAGTACCTGACGGATGTTTTGTGGGACAGGGAAGACGGCGGCTTCTTCTGGGGGTTGGACGAGAACAACAAGATTTCTTCACGCTACACCGATGGCAAACATTTATACGGCATTAGTTTTGGAATGTATGGAGCTACCGCGGCCTATCAAGCCACAAAGGATCAGCGCGCGCTCGAGCTGGCGCAGAAAACTTTCCGCTGGATAGATCAACATGCACACGACGACAAGAATGGCGGTTACTTCGAATGGCTGACGCGTGATGGCAAGGTGGTAAAAGGAAAAGGCGGTCCAACCCTGGAAGGAACTCCAGTGGCCGGTTTTCCTGTTGGCTATAAGTCGATGAATACTCACATTCATCTGCTGGAGTCCTTCACACAGCTTTACGAAGTTTGGGCTGATGCCACTCTACGACAGCGCTTGGGTGAACTGCTGCAAGTGGTTCGCGACAAGATCTGCGTTGAACCAGGCGCGATGAATCTTTACTTCACTCCGGAATGGCGGGCGATTCCTGATCATGATTCCTATGGACATGACGTGGAAACTGCCTACCTGATTCTGGAAGCACAATCGGTTCTTGGTAACTCAGATAGCAAGACGGAGCGAATGGCCAGGCTCCTCGTGGACCACGCTCTCGCGTACGGCTGGGACGAAACGAATGGCGGCTTCTATCGCGAGGGAACAACGTTCGGCGCAGCTGAAGACAAGCGGAAAGAATGGTGGGTTCAGTTTGAAGGCTTGAATGCGTTGCTGCTAATGCATCAGAAATACGGTCACGAAACCGGAGTTTACCTCAAGGCATTTCAGCAGCAATGGCAGTTCATAAAAGAGCATCAGATAGACAAAGAACTTGGCGGGATTTTCGACACGATCGAAAGTGACGGTACAGTCAAAGACTACACGAAGTCACGCATCTGGAAAGAGTGCTACCACGAAACGCGCGCGTTCTTGAATACCATCGCGCGACTTGAAGAACTGCAGCGCAAGTAGTCCAGCAGATCGCTGAACCAGCATTTTGATCTCCACGGCATCCTCCAGTAAGAAAAGGAATGTTGGTTGACAGGACTGACAGAATGTACAGGATTCTGTTTGGCTGTTAGTAGTCGCCGCTTTAATAGAGCCTACGTTAGCTTGTAAGCCCTGAGATCATGTCTATGTAGGTCCAAACGAGAGCTTGGAGAAATGAAAAATCCCACCCGCTGTTAAGCGAGTGGGATTTAATTTGTTTGCGACTGCTTTAGCGGGCGCGACTCAGCACTTCGATGGTGCTGTAATTTTGGGCCAAGTCTCCGTTCGCAGGACGTTGTTTCTTGAACTCCCTTCCAATACCGCCCTGAAACCACACCTGCGACAGGTAATACTGATCGCCATAACGTCTAAAGGTGAGTCTCACATCGCTCTGGATATGGCTCGCGCCCAGGGTTCGCTGCGGCAGTACAATCGCATGGGCCCTGCCGTCTTTGCTCTGAATTCGAACCGATTGGTTATCTGCAGTGAAAGTGTATTCACCAGCAGGTAGAACAGTTCGTCCGACACTGAAATCAAACGGCACTGCAAACGTTTGCTTGTTTCCAACGCCTTGTGCCTGGACTGAAACCGCGGTGACGGCTATCACTACGGCCAGAATCGCGGTCATTCTCAACACAGCTGCTTTCATATCTCCTCCGTTGCTTTATCAGCACGTTAAATGGTCGCTCTCGACCCCTTCAATAACTAACGCGGATTTGGAGAGGTAAACAGATCATAGGAAAGGGGATTTATTTTGTTGTTCGTGCCCCGAACAAAGGGGTGGGGAGTGGGGCAGTAGCCCGACCGTGAGGGAGGGCTCGCGTTGCTAAACGGCCCTCCTTGACAGTCGGGCTACTGCCCCGTTGCACTAAGCTTTTTGATAGACGCGAACGAAATCAACCAGCATAACTTGTGGAAAGGATGAGGTGGCGTCGGGACTGCCGGGCCAATTGCCGCCGACGGCCACATTCAGCAGCAGATAGAAAGGTTGGTCGTAGACCCATTTAGTTCCTTCGGGAAGATCGGCGCGCGTCACAGTTTTGTAGTTCACCTTGTCGCAGTAGAAACGAATTACATCTGGCTCCCATTGAACTGCAAACGTATGAAAAGAATCGGCGAAGATCTCGTTTCGTTTAAGCGAATACGATGAGGTAATTCCGTGTGTGCCGGAATAGCCGGGACCGTGAATGGTTCCATGAATGATCGTCGGCTCCTTACCGACATTTTCCATGATGTCGATCTCCCCGCACCTAGGCCAACCAGTTGTCGAGATATCTGCACCCAGCATCCAAAAGGCCGGCCAGATGCCCTGGCCACGCGGGAGTTTAATTCTTGCTTCGAAGCGACCGTACGTTGAAGTGAAAGTGTTTTTAGTCGTCAGTCGAGCTGAAGTGTATTCGCGAGTTACGCCATCCATTCCTGTGAAGTGCTCTTTCAAGGCAGTAATGTTGAGCATGCCTTCCGACTGGAAAGCATTGATCGTCCGGTCGGTGTAGTACTCCAGTTCGCGATTGCCCCAGCCTGAGCCGCCAACTTGCGCAGACCACTTCGTCTTATCAACCCGCGATCCTTTTGGGCCAGAAAACTCGTCTTGCCAAACTAGCTTCCACTCGGAAGTTTTCGTATCCGGGTGTTTCGCTGAAGGGTGGTTTGGATTGAAGAGCATGAGGACAAGCAGCAGACAGAAGACAATCGTATGGGGAAAGGTTTTCATATTGTTTGGCTACTGGGTAAACCTTTGTTGTAATCGCTTACAGAAGTCGGAAAATAATAACGCTATATATAAAAGGACACGACAGCTAGTTTGAGTACTAATATGGGATGACTCACAAACTGGATCTTAAGGTTGAAAAGGCGGACCCTGTCCGCTGAACTTCAATTACTCTGGCTGGCGAACCTTACTGTAACCTCAGATCAATTTTCAGGTCGGGAAGGGGACCCTGTCCCCGCTCTCCCATCAAGTTCCACCATTGACTTGAAACTGGTACCACCAAAAATACTCAACTGCAAAGGAGCTATCTCACATCGCTCGATACTGTGGATTCCATGATTAGAGTAGTTGAAGTTAGGCGGGGACAGGGTCCCCTTCCTGACCTGAAAATTTATCTGCGCTTAGAGTGGGAATTTACGGCTGGAGAAATTGAAGGTAAGCTGGGACAGGGTCAGCTTTCCAAACGTGAAAATTTATCTGGTGAAGTGAACGACATTATTGAGCTACAGCCGTTCGAGCGTAACGAGGACTACATCGTTCTCATGCAAACTCAGTTCGTATCGCAATGGCTTGCCTGCACTGATTCGAATTGGGGTACTCGCTACTGCTCGGCCATCGTTCTTCTCAGTGAAGACTCGAACCTGTTCTCGTGTGAGGTTTAGTGGTGACCCTGTTTTCAAATAATCCCCGTAGACGTCGTTGATGTTGTGCCCGACCCGATAAACATTCAGCCTGTAATTTCCCGGGGGTAGTTGGGTGAGCGAAATCTGAGCCTGCCCTAGATCCTTCGCAGGTATATCTCGCTTGAAGAACTTTTGATTACTCTCGCTCGTGTCAGGTGCAGTGTAGTTCCAAAACAACACTTGCACTCCGTTGTCTGACTTACAAACCCAGCTGCTCGCATCTTCCGATTCCAACTCAATCTCTCCAAGTCGATTCAGAAATTGATAGGCATAAAAAGAAGGTTTGCGCAGACCATTGAAATTAAGCAGTCCAAAGCCGCCGTGGAATGGTGAAGGGGCAGGACCACTCTCTTCGAAGATGTCTGTAAACGTCCAGTACGACATTGAATCCGCAAAGCCTTCCGACCCTTTAAGTCTTGAGAGAATGTAAGCCGCGGACAAGTAGGAATCGTGAACCGGATCGCGTGAAGAATAGGACGAATTCCATTCCGTGTAATGCAAAGGCAGCTTCGGAAGTGGCGAACCGGTAACTTGTGATCGGCTGTCGCGCACCCCATTGATAATCACGCCAGGGTCAACAATCAACTTCAATTGTTCACTACCTTCGGCAAAACCAATTCCTTTAACTCCGTAATCATGAGTCGAAATGAAATCGAGGGGCACCTTGGTTCGGGAAGCAAAATCAATCATCTCGCGAATCCAGGCGCGTCCGGCTGTCGCAGGACCACCAACACGATAGCTGGAAGCTACTTCCTTAATTGCGCGTGCCGTCACTTCATAAAGGTGAAAGTATTCAGATTGAGTGCCGGACCAAAAGATGTCGAGGTTTGGTTCATTCCAAACTTCAAAATACCACTGTCTCACTTCAGCTTCGCCGTAGCGATCAGTCCAGTGCTGAACAAGCGCATGGATGAGGTTCTCCCACTTTCCATAGTCCTTAGGCGGCGTGATATTTCCTTTCCACCAGAAAATTGTTTTGTTCCCGCTTGCCAGCGCGTGTGGCATGAAACTGAGTTCTACGAATGGTTTCATACCGATGTTGAGAATTGAATCGTAAAGCACGTCGATGTTTTGAAAGTTATAGATGGGAATGCCTTGACTGTCTTCACGATAGACGTCCAATTCGTCCTGGAGCAGTCCGTGAAAGCGGATGTACTTGAAGCCACACTCTCGATGAACGACGGCCAGATCTCTCTGCCAATCAGAACGTAGACCTTCCGCTGCTCGACCTGCGCCGACGACTTCCTGAAAAAATTTGTTGTGTGGTCCTTTCAGTTTTGTGTAGTCGGCTGAGATGACGCGAGTGGGAACGACCCTTTGCGCAATGATGCAGACCGGACTAAGTAATAAGATAGCGGTGAGAAGAAGATATCGATAAAGGTGAGTCATTGTGCCAAGGCTCAACTTGAGACCAGCGGGGACAGTGTCCCCTTCCCAACCTGAAAACTTTTCCCGAGTCCTAACCTAAAAACGTATAGCACGAAAGCTGCCCCACAGAAACAATCACTCAGCGCCACGTTCTCGGCTATAATCCGCGCTCTTTATTCCAGAAGCTCCACTCTTCGCTGAAGGGAAAACAAAAAATGCGACTTAGCATTCCAGACATTCTGGTTCTGGTTATCTATTTTGTCGCGATGATTGCTGTCGGCGTTTACGTAACACGACGTGCATCGCGGAATCTGGATTCCTATTTTCTCGGCGGCAAGAGCATGCCCTGGTGGCTTCTCGGGATCTCAAACGCATCGGCAATGTGGGATATCACCGGAACGATGTGGTTTGTCTACATCCTCTACGCCTACGGAATGAAAGCAGTTTTCCTGCCGTGGGTGTGGCCCATCTTCAACCAGATCTTTGACGCAGTTTATCTTTCAAAATGGATTAGACGATCAAACGCTCGCACCGGAGCTGAATGGATAACGACTCGTTTTGGAGGTGGCCTGGCTGGCGAACTGTCACGTGGAATCATCGTCTTATTTGCACTCATCAGTGTCGTTAGTTTCATTGGCTATGAGTTTCAGGGCATTGGCAAGTTCTGCAAAGTGTTTCTGCCGTGGGATCTGTCTCCAAACACTTACGCGATTTTGTTGATGAGCATTACGGCGATCTATGTCGTGCTTGGTGGAATGTTGAGTGTGGTGATCACTGACTTCGCCCAATTTTGTTTGATGGCATTGTCTGCGCTTGTTATTGGCGCAATTGCGATCACTAAGGTCGACGCCACCATGATTGATCAAGTCACGCCGGTTGGTTGGCGAGGCCTGATGTTTGGTTGGGACATCACCTTGAACTGGAGTGGTTTGTTGCCGGCGATGAATGGACACATCGCGAAGGAAGGCATCGCGTCGATGTTTGGTCTGTTCTTTATCGTGATGGTCTTCAAAGGAATTCTTGTCAGCATGGCGGGTGCGGCACCCAACTACGACATGCAACGGATTCTCGCCGCTAAAGATTCTCGCGAGGCTAGTTTGATGAGTGCGATCGTCTCCATATGTTTGATACCTCGTTGGATCCTGATTGGCGGCATTACTCTGCTCGGCCTTGTTTTTGTCACGCCGGAGTTTCGCAAGATGGGTGACAACATCGATTTCGAAACAGTCCTGCCGTTCGTCATCAATCGTTTTCTCCCGAGTGGTTTGGTCGGAGTCTTACTGGCAGGACTGCTGTCTTCGTTCATGGCAA
>DATEXA010000414.1:0-11389 GCA_035257465.1 Pyrinomonadaceae bacterium | reverse complement strand
TCGACCTGACTGTGGATGCGGACCCGGGGGTTGGACTTCAACCTAGGAGGTGCAGCAATAGCTACAGGATTTCGAGGTCGCGGGCAGCGTCCGGATAATAGACGCGTGCCGCCGGTTCGAATCAACGACAGGATACGCGTTCCAGAGGTGCGGGTCGTTGGCGAAGAAGGAGAGCAGTTAGGAGTGATGGATGTGCGTGATGCCATTCGTGCCGCCCGAGAGAAAGGGCTCGATCTCGTTGAGGTCGCTCCGAATGCAGATCCTCCAGTTTGCAAAATCATCGACTTTGGAAAGTTTCAGTACGAAGCGAAGAAGAAGGCAAACGAGGCGAAGAAGAAACAGGTAACGATCACGGTTAAGGAAGTTAAGTTTCGCCCCGGAACAGATGACCACGACTACGACTATCGTATGAAGCACGCTCGTGAATGGCTTTCTGGCGGGGACAAAGTCAAGGCGACTATCTGGTTCCGCGGACGTGAGATGACACACCGCGAACTGGGTTCGCGCATTTTAGCGAAGCTGGAGCAGGATTTGGCCGACGTTGGTGAAGTCGAAGCACGTCCGAGAATGGAAGGAAATCAGATGTTCATAATTCTCGGTCCGAAACGGCACAAGGGCGGGGCTAAGACAGACCAGCACACCAGCGTTCCGCCAGGCTAATTGCCAATTGCCAATTGCCGATTTTGTGTCGCTTGAAACGCACACGAAATTTTCAAGAGCGTCTAATACAGTTCAATCGGCATCGGCTATGTCGGCGCTATTTAACAACTAAAGGAAGATCATTATGCCTAAACTTAAAACTCATAAAGGTGCGGCAAAGCGAGTGAGATTGACCGCAACTGGAAAAATCAAACGCGGCCACTCGCATGCCCGTCACATTCTGACGAAGAAGTCGAACAAGCGTAAACGTCAGCTTGATATCGACACTTTGGTCTCCAAGTCTGACATGGGACGAGTTCAAGAGATGTTGCCCTACGGAAGAGACTAGTCAATCAATAATGTCCGATATGCTTTAGCTTGTCGGTGGATATAGGGAAGGTTTTTCGTTTCGACAAGCTGATGCATGTCGGACAATAAGAAAGGGGACCAGGATGCCAAGAGCAAAACGTGGAAATAAGCGTCTCGAAAGACGCAAAAAAATATTAAAGCTGGCGAAAGGTTATCGTGGCACGAAATCAAAGCTTTATCGCTCGGCAAAGGAATCGGTCGAGAGGGGACTTAATTTCGCCTACACTGGCCGAAAACTGAAGAAACGAGATTTTAGAAGTTTGTGGATCGTCCGCATTGGCGCAGCCGCACGGTTGAACGGCCTGAACTATTCGCAGTTGATGCATGGTCTAAAGCTGGCGGGTAGTGAGCTTGATAGAAAAGTGTTGGCGGACCTTGCTGTTCATCAACCGGAATCGTTTGCGAGTGTTGTAGCGCAAGCGAAGAGTGCTTTAGACAGCGAACAGAGAAACAAGGCGGCCTAAGTGTTGGCAGTCTTTCGAAGGGAGTTTCAACGGTGAAATTTGTGAACAAGTTAATGATTGCCTTGATTGCCTTAGTACTTGGGACCATCACTGCGTTTGCACAGGAAACGCTTTCCGGTAAATACGAAGGAACGGCAAAAGGGGCCGGCGCTGCCGATCTCCAAATCACACTTGAGTTGAAAAATGAGGGCGGCAAAGTCTCAGGTCAACTGAAAAATGGGGCGGCGACGATCGCGGTCACTGATGGCAGTTTGATCGACGGCAAACTTTCGCTGAAGCTCGGCGAAGCAGCGAAAGACGGTTTGTTAACTGCAAAGGTTGAGGGCGAGAAGCTTACCGGCGACTGGGTGTCCGGTCAGCAGAAGAGAACGATTGAACTTAAAAAGGCGAGCAGCGGGACTCCCGCAGCAACTACTACAGTAGCTACGCCAGTAAATCTTAACGGTACGTGGGAAGCTGTGGCTGATGCCAATGGTCAACCGTTTCCGTTCGTACTTGTCCTAAAAGTTGATGGGGAGAAAGTATCCGGCACCAGTAGTTCTCAACTAGGTGAGACGAACATCAGCACCGGAACATGGAAAGACGGTCGACTCAGTTTCCAGCTTGAGAGTGCGAGTGGCCTCGTGACGATGAGTGGCACCGTAATCGATGGAAAGCTAAGCGGTGAATTCGACTACGCTGGTCAGCTCCAGGGGAAATGGGTCGCGGTTAAGAAGAATTAGCGGGATCCTTGATGACGGATAGCGAAAAAGATCAAAATCCAGCCCAGCAAGTTGAAGCAGCAAGCAAAGCGTTCGAGCAAGAGTTCGAACGCTTTGTACGCTTTACCGGTGATGCAAACAGCCTCGCCGGATTGACATTGGAGCAAGCAGTCGCCGACGAGCGGGAATTAACCGAGCTGCGAACACGCCATCTGGGAAAGAAGAGTGCGCTTGCATCGACGAAGAAGCTCATCGGGCGCGTACCTGCCGAAGAGCGCGCAAGCTTTGGCCAGTTAGTGCAGAGATCGGAGGCGGCTGTCGTTTCCAGGGTCGAAGCAGCGGCCCAGGCTCTCAAACAATTTATTGAAGCGCAGCGGACTGCGCGCGAGAGCATCGATGTAACTTTACCAGGACGACGACCTCGTCATGGACATCGCCATCCCATTACACTTCTTCGAGAGCGTATTGAGGATATTTTCGTCTCACTGGGTTATGCGATTGAAGACGGTAGGGAAATCGAAACTGATTTCTACAACTTCACTGCGCTGAACATTCCTGACAATCATCCTGCGCGAGGGACCCAGGACACCTTTTACACGACCGACGGTTTCGCTTTGCGTTCGCAAACATCGACTGTACAGATTCATGCGATGCAACGTCGCGGCGTGCCAGTTCGCATGATTGCACCTGGTCGTGTGTTTCGTCGAGACACTCCCGACCCCACTCACAATCCGATGTTTTTTCAAGTTGAGGGTCTGTGTGTGGATCGCGGAATAACTATGGCGCATCTGAAAGGGACCGTCGGTGAGTTTCTGAGACGCATGTTTGGGCCGGATACAGTAACCCGGTTTCGCCCTTCGTATTTCCCGTTCACCGAACCTAGTGCAGAGTTTGACTTCAGCTGTTTCAAGTGCAAAGGGTCTGGTTGTCGAATCTGCAAGAACTCCGGCTGGATTGAGTTGGGGGGCTCCGGCATGGTGCATCCCAACGTGCTCCGGACTGTCGGCGTAGATCCTCAGGAATACTCGGGGTTCGCTTTTGGACTCGGAATCGATCGGATGGTCGCTCTAATGTACAACCTGGATGACATTAGGCTGTTGTTCGAGAACGACGTCAGGTTTTTAGAGCAATTTGAATAGAAAACGAGCTTTGTGCTTCGTGCTTTGTTCTTTGTTTGACTTCAATTTTCTGTCTAATTGATCAACTAGAGAACCAAGTACAAAGTACAAAGTTCAAAGCTCAGATTTCATGTTAATCAGCTACAACTGGCTTCGCGAATTAACCAATACTCGACTCACGCCGCTCGAATTGCGTGATCGCCTAACCAGGGTGGGTTTAGCGATTGACGCGGTCGATGAGCATCCGAACGATTCGGTATTGGATGTCGAAGTTCCTTCGAATAGACCCGATTGTCTCTCTCACGTTGGCGTCGCCCGCGAAGTTACTGTCATCGAGAACGGAAAGTTAACCGTGCCTGCCAGTACAACGGTGCCAACTGAAGGAAAAGCCGTCGAACTAACGTCAGTGGAGATTGTCGACGAAGACTTATGTCCACGTTATGCAGCGAGGCTGGTTCGTGGAGTGAAGATTGGTCCGTCACCAGAGTGGTTAGTAAAGCGTTTGGAGACGATAGGGCAACGTCCGATCAACAACGTGGCAGACATAACTAACTACGTTCTACATGAACTCGGTCAACCTCTCCATGCGTTCGATTTCCAGAAACTAACTGGCAGGCGAATAGTTGTGAGACGAGCTGTTCCAGGTGAGAAACTAAAAACTCTGGATGGTGTTGAGCGTGAGTTGACTAACGACATGCTTGTGATCGCTGATGCTGAACGGGCCGTCGCGCTAGCTGGAATCATGGGCGGCGAAGAATCTGAGATTTCTGCAACCACCACTGATGTCCTTATTGAGAGCGCATACTTTAATCCCGATTCGGTAAGAAAGACTGCGCGTCGTTTGGGAATGGATACAGAAGCGTCGCGAAGGTTCGAGCGCGGCGCAGACTGTGGCGGTGTGCTGCGTGCACAACAGCGATGTGTTGAACTGATATGCCAGCTTGCTGGTGGTGTTGCCACCGAAGATGCCATCGACATCTACCCTGCGCCTGGGATTGAGCGGGAAGTGACGTTACATCCTGGCCGAGTTCAAGCATTGACATCGCTGCGTGTCGAAACCGAGGAAATGAAACGAATTCTTGAAGGTCTCGGGTTTGACCTGAAAGACGCAACTGATTCGGCACTTGTGTACAAGGTCCCCTCCTGGCGAGTCGACGTTGAGCAGGAAGAGGATCTGGTTGAAGAAGTGGCTCGTCACAGCGGCTACGAAAAGATTGGTTCAGAGTTGCCGCCGTCGCCTCTCTCGGGAGAATATCAGCCAACCGAGCTGAAGCAACGCTCTTTGCGCTGGGCGTTGACCAGTTGCGGTTTTGACGAAGCGATCAGCTTTAGCTTTATCCAACAACAGACTGAATTCGACTTGATTCCAGCTTTTTCGGGGCGAGAGGTCACTCAGCCGGAGCTTCAGAACCCAATCATCGAAGACGCATCATCGATGCGATCGACTTTGTTGCCTGGTTTACTTGGTGCGCTTCGCCACAATCTCAATCATGGCATTCGTGATTTGGGGTTATTTGAAATTGGCAAGGTTTTCGCCAATGCAAACCAGCGAGATTTACCGGAGGAGAGGTTAGTGCTCGGACTGATTATCACCGGAGGAGCTATCGAAGAAAATCGAGCAGTAGCAGATCGTGAAGTAGACTTTTTTGATTTAAAGGGCGCGCTGGAAACCGGTGTCGACTGGATGGGACTCAGTCCCCTGGTCTACACGAAAGGTGAAGCAAAGCACCTGCGTCCAGGTCAGGCGAGTGCCATTAGCCTGGAAACGGGAGAAAAAGTTGGATGCGCAGGACGACTGTCGGAAGCAATTGCGTCAGGGTACAAGTTTCGGCAGCCAGTTTTTGTTGCTGAACTAGATTTGTCCGCAGTTCTTTCTGGCCCAGAGAAGACAGTGCACTACCGTCCTTTGGCGCGTTATCCATCTGTAGTACGCGACATCTCGCTGTTACTCGAGCGGAAAATCCAACTAGAAGAAATCCTTCGAGCTGTCGATAAACAAGCAATCACCGATTGCAGGGGAGCAAAGTTGGTGGGTGTATACGAAGGTGTGAACATCCAGTCGGATAAGCGATCAATAACAGTTCGTATCGAATATCGATCGGAGGAGCGCACTCTTAAAGATGAAGAGGTTGAGGAACGACACGCTCAGCTGACCTCATCTTTGTTGCGGAGCTTCTCGGCGGAACAACGTTGACGAAATAAATCTGCGTCGCTGCAGAATGAGTCTTGCGTAGACAAGCGTGAAGTCGGATAATCACTGCGCGTTTACAACCCAGAGACAGCAAGTGGAGAGATAACGATGGTAGGTCTATCAGGCTTGGAGAAGTTTTCACATCTTGAAGATAAGATTTACCGGACCATCGAACTCACGAAGTCCTTACGACAGGAAAAAGAGAACCTGGAAAAAGAGCTCTCCATCATCCATCGCGATATGGGAAATGTTTTGAATGAGAAGGAACGTCTCGAGACACAGGTAGAGAAGTTGTTAGCCGAACGCGAGACAATCCGGATGAAAGTCGAGGCAATGCTCGACGCAGTTGCAGCGCTTGATCCAGAAATGGCGGAGGAGTTCAGATGAGCGCTGGGATCGATCAGATGCTAAACAAAGGTAGTATGGACGCCACCACTAGCAGCCCTACCATTCGAGTTGAGATTTACAATCAGACCTACAACATCAGGTCTGATGGTGATACCGAATACATCATTCAACTCGCGGAATTCGTCGACGGCCGGATGAGAGAGATTTCATCTGGCACACTCACGGTTGACTCCTTAAAGGTCGCAATTCTCGCGGCCTTGCACATAGCAGACGAGCTTCATCGGCTAAAAAACATGCATGAGCAGGCCGACTCACAACTCGCAGCCCGCAGTTCCGAATGCGCTGAAATGCTCGATCGTCTATTAAAAGTAAGAAGCAGCGTCGAGAATGAGCAAGGCGGGGCAGGTAAGCTCTCGCTCGGTTGATCAAATTAGACAGCGGTCTTTTGCGCTCAACTGAATCCTTCAGTTCCTTTTAACTAATCCACAATCTCTGTCGCGAGCGTTTTCACGCACAAGGCCTGTGCGCCTGGCTGAAAGCCTGGGTCACTGAGCTTAGTCGTTCGCCTATTAATAAGGAGAATGGTTAATGTTTGCCTTCCCCATGTTAATCGTCTGGATCATCCTTGCCGGCGTACTGATTTGCGTGATGGCGGTTGCAATCACCACCAAGGTAAGGGGCGAATCGATTGGAGTAAATCCACTGACACTCCTGGCGGTTACGATCTTTGTAACCAGTGCGCTCGGATATTTCGTTACGGGATTTGTCTCACGTACGCCCGAAACGTGGTCCCACGCCCTACTGACCCGGGTTTTGTGGCAGCTCGGGGGTGGGGTTTTGCTGGCTCTTGCGGTGGTAATTGAAGGACGTGGAAGTCTTGTCACCTGGATTCTTGGCGTAGTCTTTTTAGGACTTGGTTTTTTGATGAGCTATAACCCGCTTTTTGGATTTAGTCCACGGACCACTACTGCTCCGAGGCAAGGTAGATCTCACCGTTGGGAAAGCACACCATAACTCAAGAGGCGGCGATTCAATCTGGGCAAATTTGGTATTGACGTCTGCCGATGGCACGCAACACAAGGTCAACATGACTGGTTGGGGTGCGACTGAAGCGATAGATAAGCTTGAGGAATGTAAGAATGCCGACAGTGTGGAATTGTTGGTTTTGCCGCGCATCCAGAGAGTCATCGATGCTCGCTGCGAACCGTCAGATAGTAATCACTGAGATCTGTTTCGAAGATTCTCTGGCAATTGCTTTTGAACAAACCCGCGACGCTGCACCAAAGCACAACGACGAAATACGAGCCTCAATTACCATCTGTGACAGCTTTCATTAGCCTGTGTTACTATCCGTCGCGGCGGAGGGAAACGTTCTGCGGTGTTCGTCACCGATGTTACGATGATTGAGCCAACGCCGTTGATTAGGGAGACCGAGGTCGCTTTGCCAGTGCATTTCTTCAACGTTAAGAAATGCCAGAGGCGGCGACATTAAGAGGTCACCCACCTGTCATTGCAGGTTCAATTACGGCTTCGGAACGACATTGCGGATTCTCCTTCCGCCAAGTTAGCTAAGTCCGCAGGCGCGAAATGTAAATCGCCATTGCGTTTCTGAATGCGATTTGGATTTCTGCAATTGCGGGCTTTGTTCTTTAGGCCCCCCCTATCCTGGTTCATGCTATGAAGATTCTGATGATTGGCGATGTTGTAGCCAAGCCTGGCAGGCTTGCTGTGCTCGAGCGAATTCAGGATTTGCGCGAGCAACACCAGGTTGATCTCGCAATCATGAATGCTGAAAACCTCGCGGGCGGCTTTTCGGTAACGCCTTCTCTGTGTGAGGGGCTGTTTTCTTCTGGTATCGACGTGATGACTTCGGGCAATCACATCTTCGACAAGAAGGAAGCAGTAGATTACATAAGAAAACAGCCCCGCCTGTTGCGACCAGCAAACTATCCGCCTGGAACTCCCGGAAGTGGATGCTGGATCGGAACCGTTAAGGATGTGCCGGTTGCCGTTGTAAACGTTATGGGCCGCGTCTTCATGCCTCCTTCGGACGATCCTTTTCGAATTATCAACGCTGTTCTCGAAAGCATCCCAGCCGAAACCAAGATTCGCATCGTTGATGTACATGCTGAAGCGACATCTGAGAAAGTGGCTATGGGCTGGTACCTTGACGGGCGAGTTTCGGCAGTGCTCGGTACACACACTCACGTGCAAACCGCCGATGAAAGACTTCTACCGCATGGGACTGCATATCTGACCGATATAGGCATGACTGGAAGTTACGCGGGAGTGATTGGTATGAGTAAAGCTGACGTTATTGCACGCTTCACCTCGGTGCCTGCCAAGCGTGCCGAGCACGCTTCTGGCCAAGTGCGAATTTGCGCCGCCGTAATTGATGTTGACGAGTCCACAGGTCAGGCTCGCAAAATAGATCGCCTCAATCTCAGCCACGAGTCATAGTTATCTCTTGGCTCCCAGACTTCTGGCTAATTCGGCTCGTCGGTCAAGATCCGCTTTTAAATCAGGTCTTAAAGCCAGACACCGATCGAAATCAGCTTGCGCGCGTGCGTCTTCACCTTTGACCAATAATGCCAGCCCTCTATTGAAGTAAGCCCAGACAATTTTAGGATCCCGATCAATGGCAGCGTTAAAATCAGCAATCGCTTCATCCATCCTGCCTTTGAACATCCACGCTGTGCCGCGCCCTTGATAGATCAACGCCTCCGCCGGTGAAAGATGTAATGCGGCATTAAAGTCAACGAGTGCGCCGTCGAAGTCTTTCAAAGCGATACGAACGTAACCGCGTAGATAAAGTGGCTCAAAAGAATGAGAGCTAATTTTGATTGCGAGGTTGAAGTCTGCGAGAGCACCTTGCAGATTGCCGAGGTCGTGTCGAATTGAACCGCGGTTGTTGTAGGCTTCAAACAGTTTTGGCTGAATAGAGATTGCTTTATCAAGATCCACCAAGGCTCCTTGTAAGTCCCCGAGCTCTCGACGAACTGCAGCCCGGTTAAGATATGCGTAAGCAAGCCCCGGTCGAATACGCAATGCAGCGTCAAAGTCTGCCTTTGCTCCTTCAAAGTCACCCTTTCGATAACGAGCAACACCTCGATTCGTGTATGCGTTCGCAGTAAACGGATCTATTACGGTGATATTGCTTGTTTCACCAGTCTCGGAATCTGAAGAATTGAGTCGCGCGCTAATCGCTATGGCTCGGCTATACTCTTCAATTGCCCCGTCCAGATCGCCTTTGCCAACCTTCCTGTCACCATCTCGGTAGTGGCTGACAGCACCATTGGGAGTTTGAGCGTTTATTGAACCTTGGGCCAATAAAGCGGATCCTAGTACGACGAAAAGTAAATTGCGCATGGCAGACCTCTTCTCTTACAGCAAAGGTTTGCGCGCTCTACCCAGTTTAGTCGTCGAATAAGTTAGAAGAAATACTAGAGCAGGAGCGCGTAATGGTTACTACTGTTTTCACAGATTACGAGTTGAAGCTCGTCTACCATGTGCGCTAAGATGCGGGCGTCGACGATACATCTTTACGCGCCGCCAGGCGATGGAGCTTGTGTTGTCATCGGGCCTCGTTGCTATCGCAAGTAGTAACGAGGCTTGTTCTTTTTGTCTTCCTTAAGTTACCGATTGACTGTCAGACAGTCATTCTTGAAACACTAATTATGAAACGCCTGATTCAATTAAAAGTTACAAAGAGTTGATCGAATTGCTCTATGAGAGAAACACCGTGGAGTGTTGAGTTGTGACAGGAAGTAGTCTATTCGGGAGCAGTCTTGGAAGGAACCATCTCGCCCGATAGATGCGGTTTCGTAAGTGGCAGTGCTAACAATCTTTGTGCGTATCCTTCTGGAAATGAGCGTACGCGACCGTTCGAGTCGGTAATGACATGACCAGTTTCTCCTTCGGCAACAACCTGGCCGTCTGAGGCACGAACGATCTCATAACCGAAGCGTAAGGAGCGACGACGAAGTTCCGTAATATGTGTACGAACAATCAATTCATCATCGTAGTAGGCGGGCGCTTTGTAGCGGCAATATGATTCGGCGACTACCAGGAAGGCATCGGCGTTCTCTTCCATATCACGATACGAGAATCCTCGCGCCCGGCAATATTCAGCGCGTCCGATTTCGAACCAGACAAGATAGTTGGCATAATAGACGATGCCCATCTTGTCCGTTTCTGAATAACGCACACGCAAGATGGTCTCGTGCCAAATTCCGAATACATCTTCAGGGGCCGGGCTTGTCATCTGAATAAGACCTTCGGAACCTTGAAAACTCGAAGGAATGAACTCTCCGATACAGCTAACTGTTAACGTTTAGCGGACTATAAGAGTGAAACACCGATGATGTCAAAGCAAATCAATCGCAGACTGCCACTGTTGCTGGCTGTTTGCCTGCTGGCAGTTAGCGTCCTACTGAGTGTTCCTTCGTCGGCGAGCCCTCAGCGGGCTGGTGTGGGAACCGGTGCGGCAAGAAACGCTGCCATCATTTCGGCTACCGATGCTGTTCTTAAAGAGACCAGCGATTTACGCGAGCTTTCAATTCTCAAGGACGTAAAAAGCGGTGCTCAGTCGCGGTCGGAAATTGAGCGCATGATTATCAAGAACCTGGACGAAGAAAGCAGTCCGGCCGAGATTCATGCGACTGAAGTCGTACTCAAGGCGTTTGGACTTGCACCCGTGGATTTTGAGTATCGACCGTTCCTAATCAAATTACTTACTGAACAGGTGGCTGGTTATTACGATCCAAAGGTTCAACAGTTTTATTTGGCAGACTGGATAGAACTCGAAGGTCAGAAGCCGGTTATGGCACATGAGCTCACTCATGCGCTTCAGGATCAGCACTTTAATCTACGACGATTTGAGAAATGGCCGAAGGGGGATTCCGACGCTGAACTCGCTGCCCACGCATTGATCGAGGGCGATGCTACTCTTGCCATGACGCTTTACATGGCCAAGCACCCGATGGTTGCACTGGCGTTCATGCGTAGTCTCGGCTCCGAGGGAACTGCGTCGGAACAGTTCAAGCAAGCTCCGCGCGCGATTCGCGAGTCGTTGATGTTTCCGTATGAAGAAGGTTCTGCGTGGGCCACGCAACTTTACAGACGCGGTGGGTGGCAAATGGTGTCGCAAGCATTCACTAAGTTGCCTCAGTCGAGTGAACAAATAATGCATGCCGAGAAGTATTTCTCATACGAATCACCGATAAAGCTTACCCTGCCAGAGTTCAAGTCGCAGTTAGGGACGGGCTGGAAGAAGATTGACAGTGATGTGAATGGAGAGTGGGGTTGTTACCTCATTCTAGATCAATTTCTCAACGACCCTGAAGAGTCGAAGCAAGCTGCTGAGGGTTGGGCTGGCGATCGTTTTGTAGTTTACGAAGGCACCAAACCTGGCGAAGTCTTCATTGCACAACTCTTGATGTGGGATACTGAAAACGATGCGAAGGAATTCTTTGATGCCTACGCGCAACGAATTGGGAAACGATATCCCGAAGCAGCGCCGAAACCTGAAAATACGGCGGAGCATCAGGAATGGAAGAC
>DATEXA010000413.1:0-8374 GCA_035257465.1 Pyrinomonadaceae bacterium | reverse complement strand
ACCACTTGCTCGTTTCGCTTATCATCTCCCCGCCATCAACAAATTTCGCTGTCCCGGGCGCCATTTTATAGAACTGGCATTAGCTGTGAGCGTCTTAGCAGGACTCGGGGTCGCCGCCATTCTCCGTCACGAGGTGTCGGTTCGAAAGACCCAAGTGGCAACGCTCATCATTTCGGGCTTCTTCATTCTATGTATCGGTCTTTTTCTCTTGTATCGTCCTGACTTTCAACAGCTTGCAACTACTCACGGAATCAGTTTGATGAGCCTTAAGCCATGGATAAACACAGCTCTTGGCGTTCCCATAATAATTCTCTTAGCAACCGGATGGGGCCTTCTTTACTGGAGTCGGAAGCCACATTCCACCTATCGAATTGGAATTCTAATATGTTTTCTGATTTTGGATTTAGCGAGTTTTGGCTGGTTTACTTACTGGCAGAATTCAACTCCGACGGCAGCCACGCTCTTACCACCCATCTCTGCGCAACGCTACGGTCCTAAGCTTGAGGATTCACTGCAACGCATGTTGCCGATGCGCGGCGTCCTTGGCTCTTTAGATGAAATAATGCCGAACATCTCGCGATTGTGGCGCGTTCCGAATGCCAGCGGGCACGGCGTATTTGCCTTAACACGTTACTGTGAGATGGCTTCGATGCGAACTGATGGCGGCGGAGACTTTAAGGAGGAAGCGTTGCGTTTTGAGGATCAGAGCCTCAACCTTCTAGCGGTGCGCTATCTTTTCATGCCGCGGGGAAGACTGGTAACCGAGGGTCAGGTTCAGTCCGCTTGGACTTCTCCGCCAAATTGGTTGCAGACATCCGGCTTCAATTGGCCCGAGGGAGACATTGAAGTGTCACTAGGTGCTGGGTGCGAGGTTGTGTCGCGGGGGCCTCTCAAGCTTGATCTACCCGAACCAATAAGTGCCTCCGCAATCAGCATCGTAAGTTGGATGGGATGCTCAACTGAGATCAAGAACGGAACACCGGTGGCACATATCATTGTTACGGACGCTGATAACAAAGTTAGTGGTCTTGACCTCATTGCCGGACGTGATACGTCCGAGTGGGCTTACGACTGCGAGGGTGTTCACTCGAGAATACAACACCAACGCGCGCCAATCCTCTCCAGCTTTCCTGCTCAAACCGGAACTACTCCATGCCAAGGTCATCGCTACATCGCCAATCTACCTCTACGGACACAAACAAAGATCAAGAGCATCGATTTGATGTGGTTGCAAAATGAGGGAGTGCTTAGCATTCGTAAGCTGGGACTAATAAACGAGGCAGCCCAACTAAGTTATTTTCTCCAGCCCGGATCTACTGGATTCATTGATTCAACAAGATGGCACCACGTCGAGGACATCGGCAGCGCAAGCGTATACGAAAACTTGCAGGCGATGCCCCGCGTCTGGTTGGCGACTGAGGCAATCAGCATGAGTTCTGAGGAAATGCTCAAAACGATTAAGACGTCGAGATTTCCCGATGGCAGTCTGTTCGAACCGGCACGGACTGCATTAATTGGGCTTGAAAATAAGCGTTTTGCTTTTAGGAGCGGTATCCGAGATGGGAATCATTCAGCCCAAGTGGTCCGAATGTCGAATACTTCCATTGAGGTTCGGACTGATGCGACTGCTGACTCGTTGCTAGTGACGAGTGATATCTACTATCCAGGTTGGATAGCGTCGCTCGACGGAAAGCCAGCCAACTTGTTGCGAACCGACTATACGCTCCGTGGAGTTCGTGTACCTGCGGGGAATCATCTTGTCAGATTCGAGTTTCGACCAAGGATTTTTTATTACGGCACCGTTGTAACTGCGATTTCATTGCTCTTGCTTTTTCTTCTATGGATGCCTTCGAGACTAAGGAGTTTTGCGATTGCGAAGTTAGGGAAGGGACATTTGATAGATAATTTGGCCCAATTCTCAGGAGCTGCTAAACAACCATTGCTTAAGAGTTAAGGATTTCCTTCCGTATTTCAGTTGGTAGACAATTCACATGAGGATTTTGTATGCTGCGTTAATCATGAGGGGGAATATTCACGTTGCCACTCTTATCCTTTTTAATCTAACAGCAGAGGAAGCGAATGAACTCTACGACGAGCCGAGCAACAAAAACAAGAAGTGCGACCGAAAACTACAAGACATCTGTGCTCCATCTTGTTTTCCTTGCTGTTGCCCTGAGCCTAGTCGTTAGTGTTGGCGCGTGTAGCAACAAGGAAGAGTCCGTTTCTGGTCCTAACACCAATGAAACGAGTGCAAGTGCAACGTCAGCCAACCCAAACCGAGCGACCGAAAAGATTGTCATAAGCTCGGCAACCGGTTCCACAAGCACTCCGAATGATCTCCCCAAACTGGCCTTCGACGGCGATCCCAAGACGGTTTGGAGTTCCGGCAACGGGGTGCCGGGTTGGATTCAGATTGACTTAGGCCAGCCGACGACTATCTCTAAGATTCGCCTTAATGTTTCACAGTTCCCGCCAGGACCGACCACTCATCAAATCTCAGCAGGTCCGACGCCTGATAGTCTCGCGCCTCTTGGCACGCTAGATGGTAATACTACGGATGGCCAAGTGTTGGAGCTTAATAAATCCGCAAGTAACGTCCGGTATCTAAAGATAGAAACTGTTAAGAGTCCCTCGTGGGTTGCTTGGCGGGAAATTGAGGTTTTCAAGTAAAGCTGAGGTTCAAAGCCTCCCTCCACTATCCTATCTCATCAGCTGCTGGGTGAAAACGTGTGGTCTCTCCGGGGTTGTCAAAGGTTGGCGCTCCCCCCATTTAATCATCTAAGCGTGTAGCACACGCCTTACCACATCATCCGTGAATTGCAAGCCAGCTAAGTAAAGTATTCAGACATAATTATTTGCGTCTTGTCCCTTAATACCGGTAACAAGAACCTTCTTAGCCGAAAGGTTTCTTCTACTAAAAACCAATTATGCAGAGTGGACACTACCAATAATTTTTTTGAGTTGCGCTGAAAAACCCGCTGGGGAATACTCCTGCTTAACTCTCCTCAGAGCATTTTGTCTCAGGCGCTTCCAGAGGTCTCTATCTTGGTAAAGAGTAATACAGGCGGCGGCGAAAGCCTCGGGATCATCTGCCAGAAGTAAATCGTGATCCTCGCGCCAGCCTAACTGAAGGCCAGATAGCTTTGTTGCAACCACAGGTAAGCCATGCGCGGCCGCCTCAATAACCTTGAGAGGGATACCAGCCGAGAAACGAGTCGGAGCAACGAAAAGCCGCGCATCATTGTAATAGGTAGCTAATTGGTCTACCTGTCCGACCAACTTAACGTTACCGTTTGGGAATCGCTCAAAAAAACTCGGTATCGCTGATCCAGCAATTACGAGTCGGACCTCGGAGCCGAGTTTCGCTTGAACCAAGGGAAGTATTTTCTCACTAAACCAATACATGGAATCTGCATTTGGTGAGGTCAATGAATGAACCGACCCGACGAATAATATGTCTCTACGTTGTGCGAAGTCGTTTTCCGTCGGAGAGATATCCAACGCGTGGCTCAAGGTATGGACGTGGCGCAAGCCACGTTTGCTGAACTCGTGACTCTCTCGCCCTGAAACAGAGATGACGGATTCACAATTCTCTGCCAAAAGCACTTCTTCATCGATGAGTTTTTGTTGCTCTACTGCTGATAGAGCTTTTCCTTCGAGCCGCAGTTGCTCAATCTCCCTGAACGAGAACAGAGCCTCGGCATCGTAGACAATCTTGCTCTTGCGACAAAGATCCGGTTTGGTCGCGAGTAAAGACTTTAGCCTTGTCATGTTGTGGGGTCTACTTACTAAAATTAGATCATAGTAATTAGCTCTTTCCTCAAGGAATTCCTCTAACTTATCCCAGCCGTGGTTCAGCATCACTTCCACTTCACGAGGGATATCTTGATAGACATCAGCCCAGTCCTCATTAGGAAAGTTGGTGGGATAAAACGTCACGTCCTGTCGCATGTTAACGAGCTCCAAAAGGATTCGGTTACTCCGTGGAAACCCTGAGCCGAGCGCTAAATGTGGAACTCTGTCATCGAGAAACAGTATTCGTCGTTGACCCTCTCGGCGGTGAGTTCGGGCAATCAGAATGTTCTCGGCTTCCGGTTTGCATTGCGATTGCAACCAATTCTTGTGCTTAGTGGCAAAGACGTTCTTATGTTCGACCTGAAGGTTTATGGCCGTGTTAGATGATGTCGAGCTGGCAAACTCATAATGCAAGATGATCGCATTCGGATCGTAGACCACGCGCTTATTCTGCTGCCAGAGTCTGACGCAATAGTCTGTCTCTTCATAATATGCAGGAGCGTAATCTTCATCGAATCCCCCTTGGTCCAAGAAAAGATCACGTTTGGTCAAAAGGAACGCCCCCGAGCAATAATCCACATCACGCTTAAACATATAGGGCGGAGCGGAAGGAGAATCACCACGACCATATCCTAGACACGACCCATCTCGCCAAACTATGCTGCCCGCTTCCTGCAAGGTTCCGTCGGGCAAAATGATTTTTCCGCCGACCGCGCCTATGTCTGAAGAGCCCTCGAAAGTGCGTAACGCTGAAGCGACGCTGCCGGGAATTAGCTGCGCATCATTGTTCAGCAGCAATAAGTAATCGCCTCTGATTTGTTCGGCAGCTTGATTGCACGCTTTGAGGAAGTGCACGTTAGTTTCATTCTCGATGATTCGAGCGCCTTTTATTGTTCTTAGCAGATGCTGCGTTGCGTCAGCCGAGGCGTTGTCAACGATGACCACCTCATACGAATCAAGACCGCATCGGAGGATGGAATAGAGGCATTGGAGGGTGAGTTCCGCCCGGTTATGAAGCACGAGAATGATGCTGACTTCAGGCTGCTCATATTGAGGGATTTTAATTGGGGTTCCCAAAGCGAGAACGCTATCCAATGAAATCCGGGCACAAAGTTCAAATGACTGCTTCGAAGACGACAGGGTGTCGGCAACGGCTCTGATCTGCGTTGCTTCGCCCTCGGGCTTGACGATAGAAAGGGAGATCGGCGCCGGAGGCTGGTCGGTCGGCACTTCGAGCGTGACCGTGTGAGTATAATCTCTAAAGGTGCCTAACTCGTTTGTTACGCGAATCAACAAGACCTTGCGCCCAGTCAAGAATTCATCAAGGAAGAATCGCTTCGAAAAGCCGCATTGAAGCGGTGCCTGCGACGAATAAGTACTCACTACATCAAACCGCTCTTCTCCGTAGTGCAACTCGCCCAAGCGTACGTTGTCGACAAACGCTTCAACTTGCGCAATGGGAGCTTCGGTTGAATAGGCCCAACCGGCTACCTCAAGATAGGTTAATACTTTCGCATCATTGGCCGGAAAATCAAGGGAACCGTGGATGACAACCTGACTCGATTGCCTTAACCAACGGTGGGGTCGTTGCCACAAAAGACTTAACTTCCGAAGTGGTGCGGTTAACTTCCATGACCGCGAGGTACTCATCCAGCTCAGGATCTCTTTCTTGCTATCCAATCTCAGGCTTTGCTGACCTAGTCGCTCAGTTAATTCTCTGAGCGCGACTTCATGCGCAGACAGACCTGCCTCCATCTCTGCAATTCGAGAAAGTGACGCCGTTAGCTCATCGGATCGTTGATCGAGATTAGAGTCCAAAATTTTGATTTTGGCTTCCGAGTGCGCGAGGTGATCGAGCGTCTTGGTGAGCTTCTCATTCTTGTCGGAAAGAGCCTTGGTTTGTCGATTCGTCGCCGCTTCAGCCGCCTCCAGCCGTGCCTGAATTTCAAGCAACTTGTCTTTCTGAGTTCCTAGCTCGGCACTCCTAATTTCTGATTCCGTATTCTTTCGCACTAATTCGACATGGAGTCTTGCTAACTCGGAACTCTGTCTTATTAGCTCACCTTCCTGCCTGGTCAGCTCATTCAATTGTCGACGCAGATGTTCCTCCAGACGTTGACGGTGTTCGCGTTCTTTGTTTAGTTCTTCAGACTGAGCGGCTATCAGAAGCTCACGCTGTTTGCGCTCTCTGTTTAATTCTTCAGACTGAGCGGCTATCAGAAGCTCAAGTTGTTCGCGCGCTTTGCTTAATTCTTCAGACTGAGCGGCTATCAGAAGCTCACGCTGTTCACGCGCTTTGTTTAATTCTTCAGACTGAGCGGCTATGGCTCTTTGTAGCTCATCTTGATACGACTTCAGTTCTCCGATCTGTCTCGCATGTTCTTGGAGCATTTTCGACAGTTGAACTCTTTCCTCGTCGTTCCTCTTCGATAAATCGTCATTTGTATCAAGGTAAATAGACTCTGGTGTGTATTGTTCGATCTGAGCTACATCGGAACAAACCGCTATGAAATAAATCGGCGATGAAAGGGAGGGCACTGCCTGAGCCAAATAATCGATACCACCTGTATATGTTGCGATCTCTCGCTTGGTCGATTCTCGCAAAGAATAAACGAAGGAACCGGTCGCGAGCCTTTGGCCGTAGACTCGCAGATGCTTGAAGTATCGGCCAAGCAAACTACTAAGCTCGTCATAGTAAAGTTCCCTGATATGAAACGGATTTGAATAGTCAGCTTCGTCAGAATAGGTAAGACGGTTTGGTGAGGAGATGATAAGGATTCCATTAGGCTTCAGGACCCGTTTGATCTCCTGCATCATCTCCTCATGTTTGTCGTGATGCTCAATAGTTTCGAAGGAAGTGACTATATCAACTGAGGAATCTGGCAGCGGAACCTTTTCACAACTTCCAACCAGAAATGTCAAATTCTGTCGGTAGTAATGATGCCTAGCGTGCTCTACGATTTCCGGGGAGATATCTACTCCAGTGACCGAGGTTGCCACGTTCGATAAGAGAGCCGCGCCATATCCTTCACCCGAGGCCAAGTCAAGCACAACCTTTCCAGGCACAAACGGCATGCAGAGGGCATACCTATGAAGGTGCTCGTATTTGATCTGACCCGCTTCCGACGGAACAAATCTTTCTCCGGTAAATTCCATATCTAAACTCGCATGTCCTGGATTTCAAGAAGACAAGCTCTACTCGACACGAAGCTCAGTGGTTATCCCTTTCATTGCAGTGATAATGGCTTCTGAGTTTGAAGGTGAAAGAGTGAACTGTATTTACTCGGTTCTTACTGCGCGCAAGTCTTGCTGAGGTATCAACAAACTTACATGATCAACTCGAGAGGATATTAATTGCCCAGATAAATCGATGCAACCACGAATTCGGCTTTAGTGATGAGAGGGCAGAATTACAAATTGACTCAGATGTAATCTCGATCTACTACTGTCGAGCCGAATGCCTTTTCATTTTCACAAATGTCCATTGCACTTTTGACGACCTTAGGCTACGGCAGTATTCTAAGATTCTACACACTTTGATTCGTCGATCGCAGATGCAAAGTCTGTAGTTCCTTAAAGTTGCTAACCTCTTAGAACACCTCGACCTTAAGATGATTGTACAAAAGGACAAGCCTAAGTTTGTTCACAGACGATCCGCGACCTTGGGTCGCTGGATGCAATTGTCGAAACGCCTCCGTTCATTGGTGGTCTCGGAGGTCAAGCGCTTGCCGAGGCGAATCTCTACTGCTTACAGCATATGGCGTGAATCCGGGTACGTCGGCATTCAGGAAAAAATCAGAGAGAAACGAGCGGTCAATCAGCAGAAACGGGCGGCGATCGAGAAGGAAGAGCCAGAGTACCGCAACTGGGTCGGAATGTACGACACGCTAACCGAAGCGGACCGTCAAGCAATTAATGAACGAATTAGTCAGTTGTCGTACAAGCCACTTATCTCAGTAGTAATGCCTGTCTATAACGTGGATGAGGTTTGGTTGCGTCTGGCCATTGAATCTGTCCGCAACCAACTTTATCCGCATTGGGAACTATGCATCGCCGATGATAAGTCGAGGAAACGTCATGTGCGAAGAGTTCTTGACGAGTATGGACGTAAAGATCCTCGGATCAAAGTAATCTTTCGCAAAACTCGAGGACATATCTCTGTTGCTTCAAATTCTGCGCTTGAACTAGCGACTGGTGAGTTTATTGCCCTCCTCGATCACGATGACGAGTTGCCGGAGCACGCGCTGTACATGATTGCCGAGGAGTTGAATGCGCATCCCAAGGCTGATCTAATCTACAGCGATGAGGATAAACTTAACTACAACGGTCAGCGCGTTGTCCCACACGTCAAGCCAGACTGGAGTCCCGACCTTTTTTACTCCTATAACGTTATTTCACATCTAGGCGTCTATCGCACGTCTCTTGTTAAGCAACTCGGTGGATTCCGTCAAGGCTATGAAGGAAGTCAGGATTATGATCTTGCTCTGAGAGTCGTCGAACAAATACCAGATAACCACATTCGGCACATCCCCTACATTCTGTATCACTGGCGAGAAGTGCCCGACTCCGTGGCTCGGGC
>DATEXA010000412.1:0-4312 GCA_035257465.1 Pyrinomonadaceae bacterium | reverse complement strand
TAAGATTGCGACAAATCCAAGAGCACCTGCCACAATTAATTTCTTCCTTTCGCCAGGTTTATTGAAGTCAACTAATTCCATTATTGCTCCTGTCTGGCGTGAACAGGCGCCACCGCATCCTCACGTTGAAAATACATTGCCATGTTTAGCTGAAGGCTAACCAAAGATCCGCGGGTTCCGCCTGTCTCCGAATCGGCAGGGAGTTGCGCACTATTCTCGGCGCGTTGTAGTTCGACTTGATTGATGACTACAAAGTGTCTCGTCCGCTCGATATCCCGTACGAAGTGACGAAGATTCTGATAGGAGCCCTCTACAGTAACCAGCACGCCGATCCCAGGGTAAACGCTCTGCCATTTTGTACTAACAGATGTACCCGGAGTAACTTTCGCTCCGAGAGGCTCCAGTGCTGTATATGAAGGACCCGACGTGTTACGCAAACTGTTCTTCACGATCAGGCGGTTGAGTTCGCCATACAGTCCCATCCGACCTTCGTCTTGCCTAAGCAAGTTGTTGGTCTCAAAGTGACCGAGACTGGTAGTGATTTCATCAACTGTCTCTTTGGTGTTTTGTCCTTCGTTGACGAGCCCTTTTAATTTGTTCAGGTTTGTCTGCAATCGAGTTCGATCCGCTCTCAACGCCGAAAGTTGAGATCGTGCGGGAACGAAGAAGTAGCCATAGCTTAACAACACAAGCAACAGGGCGAAGCAGCTGACAGCGAGTGCAAGGATTTCCATTGGTCCAAACATCCGGTTGCGGCGTGACTCCAGCAGTTGACGGAACGGCTTCCGGCGAGACGCAGAAACAATAGGAGGTGCTTCTTTCATTTTGCACTCTCCTCGCTCTTCGACTGGTCTTGAACCTCCGCGAGGCTTTCACTAGCAACACCAGGACGTGGCCGGTAGATAACACTCAACTCGTATTCGGTTCCGCTCTCACCTCTTCCCTTCTGCAAGTTTTGCGACACGAGGTCCGCGTGGAAAACGCCGTCGTGATCCATTGATTTGATCATGTCGACGACCGTAGTTGAGTTCTTAGAAAAAACTGCTAGATCCAGGTTCGCGATTGTCTGCCCGCCTTGAGTAGAAACTCCTCTAACGGCGATACGAGATACCCTCACGTTATCCGGTAACGCGCCTTCCAGATCGGCCAACAAACGAGACCACGAAAAACTTTTGCGATCAACCAGCTGATGCGCCGCCTGTAGAGTCTGTTGCTGACCAGGTGTCAACGACTGTTTGACAGCGTCAACGCGAGTAAGCAACGCCTCTTCTTCCTGCTTTAGCTTGTTCACTTCAGTTTGGACTGACGCGGACTCCCGCCGAGTGCTCGTCGTGAGTTGCACAACAACAATTAGACCGATAAGCGAAACAAAGAGAATCGCTACGGTCAGAATCCACGGGAGAGCGCGATTATTAAATGGCTTGGAGGCTAAATTGAGATTTACGTTCACGCAGGAATTCCTCACCCAATCACATAACCTTGGTGGGTCTTTGAAGGATACACGTCCAAACAAACCATTCGCAAACCGGCCAGCCATACATCTTCCGGCCGCCTATTACACGTCGGGAATCAGACTCTGTTGCAGAAATGCTTGTTTTGAATCAGCCCCGCCTGGGGCGGAGCGGTTTTTCCGTGGCTGCCAGGGAAGGTCTATAAGCACAAATCGTATTGCGGCCGTTCCTCTTGGCCCTGTACAAAGCAGAGTCGGCCATCTCTACAAGTTGAACGGCCTCCTTACTGTCATCTGGAAATGCAGAAATGCCAATGCTGATAGTAATGCGGAAAAGTTGACTGGAATCCGGCGACGTTACATTCGCACCAGAAAACAAGTGAGCTTCCACTGCATTTCGAACCCGCTCTGCAGCGACCAGCGCCTGGGCATAGTCAGCATCGAGAAGAAAGGCGGCAAACTCTTCTCCACCAAATCGCGCAGCGACATCACCTGATCGCAAGGATGCTTTGATGATAACTCCAATATCCTGAAGCGTGCGGCTGCCAACAAGATGACCATACTTGTCATTAACCAACTTGAAGTGATCCAAATCCATCATCAGAACGCAAAACGGTTGATTTTCCATTTCCGCTCGCACCGCCTCACGGCTCAACTCCATGAAGAACGACTTACCTGTTAAAAGACCGGTCAACTCATCATGTGCGATGAGCCTGTGGATCTGTTGCTGAAATTCATGATCGATCTCATCCAGGAGTTCGAATCGAAAGAGATGATCGCCGATCAATATCTTGTCGCCGTTGTTCAACAGTGCTTCTGGTACAACCTGACCGTTTACCAACGTGCCGTTCGTTGATCCCAGATCTCTGACCCGAAATCTGGTGCCACCTTCGATCGGTTCTGCACAAATCTGCGCATGAAGACGAGAGGCCTTGAAATCATTTAATCGAATATCAGCCTCAAGAGCTCTTCCAATAGTCACAACATCACGTTCCAGCGGGATCGGCGTCGCCAACAGCTCGCCGCCCAACGAGGTCAATACTGGCCGACGTTCCAGCCCCTTAACGACGGATGTCCTTTGGTCACTGTGCAGTTGGGTGGTATCCGACTTTTTCTCGTCGTGTTTGGCTGTCATCCCGGGGTCCTGACGCTCGCTGGAAATGGGTTTCTAAGGTTCAAAGCCCGAGCCTAGGCGGTATCTTAGCTTGCCCATTATTGAGCAGCAAGAACGACTTATCTTCGCTCCTCAATCACGACCGATGGGTGACGACACTTGTTTGGGCCGATTCGCGCTTTTATAATCCCTACGCTACCCTTGAGGACTTGGTATTTGATCGGAGTTCATTAAGTTGAAAGAAATGGCGACTAATACTTGTTGTGAACAGGCTGAGACCACTTCCGTTAAACGAGTGGCACTCGCGAATCTACCCACTGAATGGGGTGAATTTCAGATAGCCGGCTATCGTTCAATGATAAGCGACGAAGAATATGTGGTCTTATTCAAAGGAGAGATGAGTCGTGACATTCCGACTCTGGTTCGTATCCACTCTCAATGTCTCACTGGCGACGTATTCGGGTCCGTAAAATGTGACTGCGGCCAACAGCTTCACACCACCCTCCAAATGATTCAACAAGAAGGGCGCGGCGCAATCGTCTACCAACAACAAGAGGGACGTGGCATCGGCATTCTGAATAAAATTCGAGCCTATGCACTTCAGGATGAGGGCGCGGATACCGTTGAAGCAAATGAACGCCTGGGCCTAGCCGTAGACCTCAGGGATTACAGACAGTGCGCGGAGATACTTTTCGATCTTGGCTTATGCAAAGTCAGGGTCATCTCCAACAATCCTCTCAAACTACAGGCGCTTGAAGAGGCGGGATTAAAGATTGTCGAAAGAGTCTCAATCGAGGTTGATTCAGCTGATGACGCTGCAGGTTATCTGCGCACCAAGAAAGAAAAACTAGGACACCTTCTCGAGCTCAAGCGAAGGTAACATTGACGCAATAAGGTCGCCAGTCGGCGACCTTTTTTCTCGGGAGTATTCTCTAAATCCTATTTTTTATCTCTGAGATCTTCTATCGTTCCCTTGATGCGTTCAGCATGGCCGCCTTGGATCCGACTTTAAATACTTTCCGCATGAATTACTGCCTGTTACGCATTTCCCGAATTTTTTGACGCAGTACTTCGGCGTCAGGTGCTTTTGGCACAAGCTTCAGGTACGTCTCCAACTCACTTGCGGCACTTTCATACTCACGTCTTTCATAATAGATCCCACCTAGGTAGCGGTGAGCGAGCGGGACTTCCGGTGACTTTGATGCTATGGCCAAGCCTAATTCCTTTTTACCTTCATCGAGTTTTCGTTGAATCGCCAGCACGATTCCCAGATACATGTGAGCAGTCGGCGCTCCACTCTGTTTGCCGACCGCCGCGCGTAATTGTTCTTCAGCCTCAGTCAGTTTCCTTAGATTCAGAAGCGCTATTCCATAATTAAGTTTCGGCTGAAATTCATCAGGCGCGAGCTTCACTGCCTTGCTCAAAACTTCAGCAGCTTTGTCTGCCTGACCAACTTTCAGATACTGAACACCCAATTCATTAAGAGCCAATGGAAATTCCGGAAGGATGTTCAGGGAGGCTTTCAGCTGAGCTATCGCTTTAGTTGAGTCACCCTCTTCGGCGGAGGCCAACGCCTTCAGGTATAGGTCCCTGGCTGGTTCAGGAACTGAGGCCAACGCCGCACTAACGACGCTTGCCTTGGCGTGAGTATCCATTTTTGGACGCAGGCTAATGTCGACAGTATAGAGTCTGCTTACCGGCGGTAAGACGACGCCGAGACGAGGGTTTGAAGCATCGCTCTCAATGTA
>DATEXA010000411.1:0-5354 GCA_035257465.1 Pyrinomonadaceae bacterium | reverse complement strand
CGAGCAACGATTGGAGGCAATCCACTTCTGATTAACAACGGACCACGCGTGATCGCCTATCGCCGTAATGATCGAAGTTATGCAAACGTCGCTGGAGAGAGTCGACTCACGCATTTTGAAACTCGAAATGAAGCAAACGCGGTAGTGATCGAAGCCAGGTATGAAGGTGCATTGAAGTACCTTCGTTGGCGATTCTCTCCTCACGGTTCCGGCGCCGGTCTAGTTGCACAGTTGGATTATGAATATTCGTTTGATGGGGCGGTAGACATTTTGGGAATTCAGTTCGATGCCGATGAGAAACTAGTTCGAAGTGTACGTTGGTTGGGGATGGGACCTTATCGTGTTTGGCAAAACCGATTACAGGGAACACGGCTCGACGTTTGGCAGAATGGATATAACGACTCAATGCCCGGTGAGAGATGGATCTATCCTGAATTCAAAGGTTACTTCCGCGATGTAAGGTGGGCCGACTTCGTCACTGCTAGTGGTGTCACGAGTCTTTCGTCAGCTCCTTCAAGTTCTTATCTGGGCCTTTTCAAACCTCGCGACGGTGTCGATGGTTTGCTTGATTTTCCTGATGTCGGTATTGCAGTACTCGATGTCATTCCGGCGATGCGAAACAAGTTTCACACGACTGATGAAATCGGACCGCAGTCGCAAGCGAAGCAGGTGTTAGGAACGGTTAAGCACACCGTTGAGTTACGTTTCGGAAACTAAAAGTGTTGCGTTTCAGGTTTCATCCCGTCAGGGATGACATGTTTATAGCGTGAGTTTGTAATTGAGCTCTGCGCCTTCGGCGAAGGATCCCATTCTGTTGCCAGGCTATAAACATATGGCTCCGATTGGAGCCAGACCCTCTAAACCCACGCGACCAATCTCAAATGATTAACCATTTCAACTGGAGCACTCAATGAAACGAAATCGTGGAAGACGTATCGATCGACGCGACTTTATCAAGACCACTGGAGCAGGCGTGGCCGGATTAGCTCTATTGCCGCAGATTCTTCCAGATACATTTGCTCAAAACGGATCGGCCTCACAACGACGTATCTTTCCGCTCAACCACAACTGGCTCTTCAGCGATAAAGTAGTTCCCAACGGAAGCAGTCCGGCGTTCAACGACCGTGGATTTACGCGTGTGACGATTCCGCATACAAACAAGATGCTGCCCTGGCATGGCTTTGACGATAAAGACTACGAGTTTGTTTCGCTCTACCGTCGTCACTTTTCGGTACCGCCGGGACTGAACGATCATCGGGTCTTCATCGATTTTGGTGGCGTGATGACCGCTGCGAAAGTCAGCATCAATGGTCACAACTTGGGTGAGTATCGCGGTGGGTACACGCCTTTTTCTTTTGAAATAACTCCTCATCTGAACTGGCGCGGAGAAAATGTGCTAGCTGTCGAAGTCGACTCGACTGAACGTAAAGATATACCTCCGTTCGGTGGTGACATCGATTACCTGACCTTCGGGGGGATCTATCGGGACGTGGCATTACGATTTGTGCCACAAAGTTTCATTGAAAACGTCTTTGCTAAACCAGTGAATGTTATGTCTGCGGATCGTAGCCTCGAGGTCAGTTGTTTTCTCGATCTTAAAGGCGAACTCGGTACGCCGCTGCGAATAGTCGCCGAGTTATACGACGGTATTCGGCTGATCGATTCACTCGAGGGCTCGGTTAAGCATCAGCAAGATTCGCTGGTCAACATTGTGCTTCATAACCTCGCGTCGATTTCTTTATGGGATCTCGATCGACCGAAACTCTACGACGTCAGAGTGAAACTGTTTGATGGCACCCGGTTCATGGACGAGTACACAACTCGAGTTGGTTTTCGCGAAGCAAAGTTCACTCCCGATGGATTTATTCTCAACAATCAGCATCTCAAGCTCCGCGGACTTAATCGTCACCAGACATTTCCGTTTGTAGGACAGGCAATGCCGGCACGTGTGCAGCGACGAGATGCTTGGATTCTAAAAAAGGAATTGAAATGCAACATCGTGCGCACGTCGCACTATCCACAGTCGCCTCATTTTCTCGACGCCTGCGATGAATACGGACTCATGGTGTTGGAGGAGATTCCGGGCTGGCAGCATGTTGGCGACGAACAGTGGAAAGACCTGGCTGTGAGTTATGTCGAAAAGATGATTCGTCGCGACTGGAATCATCCATCAATCATTATCTGGGGTGTTCGCGTGAACGAGTCGGGCGATTACCACGACTTCTACACTCGAACAAACTCCCTGGCGCGTTCGCTTGATAACTCGCGACCAACCGGTGGCATACGCTACAAGTATGACTCAGAGTTGTTGGAAGATGTGTTCACGATGAACGACTTTCAGATTCCCTTGCGCAAACCAAATCATCCGCTTTACTTGAACACGGAATTCATCGGCCATATGTATCCCACTAAACGCAACGACAATGTGGAGCGAGTTACCGAACACGCGATGAGACATGCCCGTGTTCATAATCAACTCGCATCGGAGAAGGGATATGCAGGCGGTCTCGGCTGGTGCGCTTTCGACTACAACACGCATGCAAATTTCTGCTCTACTGACCGAATCTGCTATCACGGCGTTGCTGACATTTTTCGTATTCCTAAACCGGCGGGTGGTTTCTACAAATCGCAATGCGATCCTAAAGAGGAAATTGTGTTGGAGCCGGCCTTCGATTGGGCGCGAGGCGACCGTAACGAAACCTTCACGTTCGCAATGGTTTCCTCAAACTGTGACAACTTGAAAATGTACATTGCTGATCGGTTGATCGCGGATCTGAAACCGGATCGCGAGAACTTTCCACACCTTAAGTATCCGCCTTTCGTGAAGAATATTCGTGACGAGATTTACAAAGGCGCCTGGGGTGATATGAAGATTGAAGGCTATATCGATGGAAAGAAAGTGATCACAAAAATGATGTCGGGACGCGGCGCCGATCGACAGTTGCTGGTTGTGCCGGACGATCGTGAATTGGTTGGTGATGGAATTGATACTACGAGAATAGTGCTCAAGGTCACCGATGAATACGGATCTATTCGACCGCTCGCCAATGCAGCAATAGCGTTGAGCCTCGCGGGGCCGGGTGAGATCATAGGTGAGAATCCGTTCTCACTCTTCGGCGGAGTCGGGGCTGTTTGGGTAAAGACAAAACAATCCGCCGGAACGATCAGCCTTATTGCTCGCCACCCAGTTCTGGGAGCGAAGACTGTACAGATTGCAGTGAAGAGACAGAGCCCGCCTGCGATCTAAGCGTTGTCGTAGTGTTCTTTTCCGCCAGCGACAATGGGATAGATCAGACCGGCGAGCACTGCACCAATAATTGGCGCGACCCAGAACATCCAGAGTTGCGACAACGCCCAACCGCCAACGAACACCGCGGGTCCGAGACTCCGGGCCGGATTCACTGACGTGTTAGTGACTGGAATACTGATCAAGTGAATCAGCGTCAATCCCAGTCCAATTGCAATAGGTGCGAATCCGTCAGGTGCTCGCGGTTCAGTTGAGCCGAGGATAATGATCAGGAAGAAAAACGTCAGAACAACCTCACATACAAAACCCGCAAGAAGAGTGTAGCCACCCGGAGAGTGTTCACCGAAGCCATTTGCCGCCAGTCCACTCGCAGCCACGCTAAAGCCGGTTTTGCCAGTTGCAATCACCACCAGTACGCCGGCAGCAGCGATCGCTCCAAATACTTGTGCAAGGATGTAAGGCACAATGTCAGATGCGGGAATTCGTTTCGCAGTGAACAGCCCGACGGTCACAGCAGGATTAAAGTGACCACCTGACACCCTGCCAACCGCATAAGCCATCGTTAGTACTGTCAGACCGAAAGCGAGCGAAACGCCGAGCAGTCCAATACCAACTCCGGGAAAGGCAGCAGCTAATACCGCACTGCCACAACCACCAAATACCAGCATAAATGTTCCAAGGAATTCTGCGAGTGCTCTGTTGACAAGTGGCATACAAACCTCCTCCATGTTTCGTGACGCAATTGAAGGCAGTCCGCTGCTTGATTGCAGACCGCCTGAGAACCTGGGGCTTAGGTTTGAAGTGTTTCTATGATAACGCTAATTTCAGCAAATGGCCCAGAATTGTTCGATAAAATTAAGGAAGCCCTGATTATGATGATCGAATACTTAGTCGTACTCCTGGTTCGTCAGTTTCATTTTGTGTCAATCGGCCCGTCAGTCTGAACATGATAGGGATTGGTCATGAATAAGCGCTTTACACTCAAGAACCTCCGAACTAGAATGCCAATGTGCAAACTGTCCTCAAGATCTTGCACGCTATCTCTATTTCGGTCTCTCTGCGCATAGCAAGTTAGAAGTCCTCTCAACGAGTTGATTCGTCACTGCTGCATTTGGGAAAACGTTAGGAAATGTTGGGGAGATCATGAAGGTTCAGTAAATTGTTTTGCCGGTTGCGGTTTCGCTAACCCACAGCACGACCGCTGATACCCATTGCCTGTAAATCTATTACGCCGCTTCATTCACCGTTACTTGAGCAATCCGCTATTTACTCCTAACTGCCTGACACGTTTTCCTGCGCTCTTTCGGAGAATTCTCGATGCGTTCTAACAATCGTCCCCCAGCCCGCACGCATCCTTTGTGGAATCAAAACGGGCGTCGTTTTATCTCTCGACATCGGACACTCTTACTAGTCCTGTTGAGCATGGGTATGACGATCGTACTCTCGTCAGTCTTGGCAGATGCGGGCATCGAGAGATTCCTGCACAAAGACTTTGGGAATTATCGATCGGCAACTTTGGTAAAGCGTGACAAGGAGACGCCCAACGAAAAACATTCGGATCACAGTGATGAGGTGGTCGCGACTAACAACTCCTCGGTACTCCTGCAAAGACTGCAAGCCAGCTCATATTCATCACTCGCGCAAGCACCGAACAACGACAACCGTCACGTCGATCCCGAGTTGACGCGTCAGGAAAATCCCTCCGGCACGGAAACCAGAGCTCGCAGCCAAGACGATGAAGCCAACCGTAGACCTAAAGAGCAGCGACTTGAAAAAGCGCATTCATTCAACGGTGACCTACGGGACCTGCCATACCGAAAGCCTGTGAAACGTGAGCGCCCCGAACGCGAGGGGCCGGAGCCTAACCCGAGTTTTTATCCGGGAACTTCCGGCGCGAAACTCAACGAAGGAACCAAAACAACGAGCGTGCCTGCGATAAATGCACCTGCGCCTCCGCCGAGCGCAAGCTTCGACGGCCTCGACTTTGCCACATGGGGAGCAGGACATCCACCGGATACGAACGGCGATGTTGGCCCAACCTATTACATCCAGACTGTAAACACCTCCATCGGGATTTATAGAAAGAGCGACAGCGTCAGAGTGGCTG
>DATEXA010000410.1:0-2657 GCA_035257465.1 Pyrinomonadaceae bacterium | reverse complement strand
CAAAAACAGCTTCGGTGTTTCGAATTCAGAACCCACCTTTATTCCGCCCTTTCAGGGCTTCTAAATCTTCGTTATGTCCATCCATGGGCGGCGCTCCTTCGTCGCTTGCCCCTGGCTATCATATTTCGCGCCGTTGGCGCTGAACTCAGAGACGTGACTTTTACAAGTAGCTCTAAAGCGTATCGGACACTCCGCTTTTCAAGTCCGCATGTAGCAGCCGATGGAATAGATGCTCGCCGCCTTCTCGTCGCACCGACAATCTTCCGGCGTCATATGCACGCGAATTCAATCCACGCTGAACGGATTTGCAGATGGCCGTATCTTCGTCCTGGATCCTTTGACCAACTTCTATGCTTGCGAGATTGCGTTTCCGGGCCTCTTCGGAAACGACATCAGCAAAGTAGAAGTCAAAGATGACTTCCGTCTGGTCCACACCTCGAGGAATGACGAGGTTAGTGTCGAGAACACCGTCGTACCAATTGATCATGAAGTTCGGATAGATCCAGTAGTACAGAGCCCGATCTCCTTTGCGAACCGCGCCGGTTTGCGCTTCAGCGCCTTCGGTTACGAGTGGACTCCACTGTAAACAGAAGTGTTCACCGTTCTCGATCCGGTAGTTGCTGTAATCGAGCACGCTATCGAGGCCTTTGTGCAAGTAGGGGACGTGATAACCACCGTCGAGGTAATTGTCGACGAACACTTTCCAATTGCATTCAAACTGGTAGTGGCGTCGTTGCAGCCAGTGAAGAGTGTTCAGTTGGAGTGGACTGATTTGTTCGATTAGATCTGCGCCGAGAAAATCGTAAAACGACGAACTGTCTTTCGACAGTCTAACGAAGACCCAGTTCTCCCACTCTGCGAGTTCGACTTGGATCAGACTGTTATTTTCTCGTTCGAATTCACAAACACCTGAGAAGTCGGGAGTGCCTTTGAGCTCACCCGAAAGCGAATAGGTCCAACCGTGATACGGGCAACGAAGCTGGGGCACCGTTCCTTCCGGTTCCGTCATTACTGCGGCAGCATGATGACGACATACATTAAAGAATGCTCTGAGCACTCCATCGTTCCCGCGAACAACTACCAACGGTTCGCCTGCAATGTCCGTGGTAACAAATTGTCCGGGAACCTCCAGTTGATCTCTACGTGCGGCGTATTGCCATGAATTTGAAAAGACAGTCTTGAGTTCGAAGTTGTAGAGGTCTTTGTTTATGTACCAGGAAGAAGGAATGGTGAATGCACGATCCAGAGGAGCGTTTGGATCATAAGCATCGATTAGCTGTGGAAGGTTTGCGATCATCTATAAGACCCTAAACAGGAGTTGCGGTCTTTCTTTTAGGATTAAAGAAAGGAGTCTTCACTACCGTTGCTCTTACTTGATGCCGCACTGCTTCCACGGTGATCTCGAACTGTAATTTTGTTCCCGGCCTGGTAAATTCCCGCTTCACTGTTGCCAGGGCAATCATCTTCTTTAGCGTTGGCGACCACGTACTTGTCGTAGCCTTTCCAACTTGCACTCCCTCTCTGAACACCGGCACTGCTACTCTCGAAGCCATCGGTGAAACCGCGGGTGGTAAACCAACTTCTTCGTAAATGCTTTCCACTTGTGGCCAATCGATTTCAAGTCCAACTATCTCGCGAGGTGTTCCGCGCTTTTTTTCGGCGATCAAAGCTGATTGGCCAACGAAACGATTCTTGTCGAGATTAACGAGGCGTCCGAGTCCCATTTCATACGGTGAATACCTCTGCTCTTCGACGAGCGCCTTCTTACTGCTGTTAAAGTCAACGTCGATAAGAAGCAGGCCGGCTTCGACCCTGGACACATCGAGTGCCAGCATACCGGCGGGATGAATATCGAACGCGTGGCCACCAGCCATCAACGCATCCCAAATCTTAACTCCGTGCTCAGACGGTACCCAGATTTCATAACCAAGATCTCCGGTGTATCCGGTACGCGAGATATCGACTGGAATGCCGGCGATCTTAGCCGACGTGACTCGGAAATATTTCAGATTGGTAATGTCGCCATCGGTAATGATGCGCTTTAAGAGTCGACCCGAAGTAGGGCCTTGAAGCGCCAACGCCGATACGCTTTCGGAAATATCCTCAATATCGACATCCATTCCCGTGGCGTTCTGTGTAAACCAGCGCAAGCTTGGATCGGCTGCGGTCCAGCGATAAGTGTTCTCGGCGAGCCTGGAAACGGTGCCGTCGTCGATAACTTTTCCATGCTCATCGCACCACGGCGTATACACGACTTGTCCAACAGACACCTTTCGCATGTCACGAGTGATTATGCGATCGACAAGTCGCGTCGCATCTCTACCCGTCAAGCGGTACTTGTAAAGTGGAGAGATGTCGATCAACGCCGCAGCGTTGCGGATCGCGTTGTATTCATGTTCGTGATGTGGTTCGTAAGAGCTTACGGCGTAATAGCCGGACCATTCGCGATAGTTGAGACTTTCACAAAGAGCGAATGTGCGTTCGTGAAATGCAGTTCCGATTGGCATTCAATGATCCTTGAGAGCAATTGTCAGGGCGAGCGATTATAAGTATGCTAACAATTCTTCAGCAAGCTGCTTTACCCAATACAACGTATGAATAACAAATTCGATGTCGTCGTAATCGGCGGCGGACACAACGGACTTGTGAACGCCGCC
>DATEXA010000409.1:0-5029 GCA_035257465.1 Pyrinomonadaceae bacterium | reverse complement strand
GTAGCTTTGAGGTTTATCCATGTCCGGTATGCTTTAGAGGCACTTGCAAAACTCTTATTCTCTCTGTGCTTCCAGCGCGGTGTTAAAGGGGACGTAAATGGTCATGGGGCTTCGTTAGTGTTAGTTCGTGTAATTTCGTGGATCGTTCTTTTGTGGGACGTAATAGCCGATCCCCGAAATCACACGAACTAACACGAACATAAACCGACAGTAATCCGAGTTTGGACTCAGTCTCTGAAAGCTCGGGTGAGAATGGGAGTTTTGAAAGAGGCTTCTTCAGCTTGTCGGCGATCTTTAGAAACCAGTGACCCTTCATTTCGATGTAATCATCATAGGCGGCGGAGCCGCCGGACTATTCAGCGCGATCGAAGCCGGAAAACGCCGGCGCAAGGTCCTCGTAATCGAACACTCCGATCAAGTTGGAAAGAAGATCGCTATCTCCGGAGGTGGTCGCTGTAACTTCACCAACCTGCATACAACTCCAGAGTCATTTCTATCCGCCAATCCACACTTCTGCAAATCGGCACTCGCTCGATACACACCGCATGACTTCATAACGCTTGTTCAAAAACACAAAATTGCCTACCACGAAAAGAAGCTCGGCCAACTGTTCTGTAACGGAAGCTCGCAGCAAATTATCGACTTGTTGCTGAACGAATGCTCCGATGCCGGTGTGCAAATTCATTGTGGCTGCAGAGTCATAAACATCGACAACGAGAATGAATTTGTGGTGCAAACAAGCCTGGGAACTTTTTCATCAACAGCGCTAGTGATAGCGACAGGAGGTCTGTCCATTAAACCGCTGGGAGCTACTGACTTCGGTTACGGGATTGCTAAAAAGTTTGGTTTGAAGATCGAAACTCCGCGGGCAGGCCTGGTCCCAATGACGCTTGAACCAGGCCTGCTCAAACAACTAGTTCCGCTTAGTGGAATGTCAGTTGACTCGCTTGTCAGTTACAAGAAAACTTCATTTCGGGAAAACATACTGGTAACGCATAGAGGCTTGAGCGGACCTGCAATTTTACAAATCTCGTCGTTCTGGAAACGGGGCGAAAGCATTTCTATCGATCTGCTTCCGCAGTCTGACGCAAGAGAGATTCTTCGTACTCATGAGGGTTCGACGATTGAATTGTCCACGCTTCTTTCTCGCTATCTGCCCAAACGATTTGTCCACGCCTGGTGCGATCTTAAAATGAAATCGAAACCTATGAATCAGTATACTCAACGTGAATTGGAATCGATCGCGTCACAACTTCACGACTTCCAGATCACACCCAGCGGAACCGAAGGATTTAAGAAGGCGGAAGTAACCGTAGGTGGTGTCTCCACTGATGAACTTTCGTCTCAGACAATGGAAACTCGAAAGGTGCCGGGTCTCTACTTCATCGGAGAAGTAGTAGACGTCACCGGACATCTCGGAGGGTTTAATTTCCACTGGGCCTGGGCGTCCGCATATGCTGCCGGACAGAGTGTGTAAAACGATCATCCACAGATTACGCAGATTCACCGTGTTATATTCCCGCGGCCATGGAAGTTAATCGTAGAACATTCCTTCAATCGGCAGTCAGCGCAAGTGCAGCCATCGCACTGCACAGTTCCTTGCCTACACGCCTCTTGGCCGATGAGCGACGAACTTTCTTCCCGGTAAAGGTTTCTCGCGATCGACTTATTCGCACCGTTGTCGGACTGCGCCCCTACAGACCCGGCGGTTTTCTTGTCGATGCTGAACGTCTTGGCGAGAAGCTTTTGATTCACAACTACGGGCATGGTGGTGCGGGCATCACGTTGTCCTGGGGCAGCGCTCATTTGGCGGTCGAGCTTGCCAAAGCGACTGAACAAAAGCAGTGTGCCGTCCTGGGCTGTGGCGTCATTGGCCTTTCTACCGCACGCCTGTTACAACGCCGCGGTGGATCAGTCACCATTTACGCTAAGGATCTACCGCCAGAAACAACGTCGAACATCGCTGGTGGTTTCTGGTATCCAACATCCATCTACGATGACAGAACGGCTACGCCACAATTTATCCAGCAGTTTAATGAAGCGTGCCAGATTGCGAACCGGGCGTTTCAGTTACTGGTCGGACCTGAATACGGCGTTCGCTGGATTGAAACTTACGAACTTCTCAGCGGACCCGAACGTGAGAACAGCGAATTTCCAGGTGGCTCTTCACTCTATCCTGAAATTCAAATCCGTCGGGATCGGAAGAAATACTTCGGCACAGACAACGTTCGTCAGTTTACGACGATGCTGATTGAACCTCAGACGTATCTGAATTGTTTGTTGCGCGATTTCTACATTGCAGGTGGGAGAGTCGTCGTAAGAGAGCTGCAAAGTCGCGAAGAGATTGCGCGACTACCGGAGTCACTAATTTTCAACTGCACGGGTCTGGGCGCAAGAAAACTCGTCGGCGATCAAACTCTCTCACCGGTTCGGGGGCAACTCGAAGTGCTTCTGCCACAACCTGAGATTGACTACTGTTATCTAGCTGGCGCCGGCTATATGTTTCCGCGTCGCGACGGGATCATACTTGGCGGGACCTTCGATCACGATGTTTGGTCTCTCGAACCTGATCCGCAAACAGTCACCAGCATTCTTGAAGCACACACCGAAATAATGAAGCGGGTAAAGCGGTAGCTGGAATCCATTGAGAAAACCATCTGAACGGGTTACAGTCTCCGCGTTTCAACCAAGTCAGTTTCGTTCGGTGGGACACCAACCCACCAACCACTCTCCAACATTGCGGCAATCTCAGAAGGAACATCGACTATGATCCATAGTGTTCGTGTTGCACCGATTCATACCGCTCTTATCGCAATTCTTTTCCTGGCGATTCAACTCACCGCTCAAACTCTTCCAAATGAAACCCCGCAAAAATTTGAGCCGACAAACAATGGATTCGATTACACGCGCCGTGAAGTTATGATCCCGATGCGTGATGGCGTGAAACTTCACACCGTCATACTCGTCCCCAAAAACGCTAAGAGTGCGCCAATTCTCTTGACTCGAACGCCCTACAACGCGACTGAACTGACAACTCACTCGAATAGTTCACATCTCGGTCCAAGTCTCGAAGGATATGACAACGCGACCGACGTCATTGTTGAAGGCGGATATATTCGCGTAGTGCAGGACATTCGCGGGAAGTACGGGTCGGAAGGTGAATACGTGATGAACCGGCCGTTGCGTGGGCCACTAAATCCAACCAACGTCGATCACGCAACAGACACTTACGACACGATTGATTGGCTGGTGAAGAACATCCCCGAAACCAACGGGAAGGTCGGCATCCTTGGTATTTCGTACGATGGCTTCCTGCCATTAATGGCGCTCTTCAATCCGCACCCGGCACTTAAAGTTTCCGTTCCTATGAACCCGATGGTCGACGGTTGGATCGGCGACGATTGGTTTCACAATGGCGCGTTTCGCCAGCTTGGCATGAGCTACATCTACGATCAGCAGGCTACTCGAGCAAACGACATCAAATGGTGGACAAGTCATTACGACGACTACGACATGTTTATGGAAGCAGGTTCCGCGGGAGAACTCGGGCGTCGACGAGGACTTGAACAGGTTGGTTTTTGGAGACGCATCCTCGAACACCCGAACTACGATGCCTACTGGCAGGAGCAAGCAGTCGACAAACTGCTCGCAAAAGAACCGCTGAAGGTTCCGGTCTTGCTTGTGCACAGCCTTTGGGATCAGGAGGACATCTACGGCGACATCTCTGTCTATAAAGCAATCAAGCCAAAAGACACCTCAAACAACATGGTCTATCTGGTTCTCGGACCGTGGCATCACGGACAGGAAATACGCGAAGGAAGTTCGTTGGGAGCAATCAAGTTCAACAGCGATACGGCTCTTTATTTCCGCCAGGAGATCCTCAGGCCATTCCTCGATCACTACCTGAAAGACGAGGCACCGAAGATGGATATGGCGCCGGTCACTGCTTTCGAGACCGGAACGAATAAGTGGTATCGCTTACCTTCGTGGCCGGCCGGATGTCCAAGTGGTTGCAGCGTGAAGGCAACACCGCTTTATCTCAATGCAGGATTAGTCGCGAGTTTCTCATCGCCGAAAAACGGCGCACCTACTTATGAGGAATATGTTTCCGATCCGAGCAAGCCCGTGCCTTTTCGTGCACGACCATATGATGCAAGCACCTGGCGACAATGGTTGGTTGATGATCAGCGTGAACAGTCGGGACGTACCGACGTCCTTGCTTACAAGTCGGAAGTTTTGACATCGCCAGTAAAGATCAGTGGTCAGCCAATCGTGAATGTTGTCGCGTCCACGAGTGGCACCGATTCCGATTGGGTAGTTAAAGTCATCGATCTGTATCCGGATGAAGTTGCGTCACAACCCAACATGGGTGGATACCAACTGATGATTTCGGCAGACGTTTTGCGCGGTCGTTATCGGGAAGGTTTTGAAACCGCGAAACCGATCGAAGCTAACAAGCCGTTGAAGTATCGCTTCGCGTTGCCAACGGCGAATCATGTGTTTTTGCCTGGACACAGAATCATGGTGCAGATTCAGTCGAGTTGGTTTCCGCTGTACGATCGAAACCCTCAGACATTCGTACAGAGTATTTTCTGGGCCAAGCCAGAGGACTATAAATCCGCGGTGCAAAGGATCTATCACGCGGTCGGTCTGGAAAGCTACATTGAACTTCCGTTAGTGACGAAGTGAATGCTTGTCATTTCACCTTGTGAAGAGCCGTTGATTCACGTTCAGTTTGGTTTTTCTCTGTGCTTCCTCAGTGTCTCTGTGACTCGGTGGTGAAGAATGAGACCTGCCCAACCACAGAGGCACGGAGACACGGAGGAGCACAGAGTTCTAAGACTCGATCACACAACTTTGGAGAGAGCCATGAAACTTCACATTCTGCTCATCACAATTCTTCTTATCGCCACATCCCCGGCACTTGCTAAAGACGACATCACCAAGGAACTGTTGACGTCGGGCGGAAGAACACGCGTGTATTACCTCTACGTTCCTTCAAGCCTGAAAGCGGGAACGTCGGCTCCGT
>DATEXA010000408.1:0-4576 GCA_035257465.1 Pyrinomonadaceae bacterium | reverse complement strand
TAGATTTTTCCCTGGCGTAAACGAGTGCGGAGGGTGTCAACCGATACATCGACGTTAACAACCTCATCAGCTCTGCGCAGAAAATAATCGGGAATTGTTTCGCGCACCCGGACGCCGGTGGTTCGATTGACGACATCATTGAGAGACTCAAGGTGCTGAATGTTTACGGCGGTAATTACAGAGATTCCGGCGTTGAGCAGATCCAACACGTCCTGATAGCGCTTTGAGTTTTTCGAGCTGGGAACATTCGTGTGAGCGAGTTCATCAACAATCGCAATTGTCGGGTGGCGAGCGATTACAGCGGCGACGTCCATCTCCTCAATTGTGACCCCCCTATAGTCAATGCGACGCATCGGCACACATTCCAAATCACCAATGAGCGCCTTAGTGTCTTCGCGGCCGTGTGTTTCCACGACTGCAACGACAATGTCCACGCCCTGCTTCTTCAGTAGATGGGCATCTTCGAGCATTTGGTAGGTCTTTCCGACTCCAGGTGCGGCGCCGATGTAAACACGCAACGTGGCCTGCTCGCCCTCGCTTAGCTTGGCAAGAATAGATTCAGGGGAAGGACGTGGAATAGTTTGGTTCATCTCGGAAAGACGAGATTTGAACTTTGTGCTTTGTGCTTTTTGTCTATGCCTCGTTTATTAACTTCCGCTCAGCGACAATGACGAACAAAGCTCAAAGTACAAAGCTCTTACTTCCGCATCGGATACCTGTTGTCCAAATCAATATTAAGCTCCAACACATTAACTGTTGGTTCGCCTAAAAAGCCGAACTGCCTGCCTGCACTATGAGCCTTTATGAGTTCACGCACTTGGTCCTCAGTAATGCTGCGCTCGCGAGCAACACGTGGGACCTGGAATTCAGCCGCGGCGGGAGAGATATGTGGATCAAGCCCTGAGGCAGACGTTGTGACCAAATCGACAGGTACAGGTTGACCAGGATTTTCAGCTCTTAACTTCTCTACGTCGGCTTTGACTCGGTCAACTAGTTTTTGATTCGTCGGGCCAAGGTTCGATCCGGAAGAAGCACCTGCGTCATACCCAACCGCGCCTGCTGCGGACGGTCGGGAACGGAAATAGGCGGCGGACGAGAACGGTTGGCCAATCAAACGCGAGCCAAGCACCGTACCATCCGAGCCCTTGATTAATGATCCATTTGCCTGCTCTGGAAAGATGACCTGTGCCAAGCCGGTTACAACGAGCGGGTAAATTAATCCCAGTAGAAGCGTCGTTACGATGGTCATCAATATTGCTGTTACTAGGTTCTTCATCGTTAAATCCCTCCGGGGCAGTAGCCCGACCGTAAGGGAGGGCTTACTCCCAAACATCGAGCCCTCCCTTACGGTCGGGCTACTGCCCGATCGTCACGCTAACCCCACCGCATGAATAATCACGTCTATGATCTTAATCCCGATAAACGGCACAATGATTCCACCCAGCCCATAGACCAAAAGATTCCGACGGAGCAGCGATGCTGCACTCATCGGCCGATACTTCACGCCTCGCAAAGCAAGTGGAATAAGGGCAATGATGATCAATGCATTAAAGATCACTGCCGACAGAATCGCGGATTGTGGTGTACGCAAACCCATAATGTTGAGCGCATTGAGAACAGGAAACGCCGCAACAAACATCGCCGGAATGATTGCGAAGTACTTGGCGACATCGTTCGAAATCGAAAATGTCGTAAGCGCACCGCGAGTCATCAGCAGTTGCTTTCCAATCTCGACAATCTCAATCAACTTCGTCGGATTGGAATCGAGATCGACCATGTTTCCAGCTTCCTTAGCAGCTTGGGTTCCGTTGTTCATTGCCACTCCAACATCAGCCTGGGCAAGAGCCGGCGCATCGTTCGTACCGTCGCCCGTCATGGCCACTAACTTTCCGCCCGACTGTTCTTTCTTGATTAAAGCCATTTTGTCTTCAGGAGTCGCTTGGGCGAGAAAGTCGTCGACGCCGGCTTCACGTGCAATGGTCGCGGCTGTGAGTGGATTGTCACCGGTGACCATTACGGTTCGAATACCCATCTGCCGCATCTGATTAAACCGCTCGATCATTCCGCCCTTGATGATGTCCTTGAGTTGAATCACGCCAAGCGGCAAACGGTCTTCCGCAACTACGAGTGGCGTACCTCCTTCACGCGAGATCCGCTCGACTATCGAAGTCAGATCATTCACGAGGTGATTGGATCCTGAGCCAAGATATTTTTGAATCGCATCGGCGGCACCCTTCCGAACCTCGCGCCCGTTGAAGTTCACTCCAGACATCCGGGTCTGAGCTGTAAAAGGAACGAAAGTCGCCTCAAGAGAAGCCAGATCACGCCCACGCAAGCCATACTTCTCTTTGGCGAGCACGACAATCGAACGCCCTTCAGGAGTTTCGTCAGCAAGGGACGACAGTTGTGCTGCTTCTGCCAACTCCCTCTCATCCACACCTGGCAATGGAATGAAAGCCGTCGCATGTCGATTGCCCAGCGTGATCGTGCCCGTTTTATCCAGTAATAAAGTATTCACGTCGCCGGCCGCTTCAACTGCACGACCCGACATGGCGAGCACGTTATGTTGAATCAGCCGATCCATTCCGGCGATCCCGATTGCCGAGAGAAGGCCGCCAATCGTTGTGGGAATCAAACACACGAGTAGGGAGACAAGCACAAAGATTGTTTGTGGTGCGCTTGAATAGATTGCGAAGGGCTGTAGAGTGACGACTGCAAGCAGAAAAATGATTGTCAGTCCCGCTAGCAAAATGTTGAGCGCGATTTCGTTTGGTGTCTTCTGTCGTTCAGCACCCTCAACCAGCGCGATCATCCGATCAATAAAGGTTTCACCGGGGTTCGAGGTGATGCGCACCTTGATTTGATCCGACAATAGTCTCGTGCCACCGGTAACAGCAGAACGATCACCACCTGCTTCGCGAATCACTGGCGCGCTTTCCCCAGTAATTGCTGACTCGTCAACTGAAGCAACGCCTTCAACTATCTCACCATCGCCAGGAATGAACTCGCCCGCGGAAACGATTACGAGATCGTCCTTGCGCAATTGCGGTGCGGGCACATCTTCGGTTTGAGAACCTGATACCACACGGTGAGCAACAGTCTCGGTCTTGGCCTTACGCAAGTTGTCGGCTTGCGCTTTACCGCGGCCTTCTGCCATGGCCTCCGCGAAGTTCGCGAACAACACCGTAAACCAGAGCCACAATGTGATCTGTAGTTCAAACGGCGTGTTGGTGATTCCAGGGATTGGTGCGACGACTCCACGAATTAGTTGAAGAGTAGTAAGTACACTTCCTACTTCCACCACAAACATGACGGGATTACCCATCATCTTCTTCGGGCTCAGTTTAAAGAACGAATCGACAATTGCGCGCTTTACGATCTGCGCGTTCCAGATTGCTTGTTTGTTTGATTGTTTTGTCATGTGTCTTTAGTACTTTGTGATTCGTGGATCGAATTCAAATCGTCTTTACCGCGAAGCGGTTACATCCCACAGCCCAGGGTTGCTTCAACCCTGGGTTAGCTCAAGATCGATCTTTCAACCGCAACGCGGTTGCGTCCCCAAGCGGAACCTGGTGATTGAATCTCTCGGCACTCCACAATTAATCTCATCGACCCCCGACGCAACCGCGTTGCGGTTGATAACCTTCCCGCGTGATCCCAGGGTTGAAGCAACCCTGGGCTTTGGGTCGTAACCGCTTCGCGGTTGAACTTTCTCTCTTGCTGCATAGTGATTCGCAGACCAAACACAAATGTCAAAGTACAAAGTTCAAATCTCAAAATGTCTTCCCTGCCCCCATCAACAAATGTTCGACAATTGGTCCAAGACTCAACGCCGGGAAGAAAGTTAACGCGCCGACAATCAAGATCACGCTGACCAACAGCACAGTAAACAGCGGTGTCGTGACTGGAAACGTTCCCAGCGAAGGAGGCACAAGCTTCTTCGTCGCCAGATTCCCGGCTACTGCGAGCATCGGAACAATCATCAAGAAGCGACCGATTAACATCGCCATGCCTATCGATGTGTTGTACCAATATGTGTTAGCTGAAATCCCTGCGAATGCAGAGCCGTTGTTCCCAGTAGCCGAAGTAAACGTGTACAAGATTTCTGACAGCCCATGGGGGCCGGCATTATTAAGTTGTGATGTTCCAAAACCTGGAGCGAGTACGGAGATGCCCGCAAAAATCAAAATAACGAGGGGAAAAATCAGCACGTAGAGCATCGACATCTTGACGTCGTACGATTCGATCTTCTTTCCAAGGTATTCCGGAGTGCGGCCCACCATCAGGCCCGCAATGAACACAGACAAGATCACAAAGATGAGCATTCCGTAGAGACCACTGCCGACCCCGCCAAAAATGATCTCGCCGAGCATGATGTTTACGAGTGGCACTAGACCACCGATTGGAGTAAAACTGTCGTGCATTGAATTGACAGCTCCACAACTCGCGTCGGTCGTTACCGTGGCGAACAGGGCACTGTTTGCTATTCCAAAGCGAACTTCTTTGCCTTCCATATTGCCGCCAGCTTGTGTTGCGCTCACGTGTTGGTCTGCTCCAAGTCCCGCCAAAATTGGAT
>DATEXA010000407.1:0-1927 GCA_035257465.1 Pyrinomonadaceae bacterium | reverse complement strand
AGTTCAGTTTCTACATCGCGCAGCTGAATCATCAGGACCTGGGGTTGCTCGCGGATCTTATGCAATCAGGAAAAGTCACGCCTGTTATCGACCGGACTTACAAGTCCCTGGGCGAGGTGCGAGACGCTCTTAAGTATTTGGAACAAGGCCACGCTCGAGGAAAAGTGGTAATAACTGTGGAATAACAACAGAACGATCAACCAAAGACAAAGGAGAGCCATGAGAGTCTTAAAGCGCATACTAAAGTGGATTATAGGCGCGGTGTTAGTTCTCCTGTTGCTGGCATTCATCGGGGGGTTTATTGCCTACTGGAGGTCGACGAACGAGTGTAAGCGTACCATTGCTCCAGCTAATCCGATGAAGGCCATAGTTTATTGCGACTATGGTGTGGCCAACCTCAAGTTGGAAGAGATTGAGAAGCCTGTCCCGAATGATGACCAGATCCTGGTAAAAGTTCGCGCGGCTTCCGTTAATCCGTACGACTGGCATTTCGTGGAAGGCACGCCATACGTCATGCGTGCAATAGCCGGCGTTGGCTTGCGCAAACCAAAAGACATCCGTCTCGGTGTCGATTTCGCTGGCACGGTCGAAGCAGTCGGTAAGAACGTAACTCAATTCAAGCCAGGCGATGAAGTGTTCGGAGGACGTGGCGGTGCTTTTGCCGAGTACGTCTGTCCGCGCGCGACCAGAGCGGTCGCACTGAAGCCGGCTAGTGTAAGTTTTGAGGATGCTGCTTCGGTCAATATCGCAGGGATTACTGCATTGCAGGCGCTGCGCGACAAAGGAAAAGTTCAGGCAGGACAGAAGGTTTTGATCAACGGTGCATCGGGCGGCGTTGGCACGTTTGCGGTCCAAATCGCGAAATCGTTGGGTGCAGATGTGACGGGGGTTTGCAGTACACGCAACGTCGATCTTGTGAAATCGCTCGGCGCCGACCATGTCATCGATTACACAAAAGAGGATTTCACCAAGAGCGCAGAACGTTACGACGTCATGCTCGACAACGTCGGCAACCGTTCGCTCTCGGATTGCAGGGGCGTCCTAACTCCCAACGGCAAATACGTCCTCATTGGCGGCGGCGGAGCAAGCGATCAAGGTTTTCTCGGCGGGCTCGGCAAAGCGCTTTGGGCAATGGTATTCTCAAAATTCGTGAACCAGCAGATGGGGATGATGATGGCCGACGCGAATCACAACGATCTGACCGTCCTTGCTGAGATGATGCAGTCCGGGAAACTGAAACCGGTGATTGACCGCAATTACAAACTAGATCAGGTGCCCGAAGCAATTCGTTATGTCGAACAAGGCCACGCCAGAGGAAAAGTAGTCATAACCGTGGACTAATGTCCGATTAAAAACTCTCGCTTTTGCTGAGCATGCCTGACTATTGTCAAACGAATGAAAATCTTGCCCATTCTCGCATTAGCGATCACTACTGGGCTTTGCATTGCGGCGGATCCGACTTGGAACCCGGCTGATGCCGTGAAGGAGGCCGAGCAGGACATTCGCTCAGGGCATATCAAGTTTTACTGGGCGGGTAGCGTTGGGGTTCGACCAGTCGGTGTGCCGATCGAGATGGCTAAAAAATATCCACGGGCTGATGCCGGAGTGGGGTGTGTGACTAACGACATACCGCTTCGAGAACGACAGGAAGAATATGCCCGGCGGTATAACGAGAAGATGTTTGCGTACGTCAGTCAGAAACATTAGAAGCCTTTTTGACTGTCATTCTGAGCGAAGCGAAGCTGCAACGCAGCGGACAAAGTCCGCGAGGCCAGGCTTTCAATCTCGGGTCAAATCTGCACCGATCCACTAACGGAAATAGACAGAGATGTTTCGCTTCGCTCAACATTACAGCGCCATTTATGAAACAAGTTCTAATGTTTCTGAGTAATGTAGGCGTAAATTTTCTCGTTATACCGCCGGGCAT
>DATEXA010000406.1:0-14801 GCA_035257465.1 Pyrinomonadaceae bacterium | reverse complement strand
TACTGATCGCTGCAGGTTTGTTCCTCAGAAGCTTGGGTCATGCGCGCGCCATTAGTCCGGGCTTCGATGCAGATCGCGTTTTAACTCTCTCGTTCAATACGTCCGCGCAGGGTTACGACGCAACAAAAGCGAATCAGTTTTATCAACAGCTAATCTCTCGTGTGCAAGCATTGCCAGGCGTCGAACGAGTGAGTCTGGCGCAGTATGCGCCGCTTAGTTATTTCTACTCTCCAGCGTTGTCGGTACCAGTGATTGTCGAGGGGCATGAACCCGCATCAGGAGAGAATCCTCCGCTGGTGGGGAGTAACGCTGTCTCTCCCAACTTCTTTGAGACGCTTGGAGTTTCACTGCTGAATGGACGCGATTTCAGTGACCAGGATACGAATAGTTCGCCCCGTGTGGTGATTGTGAACGAAGCGCTCGCTCGCTCTTTTTTCTCAGACCAAAATCCAGTTGGACGAAAACTCCGAGTGATGCGACGAGGTGGACCGCCTGCTTCCTGTGAAATCGTTGGCGTGGTGAGAGACAGTAAGTACCTTTCGTTAGGAGAAGACAGCAGGCCATATCTCTTTATGCCCTTTGCGCAGAACCCTCAACCTGCTATGTCGTTGCATGTGCGGTCGGTTGGGAATCCGAAAGATATGGCCGCGGCAATCAGACGTGAAGCTCAATCGATCGATCCAAATCTTCCCGCATTCAATGTGATGTCGCTGTCAGACAACATCGACATCTCATTGTTCCCAGCTCGATTCGGCGCCTTCTTGCTTGGCGTATTCGGTTTTCTTGCGCTGTTGATTGCCAGCATCGGGATCTACGGCGTGATGAGTTATGGAGTTAGTGAACGAACACATGAGATGGGTATACGGATGGCGCTGGGTGCGCGTGCAAATGATGTACTGCGATTAGTCATTTTCAGAGGAATGCTTCTCGCACTTATTGGCGTTGTGATAGGTGCTGGGTTGGCCTTGGCATCAACCCGCGTCGTCAAGAGTTATCTCTACGACGTGAGCACAACAGATCCGATAACGTTTGGCGGAATAGCACTACTGCTGACCGGTGTGGCTCTGTTGGCTTGTTATGTCCCGGCGCACAGAGCGACGAAAGTCGATCCACTGGTGGCGCTTAGGTACGAGTAGATCTCAGATTTCAGATTAGAAGAAACCAAAGACCAAAAACCAAAGACCAAAAACCAAAGACCACATGCACTCACTTGTACAAAACCTGCAATACAGCGCTCGCATGTTGCGGAAGAGTCCGAGCTTTTCTGTGGTCGCGATATTGACGCTCGCGCTTGGTATCGGTGCGAACGCAACGATTTTCAGTTTCATCAACGCTCTCTTACTGCGCCCGATCGCTGGAGTCGAACGTCCCGATCAACTAGTTGGAATCTACACAAGCGACTACAGCAGTGGATTGTTCGGTGGTTCGTCTTTTCCCGATTACGAAGATCTTCGCCAACAAACAAACGTTTTTACCGATCTCGCTGCATACGACAGTGCTTCTCTCAATTTAACGGGCACAGAGACTTCGGAGAGACTCAGGGCCTCACTTGTGACCACCAACTACTTCAAGGTGCTTGGCGTTGGCGCTCATTTTGGACGGACACTTCGCGCAGAAGACGATGTGCCAGGTGCGCCCGCAACTACTGTACTTAGTTATTCGTTCTGGCAACGCCATTTTGGTGGCGACCGTTCGGTTGTTGGCCGATCGCTCGTCTTAGGCAACAAGGCGTACACGATCGTTGGAATCGCGTCGGAACGTTTTCGTGGATTGCGGCTTGGATCACAACCTGATCTCTGGGTTCGACTCGAGGAGAGTCGCGAAGAAGACGCTCGCGGTAATCGCGGTATTGGAATTACAGGACGACTCCGCGACAACGCAACAATTGATCAGGCTGAAGCAGAAGTTGCTGCCATCGCAGATCGCCTCGCGCATGCGTATCCGCAGACAAACATGGGTACGCTTGCACAGCCAAATTCACCACGCCCGATTGTCGTTGTACCTGAAGTGCGTATTGACCCGTCTAAAATGGGAAGTGTTAGTGCAATTACCACGTTGTTGTTCGTAGTCGTTGGACTGGTACTACTCATCGCCTGCGCTAACGTTGCAAACCTTTTGCTTGCCCGTGCTTCCTCTCGACGCCGCGAGATTGCAATTCGTCTAGCTCTCGGAGCAAGCCGTTGGCAACTAATCAAACAGTTGTTGATGGAGAGCATTTTGTTGGCGCTGATTGGTGGGGCAGTTGCTCTCGTCGTTACGTTCTGGACCTCAGGTCTCATCCCTGCATTTTTCCCGGCAAACGAAGCCAACGGGCTCGATGCGAGAGTCGATTGGCGTGTATTCACTTTCACCATTGGAGTCTCGTTGCTAACGGGTGTGTTGTTCGGACTGGCACCAGCTGTCCAGTCGACAAGACCCGCCCTCGTCGCCTCATTGAAAGATGAAAATAAGGGCGCGGCACTCAGGTTAAGTAAGTTTGGGCTTCGCGGACTACTCGTTACAGCACAAATCGCGCTGTCGTTATTGTTGCTTATCAGCGCAGGTTTGTTCATGCGCAGCCTGCGCAATGCAGTCACCTTCAATCCGGGTTTTGACAGCCACAATCTTCTCGTGGCGTCGCTGGCTACCAGCCAGGAGATCAAGAGACCACAGCTGCCAGCTTTCTATCAGGAGGTGGCCGAAAACCTCAGTTCTGAACCTGGTATTCGTTCGGTAAGCTTTTCAGCTGTCGTACCGTTGAGTGGCAGTGGCGAGCGTCGTAACACCTTCATCGAGGGCTATCAGCCTAGACTAAACGAAGACATTGAGTTGAACACGAACGTCGTTGGCTTGAACTATTTCGACACGCTGGGAATCTCTATTGTTAAAGGACGAGACTTCAATTCGGGTGACCGCGACGGCAGTCCCGGAGTGGTGATAGTTAACGAAGAGTTCTCTCAGAAATATTTTTCGAAAGAAGCAGCGCTCGGTAAACGATTGCGAGTCGATTCCGAAGGGCCAATGCTTGAAATCGTCGGTGTCGTTCGCACAGCCAAATATCGCAACCTTCGTGAGTCACCGCTTCCATTTATCTACATTCCGTTAGCACAAGCGATGCGCGGAGACATGACTCTGGTAGTTCGCACAACTGGGGATCCTGCGAGCCTGCGCGCGAATGTGCGTTCAGTTGTGCAGCGCGTCAACCACAACATCCCAATCTACGGAGTCAAGACTATTACGGAGCAGATCGACGTAGCTCTTGCAGCTGATCGAATGATGGCTGTGCTTTTGGCTGTCTTTGCCTTGACCGCTTTGTTGTTGGCTTCGGTTGGTATTTACGGAGTGGTGTCATACGCGGTCGCGCAACGCAGACACGAGATCGGAATACGAATGGCGCTCGGTGCGCGCTCCGCTGATGTGTTGAAGCTGGTAGTGCGTGACGGAATGAAGATGGCCATCGTTGGAGTTGCTGTTGGCTTAGCGGGAGCATTCGCCGTGACTCGACTCATTGACAGTCTCTTGTTTGGCGTAACGCCAACTGACTTGCCAACGTTTGTATTAGTCACGTTGGGTTTGTTGCTAGTTGCTTTCTTAGCTTGTTACTTACCGGCGCGCCGAGCAACGAAAGTCGATCCCTTAGTGGCGCTCAGATACGAGTAGATCTCAGATCACAGATCTCAGATCTCAGAAAAGGCGAGAAGAACAAAAGACAAAAACCCAAGAACAAAGAACCAAGCACAAAGCACAAAGATCAAAACCAAAGACCCAAAACCAAAGACCCAAAACCAAAGACCCAAAACCAAAGACCCAAAACCAAAGACCCAAAACCAAAGACCATGCAGAACCTTCTAAAAGATCTTCGCTACGGGATACGAAGCCTTCTTCGTCATCCAGCATTCACTGTTATCGCAGTGATCACGTTAGCACTTGGGATTGGAGCTAACACGGCGATCTTCAGCGTCGTAAACGGTGTGTTGTTGCGCGCTTTGCCGTTTCCAAATCCTGAGCGGCTCGTCTCCGTCAGTAAGCCGATGGATTCGGAAGGACTCCCGGGAATTGCCGCGCGCGAATATCTCGCCTGGCAGTCGCAGTCCAGGGACTTTGAATCTCTAGCTGCTTACAGCAACGACAACTTCAACCTGATTGGTCTTGGCGCTCCGGAAAGAATTTCCTGTGGCCAGGTGACTGCAAGTTTCTTCTCAACGTTGGGTGTGCCTGCACTACGTGGAAGAGTATTTCTTTCGGAAGAAGATAAGCCTGGTTCCGACAACGTAGTCGTGGTTAGCGAAGCCTTTTGGCAACGGCGTTTCGGCGGCAGCGATTCAATCCTTGGCAGCACACTTACGTTAGAAGACAAGCCCTACACGATCGTCGGCGTGATGCCTCATTCATTCCGCTTCCCTGGTGACTATGAGATTTGGTTACCAATGGCGCTGGATCCAGTGAAAGAAACCCAGGGCGACACGTTTCGTTTGGTTGAGATAGTCGGTCGCCTTCGTCCAACTGTGTCTGCTGAGCACGCACAATCTGAATTGAATGTGATCTCGAGTCACATCTCTGAAGCGGACAAAAACAAGTGGCCGATGTCCGGTGCTGAGATTGTGCCTCTGCATTCATTTTTAGTTGCAGGTGTTCGGAAGACGGTTCTGATTCTATGGGGCGCGGTGGGATTGCTGACGTTGCTCGCTTGCACAAACGTTGCGAGCCTGATGCTTTCGCGAACGGTCGCTCGTAGACGTGAGATGGCTGTGCGCGCAGCGGTTGGCGCGCGACGTTGGCAACTGATTCGACAGCTCCTGGTAGAGAGCATTGTCCTGGGTTTGTTCGGTGGAGCGCTGGGTGTCTTGATTGCAGTTTGGTGCAAAGGTGTCATTGCGTCGCTCGCACCAGAAGGACTAACCAGTTCAATTCACGATCTAACCAGCATAAAGATGGATTGGCGGGTGTTTGCCTTCACCCTTTTGTTGTCAGTAACAACCGGAGTGATCTTTGGATTGGTCCCGGCATCTACAGCTTCCAAGCCCGATCTAGTAAGAGACCTGCGTGAAAGTTCTTTCGCAAGACTTATGGGGTTTGGCTTGCGCAGCGTTCGCGGCTGGCTTGTCGTGGTTGAGTTAGGTCTTGCGATGGTGTTGCTTCTTTCGGCGGGGTTGCTCGTGCGGAGTTTCAATCAATTGCTGGCGATCAATCTCGGTTTCGCAAAAGAAAATGTGCTTACCCTTCAGCTTGGGCTCCCGAGCTCAAAATACTCAGGGCCGCAAACGATCAACTTCCATCGCGATTTGATTGAGCGTCTAAAAACGCTCCCGGGCGTTCAGTCGGTGGGTACGATTAATCACATTCCGTTTACCGATTTTGGCATTGTCGTTCACACAGGCATCGAAGGCAATCCGGCTCCGAAACGCAAAGATCCGGCAATCGGTGTTGGATCAGTTTCGACTGATTACTTTCGCACGATGAAGATTCCGCTCCTTGGCGGACGCGTGTACGACGAACGTGACTCAGCCGACTCAGGGAAGGTGGCAATCGTCAATCAGGCATTCGCGCAAAAGTATTTCGGCGGCGCCGAGGCGATCGGTAAGCATGTTGGCTTTGGCTGCAAAGACGGACTCTGTCGTACGATCGTTGGCGTCGTTGGAAACGTGAGGCAGGAGAGCCTGACAGGCGACGCGACGCCGGAGATGTTTGTTCCTTTCGGGCAAATGCCATTGAATGGCATGACTGTGCTGATCCGATCTTCAGGGGATCCCTTGAACCTAGTTTCGGCCGTCCGCAAAGAAGTGTTGGCGATTGATCCTAATCAACCAATTTATGGTGTGAAATCGCTGGAGCAGCGTGTTGCGGAGTCTGTCGCTGTTACGCGCTCTCTGATGTTCTTGTTTTCTGCGTTTGCGATTCTTGCGCTGGTGCTCGCCTCAGTTGGTATTTACGGGATTGTCTCTTACTCAGTGAGTCAACGTACACATGAGATCGGAATTCGGATGGCGCTCGGCGCAAGCCAATCCGACGTCTTGCGATTAATTATGCGCAATGGTCTCACGTTAGCATTTGCCGGAGTTGTTCTGGGAATCGGTGGCGCGGTGGCACTGACGCGCTTTATGACTGTGCTGCTTTTTGGTGTTAAGCCGACAGATCCAAAGACGTTCATATTCGTAGCGGTGGGGTTGTTGTTAATAGCTTTGCTTGCTTGTCTGATTCCAGCGCGGCGTGCAACGAAAGTCGATCCGTTGGAAGCACTTCGGTATGAATGATTTCAGATCTCAGATTTGAGATCTCAGATTTACAGCGAAGACCAAAGACCCAAGACCAAAGGCCAAAAACCCAAGGCCAAAAGCAAAGACCAAAAGACCTTAACCATGAACTCGATCATCAAAGACCTTAACCATGAACTCGATCATCAAAGACCTTCTCTTCGCGGTTCGAAACCTGCGGAAGCGTCCCGGCTTCACGGCAATTGTGATTCTCGTGTTGGGACTAGGCATCGGTTCGACAACTGCAATCTTTTCCATCGTCGATGCGCTGTTGCTTCGCTCATTGCCGTACCCGAACGCTGAGCGACTCGTGTTGTTGCGGGAGGTTGGCCCAAAGGGAAATCAAATGTCGGTGGCTGAACCCAACTTTAGGGATGTTCAAACTCTCAGTCGGAGTTTCGATCACCTGGGGATAACAGCGGGGAGTTTTCCCCTGGTCGTGACTGCGGGCAACATTACCAGCAGGAGCAGGGTTTCTTACGCGTCGTCCGAGTTCTTTGCAGCGATGGGTGTTCAGCCCCTTGCCGGTCGCATGTTTTTGCCGCAAGAAGAAAAATGGGGCGGCCCAATCGCCACAATCGTAAGTTACGGATACTGGCAAACGATGCTTGGTGGGCGCTCCGATTTCACGGCTGTCAACCTTAATGTCGACGGCGTCGCGTGCAACATCGTTGGAGTAATACCACCGACGTTCGATTATCCCGCTAAGACGGACATATGGATCACACGAAACACCGAGCCAACGCTAACTTCTCGCACTGCTCATAACAATCCGGTGATCGGATTGTTGCGTCCCGGAACAACAATCGAGCAGGCAAGAGCCGATGTTGGTTTGATCGCTAAGCAGTTAAAGCAGACATATGGTGAGAAAACCGACGCGGTAGATTTCGCACTTATTCCACTTCAAACATATCTCACGCGAACTGTTCGTCAGGGACTATGGCTTCTGCTTGGCTCGGTTGGTTTGTTGTTACTCGTAGCGTGCGCGAACTTTTCAAACCTCCTCCTGGGACAACTCATCTCGCGCCAGCGCGAATTCACTTTGCGAGTTGCTTTAGGCGCTTCTCGACTTCGACTTACCAGACAAGTCCTGATTGAAAACCTGGTTCTCACCTTACCCGGCACGTTGTTGGGAGTTTTGTTGGCAGTGCTTGCCGTTCGTCTGTTGTTAGTTCTTGAGAAGGGAACGCTCCCGCGCTTCAACGACATCGCTGTAGACGTGCGTGTAATGGGCTTTGCCTGCGCGATTGGAATCCTTATCGCCATCGTGTTGAGCTTGTTGCCCGGACTGCGTTCGCGTCGTGATTTGATTCCGAGTTTGAAATCTGGCGCGCGCGGTCAAACAGTCGGAGGCATGGGCGGGCGTCTACGCGGTGCACTCGTAGTCGCACAAGTCGGTATGACTTTGGTGTTGTTGACGGGAGCCGGACTGCTCGCTCGCAGCTTTCTCAAAGTGATGGATATCAAGCCGGGTTTCGACGTCGAGAGCACGATGGTGATGACGTTGTCGCTGCCTACAACAATCACTCCCGAAGAAGACGAGCGACTGCGCCAGTTTTATGTGCAGTTGTTGGAGCAGGTTGGTCAGCTTCCTGGTGTAAGCGCAGTTGGGGGAATCAACGTTTTGCCTTTGCAGGGCGGAGGTGCGGACGGTCGGTTTTTAGTTGATAACGATCCGAATCAAAGTGGCAACGCGGAATACAGAGTTGCAAGTGCTGGCTACTTCGATGCGATGCGAATTCCACTTCTGCGGGGACGTTTGTTTGAGGCTTCTGACAAAGCAAACGGTCAGCACGTCGCAGTGATCAGTCAATCGTTGGCCCAACGCTACTGGCCGAATGGCGACGCCATCGGAAAACGGATTCAGTTTGGAAACATGGACACCGACAAGCATCTGATGGAGATCGTTGGTGTTGTAGGAGACGTGCGCGACGTCAATCTTGAACACCCGATTGAACCTACCTTGTATGGCTATTCACTGCAGCGGCCACAGTGGTGGCAGGTTTCGCGTCTGGCGGTCGTCATTCGCACTCAAAATAACCCGCAAGCTTTGATTCCTTCGTTGCGCAATACGGTTCAAAACCTTAGGTCGGACGCGCCCGCAAGTTTCTCCACGCTCCGCCAGGTTTTCTCAGAATCCTTCGATGCGCGACGCTTCAGTCTCACGTTGTTTGGAATATTCGGTGTCGTTGCACTGCTTATTACCGTTATCGGTTTGTATGGAACGCTTTCGTATTCAGTTACGGAACGAACGCGGGAGATGGGAATACGTATGGCCCTGGGTGCACAACGAGGCAACGTTCTTCGTCTGGTGATCAAGCAGGGTCTTCGTCTCGCGGTTGTCGGAGTTGTGATGGGATTGATTGGTGCCTGGGCACTGACACGACTGATGACGACTTTGCTTTTTGGTGTGACCCCGATGGATTCAATAACGCTAGCGTTGGTTGTTGCTACGTTGGCACTCGTTGCCCTTGCTGCGTGTTATGTGCCGGCGCGTCGCGCAACGAAAGTGGACCCACTGGTGGCGTTGAGGGAAGAGTGAAGGGATTGCTGATTGCAGATTGCTGATTTTCAGATCTCTAATTGGACTCCACTCAATCAGCAATCTGAGATCTGATATCTGAAATCTGAGATACCGAAGGTTATGGAAACATTATTGAAAGACATCCGCTACGGTTTGCGCGGCATGGTGAAGCGGCCGGGCTTTAGTTGTGTCGCGATTATCACTCTCGCACTCGGCATCGGCGCTAACACTGCAATCTTCACGCTTGTTAACGCCGTAATGCTGAAGTCACTGCCGGTCAGTAATCCTGATGAGTTGGTACTCTTCAACGAGAGCAGTAGTGAAGGAACGTCAATTGAAGATTCACCACGGACCGGAGTATGGCGAAGGTTCTCGACTGCCTCTTACAAGTACTTTCGCGATCACAATCAGTCGTTTCAGGACTTGATGGCATTTCGTAGCGGTGAGAGCCGGCTGAGCGTAAGGCAAACTGGAACTGATGCGAATGTACCCGCACGAAGAGCATCGGGTCACCTGGTTTCTGGCAATTACTTTACTGTCCTGGGCGCGAGCGCACGAAAAGGCAGAGTGTTTACTCCCGCCGACGATGCCTTGAGCGCCCAGCCGGTTGCAGTCATCAGTAATGCGTATTGGGAGCGAGAGTTAAATAGCGACCCGGCGGTTGTTGGCAAGAGTCTCATCATCAACGGAACAAATTTCACTGTGGCCGGCGTGATGCCACCAGAGTTTTTTGGCGAACGCGTTCGACGCGCTCCTGATTTTTGGTTGCCACTCGCTTTCGATTCTCAAATTGAGTTGCGCGACTCGTATCACGAAAACAACAATGCTTATTGGCTCATGATCATGGGCCGACTAAAACCCGATGTTAAGTTTGAGCAGGCACAAGCCAACGTCAACCTGGCACTGCGTCAATTCCTGACAGACCAGGCGGGTAGTCAACTCACTGCCGACCGTCAACGGGGGATCCAAAATACTTTTGTCACACTCGCCCCTGGTCGCGGCGGTACCTCAGGACTGCGTATACGTTACTCAAAGCCGTTGCAGATGCTAATGGCGATCGTGGGTATGGTTTTGCTGATTGCCTGCGCGAACGTCGGCAGTCTCCTGCTTTCCCGCGCTGCGTCACGAAAGGCGGAGATCTCTTTGCGCCTGGCTCTGGGCGCCACTCGCTCGAGAATCATTCGTCAGTTGTTTACCGAAAGCATGATGTTGGCAGTTTTGGGTGGGATCTTCGGCGTCATCCTTTCGCACTGGGGCGTAAAGCTCCTGGTTAGTCTTGTCATTCCGGATTCACCGATTGATACGCGGCCGGATTTTCGTGTCTTGCTGTTCACCAGCGGGGCATCGATCGTTGCCGGCGTTCTGTTTGGTTTGGTGCCGGCGGTTCGATCCAGCAGGTCTGATCTTGCATCGGCGATGAAAGCGAAGACGCGTACGGGTTATGGCCGTCCCCTTCGTCTTAATCTTTCGTCAGGACTTGTTGTGATCCAGGTTGCGCTTTCGATGGTATTGCTCACGGGTGCAGGACTGTTTGCGCGGAGTCTGTTGAATTTGCAGCGAGACGACGTAGGCTTTAATCGAGCCAATGTTTTATTGCTTGATATCGATCCGCGACTGGCTGGCTACAAGCCTCTTGAACTCTCGACTCTCTACCAACACTTAATCGATCGGCTGAGCACTACGCCTAACATTAGTTCGGTCACCATGGCGACCTATTCGCCAATGAGCGGATCGACTCGCACGAGCAGTATCAAGGTGCAAGGCTACACGCCTACGTCGGATGACGACATGGCGGTCCAGGACATGTTAGTTGGACCAAGCTATGGCGCAACGTTGGGAGTGCCATTGTTGCGAGGGCGTGAGATCGGGGTGCGTGATACTGCGGCGTCCACGCCAGTTGCTGTTGTCAACGAAACCTTCGCCGAACATTTCTTTAAGGATCAAAACCCGCTCGGCCGCACGTTCACCTTCGACGATGAAGAGAATAAGGCGGTGAATCTCGAGATTGTAGGAGTTATGGGAGACATCAAGTCGTCCGATCCTCGCGAGCTGGCGCAGGCGACTGTTTATCGCCCCATTCTGCAAATCCAGGACGAGGCCGCGTATTCCGTCACCATCCACATGAGAACCGTAGTTGACCCGTCTAGTCTGGCGCCGCTTGCACGTCAAGCAATCAGCGACGTTGACCCGCGACTTCCAATCTTCGGAGTGACAAGTCTGAGTGATCAAATGAAGGAGCGTCTGTTGCAGGATCGGCTTGTAACTCAATTGGTCAGCTTCTTTGGCGTATTAGCTTTGTTGCTTGCGTGTGTTGGTCTGTATGGAGTGATGGCGCATGCAGTTGCACGCCGTACAAACGAGATCGGTATTCGAATGGCACTGGGAGCTCGGGGAACGAACATCATCTGGATGGTTCTGCGAGAAGTCTTGTTGCTCGTGATCGCCGGTTTGCTTCTCGGAATACCGACCGCATTGGTGGGAGCTCGTTTCGTCTCGAGTCAGTTGTTTGGTTTGAACGCGAGCGACCCAGTTACGTTGATTGGAGCGGCACTGACCTTGATTGCCGTCGCACTACTCGCCGGGTTTGTGCCCGCGCGCCGAGCGTCGCACGTGAATCCGTTGATTGCGTTGAGATATGAGTGAAGAAAGGTTTTGGGTTTTTGGGCTTTGGCTTTTGGTCAGTCGTGGTCATTGGTCAGTGTTCAGTAGTCAGTCCGGCTCGACGGGAAGAGCTGATTTTGACAACTGACAACTGACCACTGACTACTGACAAAAGCCCAAGACCGAAGACCAAAGACCAAAGACCCCGAGGTTAGCAATGTTCACAACAACCCTATCCGACATCCGTTTCGCGTTCCGCATGCTGTCGAAGAATCCCGGCTTTGCGTGCGTGGTTGTGTTGACGCTTGCCTTGGGCATCGGAGCAAACGCGGCCATCTTTTCGTTAACTGATCGAGTTCTCCTCCAGACCTTGCCTGTTCAGCGACCTGAAGAACTCGTAGTGCTGTCGTCTTACGAACCGAAACAAACGGATGTAACTGATTCCTTCTCGTATCCGATGTATAAGGATCTCCGGGATAAGAGCGCTGTGTTGTCGGGAGTCATTGCCCGCGGAGGCGCTCAAATGAATGTCAGCTACGCGGATCAGAATGAACGCGTAAGAGGCGAGCTAGTCACCGGCAATTTCTTTCAAGTACTCGGCGTTCGTCCGTGGATTGGTCGGCTGTTCACTCAGGATGATGACATCACGCCAGGTGCACATCCCGTTGCCGTACTCAGTTACGCATACTGGACAAGACGCTTTGCAAAGGACCAGGGAATTGTCGGGAAGACGATCCTGATTAATGAACACCCCATCACGGTGATAGGCGTCACCCCACCAGGATTCTATGGTCTCAACCTTTCAAACGATCCTGATGTACGAGTGCCGATGATGATGACGACCGTGTTCAATCCGTTGCCGGCAACACGTCTTAAGAGTCGTCGGCATCAGTGGCTGACTCTGATGGCTCGACGCCGGAGCGACGTCGGTCTACCGCAGGCACAAGCTGCGATGGATGTGATTTACAAACAGCTAATCGACGCAGAAGCACAAGAGCTACCCGCAGATGTCACCGCTTATGATCGTGAACAGTTTCTCTCTCGCAAGATCCTACTCGCGCCGGGTGCGCAGGGATTCCAGTCAGTGCAAAAGGAAATGCGAACGTCGCTTCTGTTGTTGTTAGGTGCGACATTCGTCGTGCTGCTAATTCTCTGCGCTAACCTCACAAACTTGATGATGGCCCGGGCAGCAGTGCGCGCGCAGGAAATCGCCGTTCGCTTAGCGCTGGGTGCGGGACGAATGCGACTGCTTCGTCAGTGGTTAACGGAAGGTGTGGTGTTTTCGTTGCTTGGAGGACTGGTCGGAGTGTTTGTGGCGTTATGGATAAAGGCCGGATTGCTTGCGTTCATTCCGGCCGATGAGCGCGCGAATTTGGATAGTCCGTTGAACTGGCGTTTGTACGGCTTCATTTTTGTAGTTGCTTTAATCGTTGGTTTGGCATTCAGTCTTGCTCCGGCTGTGCAAGCCGCGCGTTATTCATTGACGGCGGGCTTACGAGTAGAGTCGCGAAGTTTCACTACGGGTGGCAAACTCCTGAGTCTGCGCAGCGGGTTGATTCTTGCTCAGGTGACCCTCTCCTTACCGTTGTTGCTAACTGCAACGCTTCTGATTCGCACACTGCACAACCTTCGTTCACTTAATCCAGGATTCGTTAGAGAAAACGTTCTTCTTGCGAGCCTGAACCCCTCTTTGAATGGATACACGCCGGAGAAGTCTCATAGTTTCTACGACGCATTATTAACGAAAACGCGAGCCCTCCCCGGTGTTAGCGCAGCGAGTCTCGCTTCTGACTCACCAATCTCCGGAGGTTGGGACCAGAACACGATCGAAGTTGAAGGTTACACACCACGACAAGACGAGAACATGTCGTGCGACGTGACCTACATATCTCCGGACTACTTCAAGGTGCTGGGAATTCCACTTGCAGCCGGCCGCGATCTGAATGAACAAGATCGAGTCGGTAGTCCGAGGGTCGCCGTGATCAACGAGAAGATGGCGCACTACTTCTTCGGCAACTCAAACTCGCTGGGTAAACGAATCTCCGTGGATGACAAGCTCGATACGACGATTGTCGGTGTAGTGAAAGACGCGACTTACGTAAACCTGCGTAAGAACATTCGTCGCCATTTCTACACGCCCGTAGCGCAACTACCACGCCTGTTTGACCTCGCGATGCACGTCAAGACTTCGATTGATCCTGCGGTTGTCGCAGATCAGGTTCGCGCGGAGATCAAAGCTTTGGATCCGCATCTGCCGCTCTACAACGTGAAAACGCTGGAAAGCGAAATTGATGAATCGTTGACGCAGGAACGTTTGGTTACCTGGTTGTCGGCCACCTTTGGACTACTCGCCACCTCGTTGACGGCTCTGGGACTTTACGGAGTGTTGACGTTTTCAGTAGCCCGGCGAACACGCGAGATTGGGATTCGCGTTGCACTCGGTGCCCAGCGAGGCGATGTGTTCAAGCTGATCATGATTCGCGGAATGAGTCTGGTTGCGATCGGAATTGTAGTTGGCATTGCCGGATCGCTGGCACTTTCGAAAGTGATCGAGTCGTTGTTGTTTGGGGTGAATGCGAAGAGTGTGGCTGCAATGGCGGCTGTTTCGTGTGGCCTTCTGGCAGTTGCTTTTATTGCGTGCTATCTGCCGGCGCGACGAGCGACGAAAGTGAACCCGTTGGAAGCGCTGAGATACGAGTAGATCTCAGATCGCAGATCTCAGATCTCAGATTGAAGAAAAGCTAGAGCTAAGAACAAAGCACAAAGTTCGAAGTTCAAATAGCAAAGCACAAGTTCAGGGTTTGGAGTTATTCAACATGGAAACACTAATCCAAGACGTCCGCTTCGGAATCCGGATGTTACTCAAATCACCAAGCGTCAGCATCATTGCGACTATCGCCCTTGCCCTCGGTATTGGCGCAAACACCGCAATCTTCAGCGTGGTAAACGCAGTGTTGCTCCGCCCGCTGCCGTTTCCTAATCCCGACTCCCTGATTGCGGTCTTCGAAAGTGACCAGCAACGTGGGCAGATGCAGGGGTCGTATTCATTTCCCAACTACTTCGATCTGCGGGATCAAAACAACTCGTTTGAAAAACTAGCCTGTTATCACAGCAGCGACTTCATTTTGACGGGCTCAGGTGAACCAGCGCGGTTACAGGGATCTGTTGTCACAGCCAATCTGTTTCCGCTGCTTGGTGTGTCTCCGGTCCTCGGTCGCGGTTTTGCCGAGAACGAAGACAAACCGTCTGAAAATGGACGCGTGGTCATTCTCAGTCAGGATCTTTTCCAACGCCAGTTCAATTCTGATCCAGCATTACTAAACCAACCGATCACTCTGGACGGTACAAAGTACACCGTGGTTGGTGTGATGCCGCGGTCATTCCAATTTCCGATTCAAAACGAGTCGGTAGAGCTTTGGACGACAATTTCGGTCGACGCGAGTGGC
>DATEXA010000405.1:0-3073 GCA_035257465.1 Pyrinomonadaceae bacterium | reverse complement strand
CGCCCACCTAACTCGCTCATCTCAACAAACGCAGCAAGCTTTTCGACGCGATTCGCATCGATTAACCGATTGATCCGAGTACGCGCTTGTCCCATTTCCTTGCCACGGTGTTTGACCGCAAAGGGATCGAGCACGACTCCGCCAGCTATCGTCTCAGCGGGAGAATAACTGCGAAGGATAAACCGATCACCGTGCACAGTTGAGATAGGTGACTCTACACGCAGCTGGGCTAACCCTGACTTACCAGACCCAATTTCCGAAGAGTGATCGAGAACTCGGACGCGGGCGAGAACCTCTACAGCGTTCAGGTGCAGACGCACCCGCGAACGCGATCGCACGCCCCTTGGTGCGCTCGGCAAGACGTCAATCCTGGTATCGATAATTTGTGTCGTGCGCAGTGTCCGAGGTTCAGCCAGCACCATGCCCCGCTCAAGCTGAGCAACATCCACACCAGCAAGATTTACAGCTGTTCGTTGACCTGCGACAGCTCTCGCGACTGCTTTTCCGTGGACCTGAGTGCCTCTTACGCGCACCGTTAATTTCTTTGGCAACAGTTCCAGTTCGGCTCCCTCACTTATTTCTCCTGAGATTAATGTGCCGGTAACAACGGGGCCAAAGCCCTTCATGGAAAATGCACGGTCGATCGGAAGCCGCGTGACTAATTCAGTCGAACGTAACGGAACTCGTTGGGCAACTTCTTTAAGCTTTTCTTTCAGTTCGGCGAAACCCGCTCCAGTCCGTGAACTGACAGCCACCACAGGTGCGCTCTCGAGAAATGAATGTGACGTTAATTCCGCCGCATCGTCCTCAACGAGAGACAACATTTCTGCATCAACCAGGTCGGTTTTCGTGATCACCACGATCCCGCTCCTGATGCCCAGCAATTTACAGATATCAAAGTGTTCCCGAGTTTGGGGCATCACCCCTTCGTCGGCTGCAATCACCAGGGCGAGTAGGTCAATGCCATGCGCGCCAGCCAGCATGTTTTTCACAAATCGCTCGTGCCCCGGAACGTCGACAAATCCAAAACGGAAGCCATCGAGCTCCAAGTCGGCAAAGCCCAGGTCGATCGTGATGCCGCGTTTCTTTTCTTCAGGAAGGCGGTCTGGATCTGTACCGGTCAAGGCGCGCACAAGTGCGCTTTTGCCGTGATCGATGTGGCCGGCGGTTCCGATGATGATGGAAGGCATGGACGTGTGGGGCTTTGGACTTGGGTCTGTGGTCTCCGGTATTGGTCAACGAATGATCGGAATTCCGCTTGAACAAAAACCAAAGGCCCAAGACCTAAGACCCAAGACCGTTCTTAGCAATCACCTTTTCATAAAAGTCGATGTACTGTGGGATCACAACATCGGTCCGATATCGCGTTATGGCTGACTCGCGAGCGCGACGTCCCATCTCCAAGCGGAGCACATTGTCAATCAACAGTCGAGCTGCATTATTTGCCATCTTATCAACGTCGCCCACGTCGCTAAGAAAACCGGTTTCTCCATCAGTTACTACTTCAGGTAGACCGCCGACACGCGAAGCAATTACCGGAACCTCGCAAGCCATCGCCTCTAACGCTGCCAGGCCAAACGACTCCTGTTCGGAAGGCAATAACAACACATCAGAGACCGAAAGGTAATCGACTATTCGAGGTTGCTTTCCCACAAATGAACACGACTCATAAATACCCAGACAACGTGCGCGATGTTCCGCATTAGTGCGCTCACTACCGTCACCAACCATTACGAGCCTTGCAGCGATTCCCTTCTTCAAGACACGTGCAAGTATTTCCACACAATCTACCGGGCGCTTAACCGGGCGAAAGTTTGAGACGTGAGTTAGCAGGGGTTCGCCGTGCGGAGACAGGCTCTGTTTGAGTGTGGAATTTGGCTGGCGCTTGTAGTCGTACTGGCAAACAAAATTTGGAATAACAGTAATGTCGTCGAAGTGGAATGTTTCCCTGGTCGCTTCTTTTAGATAGTGTGAGATTGCAGTGACACCATCAGACTGCTCAATCCCATAACGAGTGATTGGCAAATAAGATCGATCTGCTCCAACGAGAGTGATGTCGGTACCATGAAGAGTTGTTACGACTGGAAGCCGCCGTTTCGGTTTTAGAGACTCACGAGCAAGGATCGCGCTAATGGAGTGTGGGATTGCGTAATGAACATGGAGAAGATCGAGGTTCTCTTCTTCAGCAACCGTTGCCATTTTTGTCGCGAGTGCGAGCGTGTATGGCTGATGTTCAAAGAGTGGATACGACATCATCTCCACTTCGTGAAATCGAACGCGCTCATTCAACTCAGTAAGGCGCGTCGGTAAAGCGGAGGCTATGAAGTGGACAGTATGGCCGCGCTCGGCGAGTTCTTTTCCCAACTCGGAACCAACGATTCCACTGCCGCCATAGGTCGGGTAAACGGTGATGCCGATGTTCATGACCAGCGAGCTTCGAGCTTCGTCCTTTGAACTATTGATGTGCTGTCAAAGTACCAAGCACAAAGCATAAAGTTCAAATGAAAAACGAAAGGCAGGCGACCCTCGCTATCGCCTGCCTCTATCTCAACTTGTCTCACCTTGTGAAGGGGGGCCAAGTGAGGGCGGGAGTATAAGCGCGACTTCGGATTTTAGCAACGGGTCTTGCTAGTAACATTTTTATGTCTTTTTTGAGTAACTTACTGTTAATACAGCTAGTCAACAGACAACCGTCAGCCGCCTGCGATTCGGTTGAAAAATAGCTATAATGTCCCTGCAAAGAATTGGTTGGGATTGAGAAGGAAGGAAGTCAGATGCCGAAAATCAGTGATATTCAAGAGACTCCAAATCCAAATGCAGTGAAGTTCATTCTGCGAGAGGCCGTGAGCAACGGCATTGCCAAATCGTTCAGCTCTCCATCGCAAGCTGAGAATGACGCACTTGCCAGGTCTCTATTTGAAGTAGGCCACGTGACATCAGTGTTCTACATGGATCAGATGATTACTGTCGAGAAAGACGACGAGGGAGATTGGGACGACCTCCTGCCTTCTCTTGCTGTGCCAATCCGGGCCACGGAATCAGTCGCTGCTTCCGCTTCTGCGGTGGCGGCAGC
>DATEXA010000404.1:0-11232 GCA_035257465.1 Pyrinomonadaceae bacterium | reverse complement strand
TCACTCTTTGAGGGGCGGTCGCATCCGCGAACGCGCAACTCAGTATTCCAATCAGGGCGAAGATCCCGTTTAACTTTAACGTCGGTGATAAGCAGTTTCCGGCTGGCGAATATACCTTCCGTCGTTTATCGGAATTCTCTGACAGCAAAGTGATGTCCGTGAGCAGCGTGGACGCCAGTACACGTATGTTTCAGTCAACCCTTGTGGCTCAAGTTCTTACACCTAAGAACGAATCGACTCTGGTCTTCCACAGGTACGGCGACCAGTACTTCCTTGAACAGATCTGGAGGGATGGTGAACAAGAGGGAACGCAAGTGCCGGAGACTCGCAGTGAGCGAACTATCAGGCACCAATTAGCACAGACTCCCAAGAGCAATATGTCTGGAAAACTGATGAAGGTCGAGACGGTCGACATCGTCGCCAGCTTGTTTTGATTGTCAACTTAAGAAGCACTCCTGTTGGGCAAAGCGGGTCACAACCACATTGCCCTGACAGTAGCGCCCGAATCCAAGTCGTGCGTAACGGACAGAATGTCCAGCAGCCTGAAGGTGACTCTTATTCGGAGATCGATGCGTTGAACTTAATGGTGAGAAAACAATATGAGTCATAGATTGATGCTTTTCGTTTTCGTCCTTTGCTGCTCAGGAATTTCAACGCGGGTTGACGCTCAGCAGATCAGTGAGACTTATCGCAAGGTAAATCCATCGGTAGTTATTGTTCGCGTACAACAGAAAACACCATCTTCTGATCCGCAGAAAGGCCTGGTAAGTCTGCCGAGCTTTGGATCCGGTGTTTTGATTTCGACGGACGGCAAGATCCTGACTGCCGCACATCTGGTCCAGGCCGCCGATCAGATTTGCGTTGAATTCTTTGACGGGCAACTTATTCCTGCTCGTGTGATCGGGACATCGACTTCGGCCGATCTCGCACTAGTGCAACTTGAACGAGTACCAACAAATGCTGTGATTTCAGCTATCGGCGATGCAAACAAGGTCGATGTGGGTGACCAGATTTTCATTATACAGTAGCGAGTTTATCTTGCGACTTACCTTTAGCCGTGACAGAATTCCGTAACTCCGATATCTCCGTGCCTAAAATGAATAGACAGAGTTCGGGTTTGACGGTTAGGCGCGTCGCGAGAGTTATTCTCGGGGCGACCATCCTACTGTCGATTCTGTGGGCCAACATTCCAACTGCTTCGCTCGCAAGCGGTCCTATGTGCCACTTGGCTTGTTGCGCGGGCTCAGCACCCCATGCGGCTGGCTCATGCATGAACGGTTCTTGCCATGCGTATCTAGTGGGTCGCGCCAAGACCTCGAAGATTCATGTTCACTTGCCACTTCACGACTCCGAGCAACTCTGCGGCCTTCTGCGAAGAAAGACCTGGAAGTCAGTGGTGTCTTTGCGAGGATCCCCAGGGCTTACACTCGCCACCTCTTCCGAGCGATCGCGTGGCAGTCGCGCACCAGACGCGGTGAGCATGTCCATTTCGACACTTGGCAAGCCTTGCCAGCCAGACTGCGGCACAGGAACATTCAGTTCCTCGAGTCAGTGCCGACTGCGCGACACTGGCGCAATCTCTGACGCAGATAAACCGCGTCCGCCCTCGACCGCCCGACATGAGCATTCCTCATCCAACCTCGCGACGACGTTGGACGCATTATGCCGACGCTCGCGCCCGCGTGGTCCTCCGATTACTTCTTCCTGATTTATTGATCTAACAACTCCATAAACGAGGTCCGGCCAAGCAGGTCGACGAACAAGCGACTCTGCCGAAGGCTGCTCTGTCAGGGCCGTATCAACGAGTGTTTTTGATTGGTCGGGTGTTCATGTATCTGAACTGTCCAGAGCCATGAGCAAGCTCTTGCTGAATGAGAGGGAAGTAATGAATATCAAGCGACTCTTATCTAGTTTCGTTCTTATCGTTCTCAGTGTTGCGGCAGCTCACGCGGCGGTTTTTGGCGACGTGAGAGGTTCGGTACTTGATCCGCACCAGCATCCAATCGCCGCCGCGAAGATTACGCTGCTTTCTCGTTCGTCCTCATTCTCGCTAACCAGTCAGACCGATGGCGTTGGGAATTTCTCTTTCCGCGCAGTGCCGATCGGAGAGTACATGGTTACGGTTGAGTCTGGCGGATTCAGTAAGTTCACTCTAGCGGTGACCGTTCTCTCTGATCGCACAACCGCGTTAAGCGTGCAGCTGAAGATTGCGCCGGTCTCGCAACAAGTTGAAGTTAGAGGTGGACCGGGTGCCGTGGACTCAGACTCAGCCACTTTGGTCACGCTGGTAAGCCGCAAACAGATTGCACAAACGCCCGGCGCGGATCGCACGAACAGCCTCGCGATGATCACGGACTATGTGCCTGGCGCCGTGATCACGCACAATCAACTTCACATTCGCGGTGGTCATCAGGTTACGTGGCTTGTCGATGGAGTTCCGGTTCCTAACACAAACATCGCCGATACCGTCGGACCACAATTCGATCCAAAAGACGTCGATTACCTCGAAGTTCAGCGCGGCAGTTACACAGCCGAGTACGGTGACCGCACTTATGCGATGTTCAATGTCATGCCGCGGAGTGGATTTGAGCGAGACCGCGAAGCCGAGTTGCTCGTTTCTTACGGCAACTTTAATCAGACAAACGAACAATTGAGTTTCGGCGATCACACAAAACGTTTTGCTTACTACGCCAGCGTTAATGGCAATCGAAGTGACTACGGCCTTGAGACTCCCGTCCGACAGGTGCTGCATGATCAGAGCAATGGCTTTGGGGGCTTTGCTTCGTTGATCTTCAACGCAAATCCGAAAGATCAGTTTCGATTGGTAACTGCATTGCGGCGAGATTTCTTTCAGGTGCCGAACGATCAGGATGCGCAGGGTGCCGGCATTCGTGATGTCGAACGCGAACGCGACGCTTTCATTAATTTCAGTTGGATGCGCACGCTCAACGACAAACTGCTGCTGACCCTCTCGCCCTTCTATCACTACAATCGTGCGGCTTTCATTGGAGGACTGAATGATACACCGGTGATTCCGACCGACGAACGCAGCTCACACTATGGCGGCGCGCAAATTGTGCTGAGTGCACTCACCCGGCAACACAACGCAAAGATTGGTTTCTATGGTTTCTTGCAGCGCGACGACGCTTTCTTCCGTCTGCAGGGAGACGATGGCAACGGCAACCCCATAAACTTGCAGCAACGCCAAAATCCACACGGCAGCTTGGCCGCGTTCTTCGTCGAAGATCAGTACAAGCCTTTGTCTTGGTTGACGCTGAGTGGTGGTCTGCGGTTCACGCGGTTTCAGGGCTCATTGACCGAGAATGCCACGAGCCCTCGCGCTGGCGTGGCCATCCGAATCCCGCGAGTCAACCTTGTCCTACACGGATTTTACGGACGCTTCTATCAAGCGCCGCCACTCTCGACTCTCTCCGGTTCGTTACTCCAATTTGCCCTGGCTCAGGGTGTCGATTTCATCCCGTTGAGCGGCGAGCGCGACGAAGAATATCAATTCGGCGCAACCCTTCCGATCAAGGGTTGGGCCATCGACGGCGGATACTTCCATACGGCTGCGAAAAACTTCTTCGATCACGATGCACTCGGCGACTCAAACATCTTCTTTCCCCTGACCATTGAAAGAGCGCGGATTCGGGCGTTCGAATTGTCGGCGCGTTCGCCGCAACTCTTTAAACGTGGCCAGTTCTATCTCGCCTACTCTCACCAGTACGCGCAAGGTCAGGGTGCGGTCACTGGCGGACTGACAGACTTCTCTCCACCGGCAGACCTCTTCTTCCTCGATCACGACCAGCGCGACACGTTGAGCACCGGTGTTACGATCAATCTTCCGTCACACAGTTACGTTTCCGGAAACGTTCGCTACGGCTCGGGCTTTCTCGATGGCGACGGGCCAGATCACCTGCCGGGTCATACCACATTCGATGTTTCATTTGGCAAAGGCCTCGGCGAATACTGGTCGCTTGCTTTGCAAACTGTGAATCTGACCAACAATCGATTCTTGTTGGACAGCGCCAATACGTTCGGCGGCACGCATTTCGCCGAGCCTCGTCAGATTTATGTTGAGGTCAAATACCGCTTCCACTACTGACGCCCTGTTTGGTCTTGACTACAAGAAGGCTGATGCGGAGCGCCGTCACGCCGACTTGGCGAATCCCGGATCTCTGCTCAGCAGCTTATTCGGGCCCTGGTGACACTACAACGAAAAGCAGTCAAGGCAAGTGGATGTCTCACCAAGGTTTACGAGAGTCAGTTCCTCATCCCAATGGCTTCTGGTCAAGCAAGCGAAGCAAGCTCAATTTTTTATTTGCCACGATTTTGCCGCGGTGTGCCAGCGAGCTATGCAGTTTATGAGGTCTAAATTGACTTCTGCAGCTGCAATGATTTGTTTCTACGCCGCAAAAACGCATTACGCGGTTTACGCGGCGCTTAACGCTATTGACGCGGTAGGGGTCTGTGGTTCAAATCCCCACGCGCCTACCAATAGTTTCAATAACTTAGCGCAGTTCAGCGCATTTCCCGTTACGCCAAATTACGCCATTTCAGATTCGAGAAATCTCACGGTTTCGCTTGTGTTCGCCCCAACGCTCCTCCGTTGCGCACAGTAATCAACCGAAAAATCTTATCCAGAATTGCCCTACAAGACGTTTTTGGCAAGCAACCCGACCAATGTCATGGACCATTCGGACACTGCTCTATGGCATTCTGCGCCAGATTCTGCGCAATTGCCCCAGAAAATCATAGGTAAATGGCACTGGCTGTGTTTGCATAAGTCTGACCGAGCTTAAGGTACCATTCTCGGACTGTCTCATAGCTGAGGGAGACGCCACGCATCGCTAACATCTCTTCCACATCGCGAAAGCTCAGGGCGAAGCGAAATTACAACCAAACGCAATGACTGATGATCTCGGTAGGGAAGCGATGACGATGATAAAGAGAAGCGGAGGTGCTCATCGGTGCAGTATGCCGCATGAGCGGTCTGATCTCATCCTCCGCCTGTTAACCTGACAATACCACCGCCCGGTCTTGGAGGAGCAGTTACCTGCTTTGTCGATCTAAGGCGCGAGATCGACGGGAACGTTAATAGATCGGGGCAGGGAACTGTTAAGGTCGATCAAAAACGAAGCCGTCGCATGGTCAGATGGAATTTTCGGAATGGACACCGGTCGAAAAGGGTAGGGTAGTGGGTGAATCGGGCGTGCGATTGTGTTGGTTCAACTTGGTGACCGCTGATACGAGATGTTCTGGATCGACAGCGATACCGTGAAGAGTAACGACTGCAATTCCGTCACAGCGCAGCTCCATCCTTGAAGCGTATCGTAATTTTGATTCCGTCGTGCGACCTCAAAGCGATCCCTGTAATACTCATGGGCGAATTAGTAGCGACAACGGTTTGCAGTTCTTCGGGGGTTGGAATTGTTAGAGCTCGTTGAGTGATTAGTACTGCAGCGCCTCCTAAGAAGACAGCAGTGGCGCTGGAAGCTCGAAGCACTTCAAAGATTTCGTTGACAGCTCTTTCCAGCATTGCTAGCTTGCCCTCACCTTTTCTGATTGATGGCGCTACCTCCCGACTTGGCCTCATTTGATCACTTCCGCAGAAAAGGTCGATCTAACGTCCTCGCGTTCTTGCCCAGTTGAAACTACAAAAGCCCGAACCTGGCTTAAGAAGTAGTGTGTTTCACCCAACTCACATCCGTTCAGGAGGATTCGGTGATCAATCAGACGACTGAATACATCTCCCAATCTCAACACAAGCAAGTATCGGCACGTTCTTCTCATATGAATCCTTTTTTGAAAAATGTGATGAGAGCTATTTTTATTCTCTTTGCTACCGCTGCTGGCTCGCCTCTCGCAGCACAGACGTGTGATTACATCGGAGTCAACGGAGGCCAGAGCATTTCAGCTGATGTTTCAATTAACGGCACCAGCACCCAGGTAACGAACGGCATGTGGGCGCCTCACGGCAGCACGCTGAGGATTGATTCGGTCGCACAGGCATATGGCTCCTGTACGGGGATGGGTTGGACCAACACAACTCCATCGACATGCGAGCCCACTGGCTTTGTCTGGCAACGCACTCCCAGTCACATCTACGTCTCCGTTGATATTGGTGCGCTGAACGGCAACTATGCGGTTGGCAACGTTTGGGGCTTATACCCCGATATGCACGTACTCGACACTCATTCCGCGGATACAACAGGCCCAGCCTATCTCTGGCTGTACTACACGGGTAGTTACAAGCTTCATATTTTTGCCAACATCAACACTCCGTGCGACTTGACGCCTTCCGTTACTGAAGAATTAATCCTCACTGTGAATGTTGGAGATGATGACGGCGCAACTGACTTTGGGACCACCTCCTGCAACAGCAACATGGGCGAACCAGTCAGCGGCGTGGGCGAACCAGTCAACGTCACCAACGGGAACGTGTATCTCCAGCAAACCGACTATCGTTTGCCTGGTGTGGGCGAGGGGCTGGAGATTACGCGCACTTTCAATAGCAGGATGAAGCGTGCCGGTTTGTTCGGTTACGGTTGGTCATCAATCCTCGACGAATCCATCAGTGCGTATGACGCGCTGACGCTGCGCTTAAATATGGCTGACGGTCGGGCAGTGTATTTTACACGGCCGTCAACGAGTGACCCGTTTGTGCCCGCGCGACCGCTCGATTTCCACGGCACTCTCGTTAAGAACGTCGACAATACCTACACGCTCACCTACAAGGATGGGCGCGTACATCAGTTCAACACCGACGGGACGCTCGTCTCCTACGCCGATCGCAATAACAACACCGTGAGCCTGACGTACACCGCAGGCCAGCCGACTGCGATTACAGACGCGGCGGGCCGGACTGTAACAATTGCCTATGACGGCAGTGGATCCATTGGGTCATTGAGTGATAGTGCTGGGACAATCGCCACCTACACGCATTGGTTCTGGGGAATACTGACCAACGTTGCCTATCCGGATGGCTCGCAGTTTACTTTCTCCGGCTCATTCGACGGTAACTACTTTCTCCTGTCGAGTGTAAACGATGCCCTGGGCAACGTAGTCGAGTCACACACGTACGATACACAGGGACGGGCGCTGACATCTGAGGTTGCCGGCAATGGTACCGAGAAATACACCCTAAATTATGTTAGCGCCACGGAAACCGACGTTACCGATGCGCTGAATCACGTCACAAAATACTTCTTCGATGCGACGAAGGGCCGGAATGTCGTGACCAGTGTCGAAGGGAATTGCAGCTGCGGCGGCTCACAGATTCAGACCTGGACTTACGACGATCAATTGAATGTCGTTGAGGAAACAGACGCGTTGAACCACACGACGAGCTACACGTACGATACGAATGGCAACCGTCTCACGCAAACGGACGCTACTGGAACAATCACCTACACTTACAATGCTCTGGGTGATGTCTTAACCGTCAAGGACCAAATGAACGGCGTCTGGACCAACACGTATGATACTTATGGAAATCTGCTCACCACGAAAGATCCGCTCAACAACACCACGACATTAACCTACGACGGCCTCGGCCAACTACAAACAATCATCGACCCACGCAACAACACGACAACTCTCACTTACAACACGAACGGAGACCTGACGCGGAGCACCGATGCCCTGAACAACCAAACCAACATTGCTTATGATGCGCGAAGCCGAATATCGAGTGTGACGAACGCGCTCAGCCAAGTGACGAGCTATGAATATGATCTGGCCGGACGCTTGAAGAAGATCATCTATCCAGACACCAACTTTGTTCTCTTCACTTTCGACCTGGCCGGACGCCGAACGAAGATCAAAGACCCACGCGGTTATGAAACGAACTTTGTTTATGACGCCGCCTATCGTCTCACGAGCGAAACCAATGCCGAAAACAAGACGACGAGTTACTCGTACGACCTGATGTCGAATCTGACTGGAGTGACTGATGCGCTGAACCGCACCACCAATTACGAATACGATGACTTCAATCGACTAAAAAAGATCAAATATCCGGAAGCGACGCCTGGGGCCGGTAGATTGGAAGAGAATTTTACTTACGACCTCGGGGGCAATCTGTTGGAGAAAAAAGATCAGGCGAATCGAATCACGAGTTTCTGCTACGACAACGCGAATCGTCTTACGACCACCACTGATCCGGCGCTAAAGGTCACGGCTTATGAATACAACGCTCGCTCGCAGATGATTGCCCTCGTCGATGCGATCAACCAACGCTACGAATTCGCTTACGATCCCCTCGGTCGCGTCACTCAGAACATCAAGGGCGCGGACACGATGTCGTTTGTTTACGACCCGGCGGGAAATCGCAGCCAGCGAACAGACTACAATGGCGCTATCACCAATTACTCCTACGACGCGCTGAATCGCCTTACCACGATCAGCTATCCGGACACGACCTCTGCAAATTATGGCTACGACGTTCTCTCACGACTGACAACGGCCACAAATCAGAATGGTACAGTCACCGTTGGTTACGACAATCGGGGCCTAGTGAATTCGGTGACCGATGTCTTTGGTCAGATCGTGAGCTACTCTTACGACGCCAATTCAAACCGCACCCAATTGGGTTTGAACGGTTCGACAAACGCCACCTATCAATACGACGTAATCAATCGCCTGACGCAGTTGACGGATAACGCGAGCCTCAATACCACCTTCGCCTATGACGCGACAAACAAGCTAACCTCTCGCACACTGCCGAATGGTGTTGTGTCAAGTTATCAATACGACGGTCTGGATCGCCTGACTCGATTGACGCACGCGAAGGGCGCGAACACGCTGCTTGATTTTCAATATCAGTTTAATTCGGTCAACAACATCACGCAGATGATCGACGATGCGGGCACGCACAATTATTTGTATGACCCGCTCGATCGTCTGACCGCGGCCACACATCCGAATCAACCGAACGAGAGTTACACATACGACGATGTAGGCAACCGCATTGTTTCACATCTGGGCTCGAGTTATAGCTACCAACCGTTCAATCGGTTGGTCTCAGCAAATGGGACCACGTTCGGTTACGACACGAATGGGAATGAAATTTCGGGATCAAACGCGAGTGGAAGCTGGAACTACACGTGGGATTATGAGAACCGTTTAAAACAAGCGTCTGTTTCAGGCGCGGTCACAGTCTATTACTATTACGATGCTCTTGGCCGTCGCATTCAAAGGGCGAGCAGTGTGAGCGGCACGCAGAAGTTTATCTATGATGGCGCAGATGTTGTTCGCGATCTAGATGGAAGCGGCAGCACGCTCTCAGATTATTTGAATGGACCAGGCATCGACAATAAACTGCGCCAGACGATTGGAACTACCGCGTCTTACTTCCTCGCCGATCACCTTGGCACAACACGGGAGATGGCAGATCCAGGCGGCAGCGTGACTTCCACTTTTTCCTATGACTCTTTTGGGAAGGTGACCAGTCCTTCGGCCTCGACGCGCTATACCTACACTGGGCGAGAGGCTGATGTCGACGCAAACCTGATGTATTACCGCGCACGCTGGTACGACCCGTTGGGAGGCAGGTTTATTAGTGAAGATCCCATCGGACTAAAGGGTGGATTGAATTTTTTCTCGTATGTTAGTAACAGCTCCGTCTCATTGAGGGATCCCAGCGGGCTGTGCCCGCCGGACGCCTAATGCGATGGATTAAGAGAAAGTATTTTTAGGAAAGCCGCCTTATTGCTCAAAGAATTGAGAAAGTATGATCCCGTAGCGGATGGCCGTGGTGGGCCGACGTGGAAGCCAGGTGGTCATTTCAAAGAAATTAATGGTTACAAGAATGGTATTAAGAACGATATCAAAGACTACATCGAGAAATGCATCAAGAAGCCTGGCGGTGGCCCGCCAGCGCCTCCTCTACCTAGGTGGATAGATGAAGCCGCGAATCGACCAGTGCCGCTTCCTGTCCTACCAGCAGGAGTATTGCCACTGGCTCAACCCCAGAGACTTGGACCACGCCCCGTTCCGGTTCCGATTCCTGAACTACCAACGTTCTTTACAATTCCTTTGATTCTGATCGATCCTTGTTTGGTATATCCGAAACTGTGTTTCAATGGGGGCACGTAGCTGAACGATGAGACGCTGCTGTTGCCAATTGCGTTATCCGAGCGTCGAACAATCTAGACTTAATTTCGAGGGATAGCGAACTTATGAACCATGCAATGCTTATGGCTGTTTGGAATGAAGATCTTGTAGCGCTGCGCGAACTGCTCTCGAAAGATCGGGCGGACATTAATACATCGGACGAGAACGGAAAAACATTGTTAATGTGGACCACTCACTCCGGGTCCGAACCTCTCGCGAAATTATTGCTAGAATTCGGTGCCGACGTTCATTTACGTGACAACGATGGATTAACCGCACTTCACATGGCGGCCTTCCAGGGATTTACTGCAATCGTGGACGAATTGATAAAGAGCGGGAGTGACATCAACGCTGCAGACTCTGAGGGCCACACCCCTTTGATGGATGCCTCAAAGGCCGATCGCGTAAGTGTTGTGAAATTGCTTATTAGTTCAGACTCCAATGTCAATGCTAGCGACAACAAGGGGCGGACTCCTTTAATTTGGGCTGTTGCCCGCGGCCAATCAATCGAAATTATTCAGATGCTAATACAAGCTGGCGCAGACCTAAATGCGTCGACTATCAGTGGCGATACCGCACTTATCTATGCGGTTCGGATTGGAAATATTAATGTTGTCAAGACCTTAATGATGAGCGGAGCCGACAGTACTCTGAGAAATAATGATGGAGCTAACGCACTAGATTTAGCTAGAGCGTTAGATCTTCCGGGCTTGGTCCAATTGCTGGAAAATAACTAGAGCTCTGCTCAATTCGTCGCGGCAACACAATTTTCCACTAAGTGTGGTCCGATTTGCAGCCACGAGATAATTCTAAGGTTTGTAGTTGTAACTCGAGCGTTGATGCGATGCGGTGCGATTTATCCGACATGGTTCACTTGGCGTCGCTTGTTAAGGCGTTAACTTCCACGTTTTCCGTACCGTGTTGTTGATCTTGGTAATGTATTTGCCACGTCGCTTCGCATAACGCTCTGCCGTTCTGATAATTTAAGTGGGAAACTTAACGAGTTGGCAGAGATCACGACCATTCATTAGACGACCGTCATGGCAGGTGCTTTTTGAAGCGCCGGAAAAGTAAGAACTGAAACCGGGCGATTTCACCTGCCGAACAAAGCGCGCC
>DATEXA010000403.1:0-4201 GCA_035257465.1 Pyrinomonadaceae bacterium | reverse complement strand
CTTCCATCAAAAGTTATGTAACTGACACCGGCGCCGACTTTCATGAAATGTTCGCCGGCGAAATTTGGCGGACTGAAGCTATAGATCGCTTGCGCCTGGTAGCGCTTGCTTCGTCGTGTCTGTTGGTTGAAAAAATTTCCCGAATTCACGTCCGGCGACAGATTCATCGGCGAAGATCCCGAACTGGGAAACACGTCTGCGTCGAATTGCTTGATACTGAACGTGGATTCGAGCATGGATTTACTGTTTATAACTCGACGCTCATTTACGGACAGAAGGAAACCACGTTGTTTGAAGTCCGGGGTGACCTCCTGCGGATTGAATGTGTTTAGCCCAACAAAACTTAACTTCTGCGGAAACAGAGATAACGTCGTCGTCAGGTGGTTTTGATCGTCTATGTCCCAATCAAGTTGAGTAAGCGAATCGAAGCTCTCGAGGCCTGTGTCACGCTTAAGCGGCGGTAGGCTCTCGATCGGTGTGCGAACAAAGCGGTATTCGAAGGATTGGAAGAACTTCAGCTTGTCATTTAATAAAGGACCACTGAAGGCGACCCGGGGAGTAAAAGCCTCGATGCCAGCAAACGAACCACCACGACGACGAACCCGTGGAAGAAAACTGTCAGCCTGCCAATTAAATTTTTCAGAGCCGGAGCGTGTCTCGACCTTTGTGACTGCTCCTGTGAATTGACCGAACTCGGCCGAATAAGGATTGGACAGTATCTCGACTGACTGAATCGCTTCGATTGGTAAATTGATTGCGAACTCACCCGTGACGGGATCTGTAACGTTTGTGCTGTTGACCGTTAGACCGCTTTGGCTCGCGCGAGCACCTTTGACGTTTAGCAAACCGTCAGGTCCTCTGACCACGCCAGGCACCAGCGGCAAAGCATCCAGAAAGCGCTCGGTGGCCAGCGGAAGTGTTTGAAAGTTATCTTGTTTGAATGATGCCGCTGGTGCAGGGTCAGTTGAAATCGAATTGTCATCATCCACCGCTACATTGACGGTGCCTGAAACCTCTAAAAGTTCAAGGCCGATGTTAGTGACTGTAACCACACCGGATCCAATCGTCACATTTTCTGAATATGGTTTGAAACCACTAAGACTCACTTCTAACGTGTATGTGCCAGCAGCCAGATCCGTGAATCTAAATTCACCTTGGTCGTTGGTAACTGTTGAGTGTGTTTTTTGGCTCGAACTGGTTGGATTCAGATTTAAGGTTGTACCCGGCAGTATTTGACCCGGACCACTAGCTGAGCTTACGGTCACCGTCCCTTGAAGCGTGCTAGTTTGGGCCCTCACTGGTTGTGTGGCAGCGATAGCCACCGGAATGCTCATTAGCAAAAGCAGTCTTACCATCCAACTCTTTGCGATGAGGGGACAGGGCCTTGCGGCTTTTCGAAAATTATTTTTCCTTAGCATCTTTATCGCTCTCGTCTCAGTTCTTCACACAAGCGCATCTCGCCGATTCCTAACGTCCTCCGGGACAGTTGACTCATACGTACTTGCGGATCACCGCCTATTTGCGGATCACTGACTTCTCGGTAGGTTGGGCAATGCCTGTGCCAATTTAAGTAATCTGTGAGACGGGCTTGTTTACGAGAAAAACTAGTGGATTTGAGGGTGGTCTAATGCCGAACGTGGGCGAGACAGGTCAGTTGACAGTTCAAATCTCCGTCACCTGTGTTGGATTCGCTCCAGAGCCGTGACCTGTGATGGTCACGTGTTCATATTTCGTCACATGAGCAGTGCGTTTGTCAACGGTTGGTTTCTGAACAGAACTGACTGTGACCAATTCGGACAAGTAATTCGAATGATTGCAGCAGATTTTGACGGAATTGCCGGAGGTTGACCGATTTTGATCGAGGTCATCTTCGGACAGTTCGAACGCGTCGAGCCGAAACTGCGATGAAACCTCAGTATTTGATCTGCTGAGCCGAGCGCCGCTTTGGCAAACGTCTTGCTTATTAAATTGGACAGAAGCTGATCGGGATTGCAAGCTGAACGGCGACTTTTGAAAGGTGAAGAGAATTTTTCAAGTGAGCCCTGGCCCAACAGAGTTGCTTGGTGCTCCAACTAGGTGGGCTTCGCCGGGCACCGAAGCCCACTTACTCAAACGTCACAGATTACCAGTCATGAAATCCACAATACGCATAGTGAAGCGCCAAGAGAGGGAAGCGGCCGGTTCGTCGCTGCCCGCACAAACCTCAAACGAACCGGTAAGCGTCGAAAAAATCGTCAAAAAGTGGATAATCGCATCACGCGCGCGGCGCGAAACCGAGGCGACGCGCTTATTTTCAGGACTTAGGTCATAGGTGGAGACCGGAGATTGTGCAGTCCCTTAGGCCAATATACCGTTTGAGCCCTCTCGTTCTTATTATCCTGTTCCATGCCTATGGTAGTGCTCAATCAGTTTCCGGCGTTTTGAGCAAACGTGCACTCTCCGAGAATCCGGCAATACAAGATCGTTTCATCACTGTGGCGAACCTGCGCGTGCACTACTGGGAAGCAGGTGAAGGCCCGACTGTAGTGATGATTCACGGAAATGCCGGGAGTGTCGAGGACTTCGATTTCGGCGCGCTAGCGTTTTTATCCTCGACCTATAGAGTAGTAGCCATCGATAGACCAGGTCACGGACGGAGTGATCGACCAAAAAAAGCAACTGTCGAAGTGCAGACTGAACTGCTACACGAGACGCTATCAAGCCTGCGCATCAATCAGACAGTTCTAGTCGGTCATTCCTGGGGTGGAGCACTGGCCCTGGCTTACGCATTAAAGTATCCGAATGAAGTTGCAGCCCTTGTGTTACTGGCGCCGGCTGCGTATCCGGACGAGTATGAGGGCGGTGTGCTTGAGAGCATTGCGCAGACACCAGTCATCGGCGATCTTAGTTTTGGCGTCGGCAAAACGCTGTTTGGGCATCGCATGTTGAGACGAGCGTTGGTGAAGGCCTTCTATCCTGAGCGTGTGCCGGAACGATATCTGAAGCTTACCAATTCTTCGTGGCTTTCCCGAAAACACCTCAAGGCATATATCGAGGATGAGTTAGGCTTGAACGATAGTCTGAAGGTGATGAAGAACCGATATGCTGAGATTAGTGTGCCCGTCGTTATTGTAACCGGCGACAGGGACCAGATTGTTTCGCCCATTAAGAACGCTTACGAACTACACGCGAACATGCCACAGTCGCAGCTAATTGAAATTAAGAACACAGGCCATGAAATCCCACTGACTCATCCCGAGAGTCTCGCGACGGCTCTAACTTTGATCTCTCTTACCCTTCACACCAGCAAGTCTTCGATCTTCACTGGCAATTCACGCACGCGAACGCCGGTTGCGTGGTAGACCGCCGCCGTGATCGCAGGCGCGACGCCAGCTAAACCGATCTCGCCAATCCCGCGCGCACCAAGTTCGTTAATCTCTTTATCTGGGTAATTGAGGAAGTGCACTTCGATCGGCGGCGTGTCGGCATTCACTGCTACGATGTAGTCCGCCAGGTTACTGTTGATCGGTGCACCATTCTGCGGATCGTAAGTGGTGTGCTCTAGCAACGCCATACCGATTCCCATCACAACCCCACCCATGATCTGATTCCGGGCAGTAAGTGGATTAATAATCCTGCCCGCATCCATGACGGTCACAACACGGGTCACGCGCAGCCGCGCGATCTCCGGTTGCCATGTCACCTCAACGAAATGACAGCCAAACGAGTGCATCGAGAACTTCGGTTTCGGATTACCAAAGGTCGCTTCGGATGAACCGCTGCCCGAGACCAAGCGAAGGTTTGCAAGGCGCAGTAGATCCGCGAACGGCAAAGCTTTGGCAGCACCGTCGCTCTTCACAAAGACTCGCCCATCCTGGAACGCGAGATCGTCCGGCTTGTGGTTCTCAAACGGTGAACCAGGCGTTGTTGATGCGACGGTCAGAAGCGATGAGATCGCGCTATCAGCTGCGGCAAGGACGGCAGGAACGACGGATGCGGTAGCCATTGAGCCGCCCGAGACCGGGCCTTCCGGTAATGCTGTATCGCCGAGCGCTACTTCGATCTTGTTCAGCGGCACTCCGGTGCGCTGCGAGGTAATTTGCCCGAGCACCGTGTACATGCCAGTGCCGATGTCCTGGGTGGCAGATGCGACGCGGGCCGTGCCATCGTCGCGCAGTTGCACACTCGCGGCGGCAGGGAACCGGGCGGCGACCCACGAGCA
>DATEXA010000402.1:0-4266 GCA_035257465.1 Pyrinomonadaceae bacterium | reverse complement strand
ACCAAGCCGGTCTAAACACTGGCGCCAGCGATGCTCAACGTGGCCAGAACTATAGCCCGCAGCGTTCACACTACTACAAGGATGCGTCGTCGCAGCAGTTTCGCAATGGTTTCGTCCGAGGGTATGACGCAGGTTTCCAGCAGTATGGCGGTTACAACAATAACGGTGACTACCGAAGAAGGAATAATGGAAGCGGCGTCGGCAGTGTTTTAGGTGGAATCCTCGGCCGGCCTTGAGCCAGCTACCAACACAAAATCTAACCGATTCGAAGATGCCGCACTTAACCAGCGCGGCATCTTTCTTTTATCTGTATTCCCGTACCTCAAATTAGCAAATGATGGGCTATGTCCGAGGTAGGGCGAGAAGGACGCACCTGACGGACTAAAGCGAGCGTTGACGTACACCAATAAGCTTTAAGACGCGCTGTTCACCCACATCAAACCGGGAGCAAAGAGCTTTGAAGTTTACGATGCTACTATGATGGAGATGAAGAATCAGGGGAGGCGTATCTAACCAAAGAGGGAATGAAATGATTTCCTCACGACAGACACGGTTTACTTGATCCGGTGAAGTCGCACACTTAATCGTTGCTGACAGAGTTTCCCTCTCTACAGAAAGACAAAGGCAGTAACCGATGAACACAAATCCAAAGCTCACAGTCATTGAACTGCGGAACTATCTATTGAAACCCGGCACGCGGGAAAGATTCATTAGATACTTTGGCGATCATTTCCTTGAATCTCAAAACGGTGCTCGCGTTTTGGCGCCATTCAGGATCAAAGGCGAGAGCGACAGATTCTTCTGGATCCGCGGCTTTGAAGACATGCAATCAAGACTGGCTTTCCTGCGAGGGTTCTATGAGCAAGGCGAAGTTTGGAAACGATTTGGCCCAGACGCCAACGAGATGATGTTGGATTCGGATCACGTTCACCTTTTGAAACCGCTAAGCGCAGGCTTTGAGTGGAACGAGTTGGAGAGGGAAGCTGGCGTCGTGGTGATTGACTTTTATCTGGCAAAGGCAAATCAGCTTGATCAACTGATCGGTTCTTTCGAAAAAGACTATCGTGCCTGCCTGAAGAACAAACCGACTATGTTGATTAGTGAGCTGGCGAGCAACGACTTCCCCAGACTTCCGGTCATACAGGATCCGAATCTCCTGGTCGTGATAAACAGTTATGTAGATGAGTCGGAATATCAATTGCAGTCCGAGTTGTGTCTGGAATCAAAGAACCGAACGCGGCAGTTCATCGCAGACGAAAGCAGATTGATTCTTTATCAGACCGAAGGGATCGAGTCAGCGGAGAGTGCCTACGGTTAGATCATCTGAGGAAAACGTGCGCGCGATATCCGAACTGCGCTGAGTTGGTTGCGCTTCAATCATCAACTTTCTGTCTTTCGCTTTTTGATTGGTGCCCCTGCAGGGATTCGAACCCCGAACCAACAGATTATGAGACCTATTGAGCGGCACTAACGAAGTTGGACCAAGCAAGATGTAACAGTATCCGCAGCCGTCAAAGTTCGTTACATCTTGCTACGTCCGAGCACGCCATCGCGCCATCTGACTAGTCAATCATCAGTCGTTGAACTCGGGCACCGAAAATATGGCTTTTAGGCAAAGCTTCAGAGCGTAGTGTTATATCGGTCCCATTGCTGTTTTAGTTTGGCCATGAAGGCGATGAAACGCTCGTCCCCGCGCAAACTCTTCAAGTTCGAATCGTTTGCAAACAAGGGATAGCACGGAAAGCCATCATCAGCAGCCGTCTGTAACCATTGAACCGCCTGCTCGGGTTTGTTCAGCAGTGCATAGGCCGAAGCTATATTATAGGCTGTATGGTGAAAGTGCCCGAAGTCTTTGCCTATAGCGATCGCGTGCGCGATCTCCGCTTCCGCTTCACGAGGCTTCCCAGTTTTAGCAAAAATCATAGCGCGAACACTCGCCCCCACGCCTCCTTCATCCTTCGGATAATCATGCAAATACTTATCGAGGAGGCTAAGGGCCTCGTCATTCCTGCCCAGCTGAAAGAGTGCGGTGGCCGTTTGGAATGCCCACAGGGATGGATTTTTTTCTAACGGCGTACTTTTAAAAAACGATAGTGCCTCTTCATACTGTCCCCGATAAAGATAGATGACTCCGAAACGAAAGCGCGCCAACGTATTGCTCGGATTGATGGCAACCGCCTTATCAATCTCTGTCCAACCTTTATCGAGTAAGCCCACATGAAAGTACACGAGTCCGAGTTGATGGTGAGCCTCATCTAGTTTTGGATCTAGCAAGAGTGCCCGTTTATATGACTCAATCGCTTGTGCGTGGGGAAATCGGTTTGCATGTGTCCATAAGAGTAACCCGCGAACGAAGTGCGCTTCAGCCAAATTAGGATCAATCGACAACGCCTTAACAATTGCGAATTCCGCTTTCAGATTCAGTTCCTTCGACTCTTCGGGCGTGTAATAGAAGGCTCTGATGTAGTAAGCGCGAGCTAGTTCCGTCCACGCCAGCGCAAACTTGGGATCCGTACCAACAGCGCCTTCGAGAAGTTTGGTAGCGGATTCATTATCTTCTCGATTCTCACTACTCATCAGAACCTTTGCGTGCAAGTAAGTATCGTAGGCCACTGAATTTGGTGGATTGTCGTTCGTTTTTCGCGAGGCGTTAGAGAAGAGCGCGTACGCCGAGACCAGCATCGCTGCCAAGACAACTGTTGCTAAAGCAAGCGCCGCACGGCGGCTGATATTGGCGGGTCGCTTTGGCACCTCACCGCTGACCGTGGCGTTTGGTTGCGGCTCTGCTGTTGGCTGAATAGCACGAACTGAAGAACCTTGCTCACGTCCGACACGCAGTTTCTGAAGATCGGTTCTCGCATCGCTCATCGTTTGATACCGGAGCGCGCGATCTTTAGCTAAACACTTTCGAATTATCCGCTCCAGCTCGGCGGGGCAGTGTTTGACGAAATCGGAGACGACGGAGGGCTCTCGGGTGAGAATTGCCGAAATAATCCCCGCGGGACTCTCGGCCGCGAATGGCTGCACGCCGGTGAGCATCTGGTAAAGGACGACACCGAAACTGAAAATATCTGTGCGAGCGTCGAGAGCTTGTCCATGAACTTGTTCGGGCGACATATAGGGAACTGTTCCGACGATCGCCCCAGGCGTGGTCAACAAGGCCTGGGTCGAAGCCTCGGCATCAATCTCCAAATTGCTCCCTAACCCGAACGGCTGCGACAATCTCGCCAGGCCAAAGTCCATTACCTTAACCTGGTTGCGTTTCGTGATCATGATGTTCGCTGGCTTGATGTCGCGATGAATGATGCCGCGGTTGTGTGCTTCAGTTAGAGCATCAGCAATTGCGGCGGCGGTGTCGACCGATTCGGAAGTGCTCAGAGGCTTTCGCTTCATTCGAGCGTCGAGCGTCTCGCCTTCGACGTACTGCATAACAATGAAGCTGCGGCCGTTCTCATCGGCCACTTCGTGGACTGTGCAGATGTTTGGATGGTCAAGCTGGGCCGCAATCTGTGCCTCGCGCAGGAAACGTTTGTTGACTTCTTCGTTTTCCATCGAGTCGAGAGAGATAAACTTAATTGCCACTGGCCGTCGCAGCGTGGTGTCCTCAGCCAGATAGACTTCTCCCATTCCACCCTGACCAATTTTTGAGCGGATTTCGTAGCGGCCTAGTTTTGTGCCAGTCACAACGGACATTTAATGAGCACTTAGTAATTCGCGATTAAGAGCACGCTATTTTAGCGGGACAGCGCGTCTACGTGCGAGTTCTTACGCGCGGTCCTATGTGACCACCGCAAGATTCTTGTTATTACGTTTTGCAGTTTGGCAGGAGCAACTGGTGGTGGACACCACGCCACGCTGAGTGGGTTGGCTTTAAATTTCGGCGGGGTAAAATCGGCAATCTACAAATCGGAAATCGGCAGTATCTTTGGTGCCCCGCAGGGATTCGAACCACGAACCAACACATTATGAGACGGTTTGAGGAGCATCAATCAAACTTGAACAAGTGAGATGTAGCAGTCCTTTACCGAATTAGCAGCCGTCAAAGTTAGTTACATCTCACTAAGTCTCATCACGCCATCGCGCCATAATCGCGCCATCACCGCAGACAAATCGACATTCGCTGCAGTGATTACTATCTCAACGAACGACACCGAGCTGAGTTTGACTGAAGCACGATAATGCTTCCGTTTATCAGATTGTCTGTCACTAGAAGAACGATTGACCAATGAACCGACCGGTTAAGGAGTACAGATCTGCCCGTAGTAA
>DATEXA010000401.1:0-3907 GCA_035257465.1 Pyrinomonadaceae bacterium | reverse complement strand
ATTCGACGGCAATCTGTATGACCATTGCAGCGTTGCAAACAGGACAGCGGATCACTTTTGATGACGTTAATCAAAAAGTCGTGGTGAGTTGAACGACGCAAGGGAAGTGTTCTGAAAAGTTGAGGTCTCAAAGGGCATTGAAAAAGAGTGGCTTTTTGTAGTCCGCGACTAGCGGACGACTGCTAATAGCCCAGCACTTTAGTGCTGGGAAAGCATTGAAGCGAGCGTAGTCCGTGGAGCGGACGACTGATCGAAGGATCTAACCGATTGTTTCAAATACATTTGAGTTCAGCCGTCCGATTCACGGACTTACAAGAGCAATCATCGCTAACCCAGCGATAAATCGCTGGGCTACTGTCATTCGTCCGCGTCGCGGACTGCAGACTAACTTGGTGGAATGCCGTCTCAACATAGGAATCACATGATGTACTTCAAGCGCGTAGTCCTCGTCGCGATCGTCGTTACACTGGTTAATTGCTTAACTCCTGCAACGATAACTGCACAGCAACGCGGTGTGCGCGTCGTCAAAGATGAAGCAGCTCGCCGTGTTGATATCCTTGTTGATGGACAGCCGTTCACCTCTTATCAGTGGTCGGAAAAGCTCAAAGTGCCAACGCTGTTTCCGCTACGTACGGCTGAAGGTACGATCGTCACCCGTGGTTTTCCGCTCGAACCGCGAACCGGCGAGCGCGTGGATCACCCACATCACATCGGTCTCTGGTTCAACTACGGGAACGTAAATGGAGTCGACTTCTGGAATAATTCAATCGAACTGCCAGCCGAACAACAAAAAAAGATGGGCTCGGTTGTTCACCGTCGCATTGTCCACACGTCAGATGGAAAAGATCGCGCTGAGTTGACGGTGGAAATGGATTGGTTAATGCCGGATGGGCAGCCAGTCGTGCGAGAGACTACGACCTTTGTTTTTCATAGCGGACCAACGATGCGTGCGGTGGATAGAATTACGAAGCTGACAGCCTTAACTAAACCTGTCGTATTTCAAGACAACAAAGAAGGCCTCCTCGGCATGCGAGTTCGACGTGAACTTGAACAACCTTCAAACGAGCCGCTGGTTTTTACTGATTCCAGCGGTCATGCAACTGAGGTAAAAGTGCTGGACAACACCGGAGTCAGCGGTCTCTACCATAGCAGCGAGGGAAAGACTGGTGATGCTGTCTGGGGAACACGTGCCCGTTGGACGATGTTGACCGGCAAAGTTAATAAGGAACCGATTACTCTCGCAATTCTTGATCATCCGAGTAACGTCGGCTTTCCGACCTATTGGCACGCACGCGGCTACGGATTGTTTGCTGCCAATCCGCTGGGCCAGGAAGTGTTTAGTAATGGACGAGAGAAACTCAACTTCACACTTCAGCCGCAACAGATTGTTACCTTTCGATATCGACTTCTCATCCTTTCGGGCCCAACGAGTGCTGAAGAAGTCGAAAAGCAAGCCCGCAGTTTTGCCAGCGAAGTGAAGTAAACCATGTCCGATACGCTTTAGCTTGTCGCTATTTGTCTTTGAGTAAAGAGCCAAATCAGCCTTCGCCGACAAGCAAAAGCATACAGGACACCGGTGCCCACTGTGTGTTATTGCACACCTGTCGTGTTTTCCCGGTTATAGTTCACAGGCGCCAGCGCAGTTTCCAACTGCATATTGCGCTAAACTTAGCTGGCCTCCAACTTGCACTGACTAAAACAAAGCTAGCCATGGGTGAACATAACGTCGAACAACATATAGACGAAAAGAAAGCTCACGCCTTTATGAAAGCGTTGCTCGAGGACCTGCGCGCGCTAGCCTTCATGTTGGAAGACGCTCGTGTAGAGAGCGGCGTGACACGCCTCGGAGCTGAGCAGGAGATGTTTCTGATTGATTCCAACCTTCGACCTGCCCCGGTTTCTGCTCAAGTTCTAAGTCACGTTAATGAATCCCGGCTGACGACAGAGATTGCGAAGTTCAATCTTGAGGCTAATCTGACGCCCCTTGTCTTGACGGGCACCTGTTTCAGTCAAATGCAGTCAGAATTGGAACAGCTTATCGATAAGACTCGCGCAAGTGCGCAAACGCTTAATGCCGACGTCTTACTGTCAGGAATCCTCCCGACGCTTCAACAGTCAGACCTTACTCTTGCAAACCTTGCATCGAATCCGCGTTATCTGGAACTAAATCGGGGTGTGATTGGCATGCGGGGAGGCCCATTCTCGATTCACATCAAGGGCCTTGATGAGCTTCACCTCACGCACGACAACATCATGATGGAATCGTGCAATACAAGCTTTCAGGTGCACTTTCAAAGCAGCCCCGATGAATTCGTCAACCACTACAATCTCGCACAAGCGATAACTGCTCCGGTGCTGGCAGTCGCTGTCAATTCCCCACTGCTGTTTGGTCACCGTCTATGGCACGAAACCAGGGTGGCCCTGTTTCAACATTCGACTGACGAACGCTCTCGACCCCAACTAGCACGAAGTCAACCAACGAGAGTGAGTTTTGGTGATCAGTGGTTGCGTAATTCAGTTATTGAATTGTTTCACGATCAAATCTCACGCTTCCGACCAATCATGATCGGTCAACCAGACGAGAACCCATTTCAGGTTCTTGCTCGTGGAGAGACGCCTCGTCTTTCGGCACTTTGTCTCCATAACGGTACTGTGTGGCGTTGGAACCGAGCGTGTTATGGCGTCTGTGACGGTGTTGCGCATCTGCGTATTGAAAACCGTGCGCTGCCTGCGGGTCCAACTATTGTCGACGAAATCGCAAACGCCGCTTTCTTCTCAGGATTGATGTTGGCGTTACCGGAAGAGTATGGCGAAGTCTCGCGTCGCATGAACTTCGACGATGCCAAGTCGAATTTCTTCCGAGCTGCTCGCCATGGCCTTGAGGCTCACTTCACCTGGATTGATGGACAGTGTGTTACCGCATCAACGCTGATACTTGACCAGCTACTGCCTTTGGCTCGACAGGGTCTAAGGAAATCAGCGGTCGATGAGAACGATATTGACAGGTATCTCGACATCATCGAGGAGCGCGCGCGGAGTCGCCAAACAGGGGCCCGCTGGATCAGGAAAGCTTTCGCGGAAACGAAAGACGAAGTCTCTAAGGATATTCGTCAACGAATGCTCACTTCTGCCATGTTGGCCCATCAAAAGGAAGGCAAACCCGTGCATCTTTGGCCGGAGATCAAGCCTGAGGATACTGGAGACTGGGCGCAGGGGTATCGAACTGTTTCGCAGTTCATGTCAACCGATCTATTCACGGTTCATCCAGAAGATCTTATTGACCTGGCGGCAAGCGTAATGGACTGGAGACATATCAGGCATGTGCCGGTTGAGGATGAGAACGGTAAGTTGGTGGGCCTTGTTACTCATCGAATGCTGTTACGACTCTTGACGAAGGCTGTAGCCGATCACGACAGCATCGCGATTACAGTGCGTGAGATAATGCTGCCCGATCCAATTACAGTTAGTCCGTCAACTTCATCACTCGAAGCTATCGCCATCATGCGACGGAATCGCATAGGCTGCATTCCCGTGGTTGATAATAACCACCTTATCGGAATCATTACGTCTTACGATTTTCTTGCTGCCTCAGCACACCTTTTCCAACAACACATGACAGTTGAAGCGGCAGGCAGCGTTCAGGTACGCAAGGCGTCAGGTTGAAGAACACGCAACTGCGCTAGTAGCCAGAAACCGGTTCCTACAGTTTGAGTCTAGGCCCTATTTGGATGGGACTGGGGTGGTGTTTGCGACTTATTATTTCACTTTCTTGTAACGCCCATTCCTCGGCAGGATTGTGGTTTATGGTGAAGGCTACTAATTAAGTTTGGGAAATTAAGTTGGGAAAATATTCGCAAATGGTAGGAATAATTGTGGTATATTCCGCTTCATTCTGCTTCTCCTGACA
>DATEXA010000400.1:0-7067 GCA_035257465.1 Pyrinomonadaceae bacterium | reverse complement strand
CCCCGAGCTTTTCCGAACACAGTGCTTTACAAAGAAGGCATCGCCACTAAGATAGAATTACGCGAAATTGTTGAACTCGAGCTGATTGATCGATGCCACGGATACTAGTAGTTGACGATGACATAGAGCTTTGTGAGTTGGTCGCCGAGTACCTCGAACCAGATGGCTATGAAGTCGAGGCAGTTTATGACGGCGAAACCGGTCTTGAGCGCGCGTTATCTGGCGAGCATGCCCTGGCAGTGTTGGACTACATGCTTCCAGGGCTTAACGGTTTTGAGCTTCTAACGCAAATACGTAGTCGGTCACGTCTACCAATTGTGATGTTGACAGCTCGCGGAGATGCTGTCAGCCGGATCGTGGGTTTACAGATCGGGGCTGATGACTATCTGCCAAAGCCTTTTGATCCTCTCGAGCTACTCGCTCGCATCAATGCAGTCCTCCGAAGAACTCTTCCAGATCAAAACAGATTACAGAAGATGGTTATTGGAGACATCGAAATGGATCACGCCACGCGCACTGTTCGCCGAGCTGGTGAGACCATTGAACTGACGCTGGCAGAATATGCACTGCTCGAGAAGTTGATCAAAGCCGCCGGGCGTATTGTGTCGCGTGAAGAGCTCGTCAAAGACGTCCTGCATAGGTCTCTGTCTCCATTCGATCGGAGCATGGATACCCACGTTGCGAACTTGCGACGCAAACTGGGTCATCAGGTCAACGGAGCGGAGCGAATAAAAACTGTTCGCAGCGTCGGTTACATTTATGCGGCGCCAACGGGTGAAAGCGATAAGGCGTAATGCGAAGTCTTTTCCTGCGAGTGTTTCTTTGGTTTGGCCTGGCGATGATCCTCGTCAATATCGCTTCATTCGCAACAGGTATTATTGCCGAACGAAGATTTCAACCGTCTCGCGGACACCCACTTGCGCCGATGACCAGCCTTGTGGGCCAAACTGCTGTCGAGACCTTTGAAGTTGGCGGAGTGAGTGCCTTGAGTTCATATCTCACTCGACTGGCAAAGACCTCAGCAGTTCACGCAACATTACTCAACGACCGGCTTGAGGACGTTTCCGGGCAACCAGTCGAGGAGAATGTAAACTTACTTGCCCGTCGCGTCAGCGATTCGACTCCCTTCATCTTCGAGTTTTCCAATGGTCGATCTGGTCCTCCCTCGCCGCATGGAATTCAGTTAATACATTCATCCAGGGGTGCGACTTATATCCTGGTGGCCCAGTATCCTCCGCCGGATCGACCGCCGCCACCACGACTGGGTGAACCGGGATCACTACTGTTCGTCCTGCGGGTTGGTGCGCGCACCTTGCTGCCGTTGCTCGTGGTGGGCGGCTTGTTCTGCTATTTGCTCGCCCGATCTCTTGCTCAACCTATCGAAAAACTTCGCAGCACAACTCATGAACTATCCGATGGCAATCTGGCGGCCAGGGTTGAGCCTTCGCTGTTGGGACGTCGCGATGAAATTGGACATCTGGGAAGAGATTTCAATCAGATGGCCGCACACATCGAATCGCTGGTTGCTGCACAGAGACGTCTGCTTGCCGACATATCGCATGAGCTGCGTTCGCCGTTAGCTCGTCAGAGTGTGGCGCTGGGTCTTGCACGACGTCGCGGTAATCCGGAAGTGATGCAGTCGTTAGATAGAATCGCTCGTGAAGCAAGTCGAATGAATGAGATGATCGGGCAGCTCCTGGATCTGACACAGGTGGAGAGTGGAACTGAAGTGATCACAAAGGCACAGATTGATCTGGCAGCACTGATTGAGAGGATTGCACAGGACGCAGATTACGAAGCACGCGCGAACCAGCGTGCAGTCAGAGTTGTTCAGAACCAGGCATGCGAGACGCGAGGATCAATTGAATTGCTGGGAAGCGCGATAGAGAACGTTGTCCGTAATGCGGTTCGCCATACGGCTCCAGAAACCGAGGTGGAAGTGTCTTTAACTTGCGAGTCTAACAACGGATCAAAGGCAGCACTTGTCACGGTGAGGGATCACGGTCGTGGCGTTCCAGAAAAAGCTATCAACGATATCTTCCGTCCATTTTATCGAGTGGAAGACGCACGTGATCGCAGAAGTGGCGGTACAGGCCTGGGATTGGCAATCGCAACCCGCGCAGTTGGCTTGCACGGTGGCAGCATCAAAGCGAGCAACGCAATTGACGGCGGCCTGCAAGTAGAAATCAGAATTCCCCAGAATGGCTGGGCCGACTAATCGACGTGACGAGGATCTCAACCGCTTCAACGGCAAGGTCCCATGAGACTGTTAAGTTAACTCGCTTCGGTTGTAAGCAAGAACACAGCAAACGATGCTAGCCAATGTTCCCCCGCGTAATCCCCACTCGCGACGTGAGCAAGCGCGGCGGCAGCATGTGTTGCGGCTGCCTTCGCCAATGCAGCCCGCGCCGGATCCTTCAAGGGCAAGGCGTGAGCTATGTTGCGCATGCACCAGGCTCGACTCAAATTCAACCCATCAAGATGAACTAGTTTGGGATCGGTTCGGTCGGTGACAATCGCCGGCTGCATCAACGTTAACGTATTTCCTTGTGCAGTCCCCGGCAGGAACCGGTGAAACCATTCAGTGAAGTCGGCGGGCTTCATAACACGACGCATCAAGTCAGCTTCGATCAGTGCGGGCGAGAAGAAATCTTCGCCACCGGGTTCCCACGCACCTGGATAATCGACATCTTTGGCAAAGTAACTTCGGCTCCGTTCAATTAGTAAAGCCTCGAAATCTCGATCGCCAACAGTCTTTGCGTAGTCGAGGGCGAACGCCAGACCAAACGCAGTGTTTGGATGAACACCGGTTCGAATCGGGTAGTTCTGTTTGGGAAGGAAGTTCTTGTACGACTTCACGATCTCGTCCACGAGTGGTTGAAGCGCTTCGGCCCAGTGATCACCGTCCGGGTCGTCCCACGAATGAAGCTCTTCAGCCAACTTAAGAAGCCAGGCCCAACCGTACGTACGTTCAAACGATTGCCGGTTAGGCTGTGTTAGGTACGTCGCTTCGGCTCGAAGATTCTCGGTAGTCAAATTAGCGTTAAGCGCCTGACGAATTTGCTTTTCTTCGGGCAGCGTCTGAAATGTTTTCAAGAGTCGAATCAACATCCAGTGTCCATGAACAGACGAATGCCAGTCGTAACAGCCATAAAACGCCGGATGCAATTGCTTCGGACTTTGAACATCGGAAGGGCTGTTCAAGACGTGTTCCGGTTTATTTGGCAGCTCACGGTTAATACATTTCAAAGCAAGCGCCGCAAAATGCGAGGCGTCTTTCTGAGTGAGTGTGGGTTTCATCTGTGAAAAGACCGACGTCGGTAAGAGTAAGAATACGAAGAGTAGTAAGAGGGAATGTATTGCGATTCGGGCTTTCATAGTTTTCTACAATGACGAGGTGGCTGCTTCTCTTGACCACAGGGAAAGCACGTTGGAATGATTATGAATCAATAACGATGCGACGGCCTGCCAATATGAATATGAGGCCCTGTCGCTGTCCCAGGTATTGCCGAACGAAAAGCTGAGTATGGAATTCCGTTTTTCTGGAGGAAGTTTAGTAATGCCTGTCCTTCCACGCCATCCGGGTGAAGCTGAATGTCCATCGCGTTTCGATGATCGAGATGCCAACGATCATGAATTGCTCCCTGACCAAACACTGCGATCGGCAACGGTTTGTGAAAGGTATCCGAGAAGAACCGTTCTACCTTCCAGGCGTCATTCAAGCCCCACCCGGACGTGCCGTTATAGCGCGTGAATGCGGTCGTCCTGAAAAGTCCGCCTTTAGCCAGTCGCAGATTCTTTGCCATCTCAGCGTCTGCTTCTGATTCCACGAGAACATCCGCGATCTGACTATCAGCGCTCGCCATTTGCTTTCGAGTTTCCGAAACTTTTTCCTGCGCGGTCTTAACCAAACGTTCGTCCTCTTCCACCTGGCTTCGGGATATCAAACCTTCGTCGAAGAGTGTCTTCGCGTTGGCTAATTTCTCATCAGCTTTCTTTACATTGTCCTCATATATCGCGGCCAGTCTTTCGAGACTCGCCTTATAATCCTTTGTCGCTTTGATGTAGTCATCGCGTAGCCGCGACAATTCACTGACAGGCTGTGGTTTTTTTTGCTGTGGTTCTTTTTGCCGAGGTTTTTTCTGCGGCGCGGAAAAGACAGTGCAGACACAGATCAGGCCGAAGACCAGTGTCACAAACAAACTAATCCGAATTGTCTTTCCCAACATCCTCATCACAATGCTCGTCCCACTCACAATTGACTTCGCCGCCAATGAGGATAGCAACACCTGTGAGATAGAACCACAGCATCAGAACGATCAACGCCCCGAGTGAGCCATATGTCACACTATACGAATTGAAGTAGTGAAGATATGCCCGGAAAGCAAATGAAATGAGCAGCCACAACGCAACGCCAACTACTGCGCCAGGTGTAAACCAGCTTCTCCGCGCGGACGACACGTTAGGTGCAAAGTTGTAAATCAGGTTGAAAGTGGCGAGAACAAAGCCAAGCGCAATTGGCCATTGCAAAATTGACCATAAGACTGTGAACAGCTGACCAAAGCCGTATCGTGTCGCCAACGCCTCACCAATAGATCCCCCGTAGAGCACAATCGTCAGTGCTGAAATTATCAGTACTGAAAGAGCGACGGTCAGCGCGCCCGAAATCAATCTGACTTTCCACCATGGGCGCGTCTCACGAACATCGTAGGCAGCATTAAGCGTTTGGCTAATCGCCCCCATTCCATTTGAGGCCGCCCACAAAGCAGCCAGCAAACCAAGCGACAACTTTCCACTTCCACTCGCAGCGCTGATTTCGTCTAGTGTCGTGCGTACGAGCGCAACCGCGCTCGATGGCATCACCGCAGCGAGATAACTGATCAACTTTGTCCGGAACTCGGTTCCCTGTTGCGCCATGAACCCGAGCAGGTTTATTAGGACCAGCAACAGTGGAAAGAGCGCGAGGAGGAAGTAGTACGAGAGTTGAGCGGCACGACCAAACACATCGTCGTCGTTGATGCGCTTGATGAGGTGTCTGAGCCGGCTCTTCAATGTCAGGTCAGTCATGTTTATGAAGGCCGGATTCTACATGGCGTCTTTGTCAAAAGGATTCAGGGGCAAACATGGATGTCTGCCCCTGATTAAGTAAATTTGTCTTTTGATTCTTCTCAGCGAACCAGAGTACCCGTACGACTCCAGCGTGTGTTCTTGAAGAAGTCGACAATGATTCCGAGTCCTCCGCCACTAGATGGCGCACTTTCATCGTACGACCAGTAAACAAACATCGCTCGACCTATAACGAGATCCCTGGGCACAAATCCCCAGAAGCGACTGTCTTCGCTATTGTCGCGATTGTCGCCCATCACGAAATATTTGCCAGCAGGAACAACTACCTCTTTGCCGTTTCCCGCTTTGGTAAAAACATCGTACGCGCTGGTATCGTCTTCATCATTTTCAGGACGGTAGTAGACATCGTAAGTCTCATTCGGTCCGCGCGGAGGGGTCTTGATGATCTGAAGAGGATCTTTTCGGTTGTGGTCGATTGCATCAATCCTGTGTTCCGGTAGTACCTGTCCATTCACAATTACGTTCTTGCCATCAAGACTAATCCGATCACCGGGCAGTCCTATTACACGCTTCACATAGTTGGTCAGGATGGGTTTGTTATCAGGCCGATCGTCGCGACGTGGATCATAAGGGTTACCTGGATACTTGAAGACGATGATATCGCCACGGTGAATCTCTCTCTGCGGCAGGAAAGGCAGCGATTCACCGGGAGCAAAGATGAACTTATTAACGAGCAGATGGTCGCCAATTGTGATGGTGTTCTGCATCGAACCCGTGGGAACCTTGACGGCCTGGACAATGAAAGTCATGCCAAACAATGCCATGATGACCGTGACCACTGCTGACTCGAAATATTCACGCCAAACAGTCTTTGGAGGTCCCTTTGGCTTTGCAGGCGCCGGCGGAGGAGTCTTTGAATTGCCGTTACGATTAAATATTCGTGAGAATGTGGAGGTGTTGGCTTCGGTTGTTGTTTCCGTTTCGCCCTTGCTCACCTTGTCAGTAGTTATGTTACTCGCCATTAAAAAACATCCTAGATACGTTAAGTGTACACGGTCAAGTGGAGGGAGCAAAAATGGCTGAAGGTCAAACAGTTTCTTCTGTCTCGTCAGGTCTCATGACGTCCAACGCAGCTCGCGCCGCAGCTACTTCTGCTGCTTTGATGGAATGTCCCTCTCCCCGGATGCTGCCACCTTCCCAGGAAACCTCGACATGGAAGACTCGTCGATGTGGAGGGCCAAGGGTTTCGATCACAGTATATCGAGGTGCCTGTCGACGCTGCGCCTGGAGCCTTTCCTGGAGCATGGTCTTGTAGTCCGCCATCGCAGCGGCCAGTGGGTCTGCACCCTGAAGCTCGTCGCTGAGCGCATGGCAAATGAAAAGTGTAGCCGCTTCCATTCCACCATCCATAAAAATTGCACCGGTGATAGCTTCGAATACATCAGCTAACAACGCATTCTTCTGACGGCCGCCACTCTTTTCTTCACCGCGACCAAAGCGTAGGAAATCACCGAGCTTCAAAGCGACTGAAGCTTTTGCCAGTGTTGGTGCACTGACTAAACGATGCTTCATTCGCGATAGTTCGCCTTCGGTACCGACAGGGTAGGAGTTGCAGAGATAGTTAGCTACTACCAGCCCCAGGACCGAGTCACCGAGAAACTCCAGAGATTCGTTGTGAAGCTTCCTGGCGTGGTGCTCGTCTCCAGGTGCAACTTGTTCGTGAGCCCACGAGCGATGGGTAAGCGCACGTTCGAGTAGAGCGCGATCGTTAAAGTTGTAAGCAAGGATCGTCTCAAGTAGGTCGAGATCGGGAATAGAAGTGTCGGTGTTTCTCAAAGCAGGCCGGATTATAACAAACGCCGGAAGCTTGTCTAAAAATTCGACTCGCTTCCGGCGTTACTCCGTAGAGTGAAAAATGTCCGAGTAACTATTTGTTCTTCGGCTTGTTGGGACTTCCTGTCTTCGCAGCTGCTGGCTTGTTGCCGGTGGCCGGTTGCGTA
>DATEXA010000399.1:0-9614 GCA_035257465.1 Pyrinomonadaceae bacterium | reverse complement strand
GAGGACCCCGAGATTGCGCAGAGAAGATTCGCGAAAAGACGTAGGACAATAGTAATCATGTGTAGAAACATCAAAACTCTTCACAACTTCAAACCACCGGCAACTGACGAGGAAATCCAAGCGTCGGCAATTCAATTCGTGCGCAAACTGAGCGGCTTCACGAAGCCGTCGAAGGCGAATGAAGAGGTATTTAATCAGGCAGTCGAGGAAGTGACGGTAGCCGCACGGAAACTCATTGACTCGTTAATCACAACTGCACCACCGCGCGACCGCGAAGTCGAAGCGATCAAGGCGCGTGAGCGCGCGGCCGAAAGATTTGGCGTCAGCCCCAACTAGTTAGTATGAAGCGTTCTGGAGTTGCAGATCTTCCTCTCCATGGCGGTCACGTCCCTCACTGGCTTGCCTCGCGCATGACCAAGCTGGGCACTGCTATCACCGAAACGATCATTCACGATTACGGTACCTCGGCCTTCTTGTCGCGACTCAGTGATCCATTCTGGTTTCAGGCCATGGGTGCTGTGATGGGAATGGACTGGCATTCGTCCGGAATCACCACGTCGGTTATGGGGGCTTTGAAGCGAGGTCTCGCGCCGAAGGCAGACGAGCTCGGAATCTACGTATGTGGAGGACGTGGCCGGTTCTCGCGCAATACTCCGAGTGAATTATTGCAGCTCGCAGAACGTCGTGGGTTTGATGGCGATGCCCTGGTTCGCACAAGTCGTCTAACGGCCCGCGTCGATAACAATGCGATAGCCGACGGGTTTCAGATCTATCTCCACAATTTTGTTGTTACAGCAAATGGCGAGTGGGCAGTCGTCCAGCAAGGACTTAACGACCGCAACGGAATGGCCCGCCGGTATCATTGGCACTCAGCAACAGTCAAAGATTTTGTTTCTGAACCACACACAGCGATCGTTGGTCAGAATCAGGGAATACTAATGAACCTAGTGGATAGCGCTGCCAGACCAGCGCAGTCAGCAATGCTGGAAATCGTTCAAGACAAGCCCGAAAACGTGCTAAACGCTGCTCGCCACTTGCGGATGCCTGTACATCACGAAGTTCGCGAGAAGAACGTTGATTTGAAGCGACTCGGCGCAGTGTTGGCCGTTGCATACGAGCGAGACCTTCACGACTTCGCCGAGTTATTGCTGCTTGAGAACCTTGGGCCACGCACGCTGCAATCACTAGCACTGGTTGCAGAAGTGGTACACGGCGCTCCCACGCGCTTTCAGGATCCGGCGCGCTTTTCGTTTGCACACGGTGGAAAAGATCGTCATCCATTCCCGGTACCTCTAAAAACTTACGATGAGTCTCTTAACTTCCTGCGAAGTTCGTTAGATGCTGCAAAGGTAGGCGATCAGGACAAGTTGGATGGCTTTCGACGTCTGAATTGCTTCGTTCAGAACGTAGAGAAACAGTTTGAACCTCAGACAGATTTTAGAGCACTAATCGCACATGAGAATGCGATTTCGCCGTCGCTCGATAGTCGCTCTGTGTTTGACGATCGACCACGACGGCAGAGAGTCAACACGCCAAAACAGCGTTCCTTATTCTGAACGGCCACCTAACATCAAATTGATCCCAAACTGTAAATAGATCGCAATGAAGTCGGTAGCAGCAACTTTGCCTTTTCTTCTCGTTTTCGTTAATCTCTAAACCTCTTACCCCCATAGAATCCCTCCCGACACTAAACGCCTTTGAGTGCACTTGTGCATTCTTATTTTCGAGATTCGAAGGAGTAATTCGTATGAATAGAGCTTTCCGACCGTTTACCTTGGTTTGCAGCTTGGCCCTGATATTGTCCGCAATGTCACTAGCTATGGGCCAGGCAGCCAACCAGCAAGTCAGCAGCGCGATTCGTTCAGTACCGAGCGGCTCGAAAATGAAGTTCAGGGGCGTGGTGATTTCTCGCGATGCTGACAATTTCACGATTCGCGACCGCACACGCCAGGACTACATTGTGCGCATCACAGACGACACCAGCATCAAGACGTATGGAGGTTTTTTCAAGGGCGGGAAGAAGTACCCTGTCACAGATATCCTTCGTGGCTTGATTATCGAAGTTGAAGGACGTGGAGATCCGCAGGGCCAGATCGTTGCCGATAAGATTCGATTCAACGAGTCTGACATGCGAGCAGCTGTTACGGCGGATACCCGTGTGTCGCCCGTGGAAGCGAACCAGGAGCGAATCGCTGGTCAAATAGACGAACTGTACGCGGTTGCCGCAGAAGCACGTGCGGAAGCCGCTGGCGCACATGAGCGTATCTCAGCGCTTGATGAATACGACATGCAAGATTCGGTTGCTGTGACTTTCCGAGTGAACAGTGCCGTGCTCTCGCCGGAAGCAAAGCGTCAACTCGATGACTTTGCTCAAAAAGTGATCAACGCAAAGGGCTACATGATCGAGATCTCGGGTCACACAGATTCGACTGGCGGCGACGCCAAAAACTTTCATCTCAGTCAGCAGCGCGCAGAGTCCGTCGTTCAGTACCTGGCCGTGACTCACAAAATCCCGCTTCGTCGTTTCATCACTCCGATGGGGTACGGAAAGACCGAGGCGGTAGCCGATAACTCAACCGCAGCTGGTCGGTCCCAGAACCGGCGGGTCGAAGTGAAAATGCTACTGAATCGGGGTATAACGCAGCAGAGAAGTACAACCACGACAGCGAAGCCATAGCAGAGAGTTAAAACAGAGTTGTGCGCGAAACAGTGAGGCGGCTTGGTCATCAGTTTGTCCAAGGCGCCTCGGTTTTCTTTTTGCCAGTCACCCGTTACACGGTTTGCGGAGAAGATGACCCGCTTTCGTCTGTAATACGCCACAATCCTCACACTTTTCACTGTTTTTACACGGTTTTTAGGGTGGCCCGAGTGGCCTCCTGTTTGCTCTTCTTTGTGGCTATGACAAACACAGATGTCTTCCCAGTTTGGCAAGGTAAGGCCGGTACTAAAAGCAAAACAGAACCTGTACCGCTTTCGGACCACGCGTTAGCACTGGCTGCCGGCAAGGGCGATATGCAAGCGTTCGAAATGTTATATGAACGACATAATCGTCGTGTGTATTCCTTGTGTTTAAGGATGACGCAAAACCCTGTGGAAGCAGAAGACCTGGCGCAGGAAGCGTTTATTCAGCTCTTTCGCAAGATTGGTAGTTTCCGGGGTGAATCTGCATTTACAACGTGGCTTCACAGACTGACAGTCAATCAGTGTTTGATGCACTTTCGGAAGCGCAGTGTGAAGTTGGAGCGAACGACTGAAGAGGGTGAAACGCCGGTTCAGATTGTTCGCGGCACCGAGAACCCAAACGCGATGCCGGTACTCGATCGGATCGCACTTGATAACGCTTTGAAGGAATTGCCGCCTGGCTACCGGACGGTATTTGTTCTTCACGATGTCGAAGGACATGAGCACGAGGAGATTGCAAAAATTCTCGGCGTGGCAGTTGGCACATCGAAGTCGCAATTGCACAAAGCTCGTATGAAGCTGCGCGGAATCTTGAAGGCCAAAAAGGCATCGGCTAAGAACCGAGCCTGAGTTCTTCTCCAATCTGCGAGTTGTCTAAAGCCATCGGCCGACAGTGCTGGTGGCTTTTCAGTTTGTTGGGAGCCTTATGCTAACGCACGCACTTCTACGGTGCCTGCCTCCGCGGAAGGTATTCGTGCTGCAACCGCGTTAGCATCACTGACAGTATCGACTTCAATCAAAAAGTAGCCACCGAGTTGTTCCTTTGTTTCGGCGAACGGCCCGTCAGTCGTTATGACCCTTCCGTTTCGCACGCGGATACTGCTTGCCGTTAATGTCGGTTGCAACTGCGAACCAGTTATGAATTTACCGTCTGTGGTTAACTCCTCACGCAGCTGCCGATACCCCTTGTACATTGCCTGACGCTCGTCTTCAGTCAAACGACTGAACGCTTGTTCGTCATGGTAAATCAGCAACATGTACTTCATTGAGTTCCTCCGAGCGTTTCGATTCAGTCTACAAACCTACGACGTGTGGGAATCGCAGGATCGACATTTTACGAATTGGATGTGGTTATCGCTTGCCGGCCAAACTTCTCTTCAAGACCTGAATGAGGTCAACTTCCTCAGGTTCCTTGTCACGCCGGTAGTTTTTAAGCTCAACGACATTGCTGGCCTTTGACTGTTTCCGCTTTACAAGCTTCAGCAGCCCTTCTGTCTGCTGGTCTTTGTCTGGAGAAAAGGTCCGTCTAGCCTTCTTCTTTATGAGGTTTTCAAACTTTCGAACCGACGCCGCCGACACATCTTTCTTTTCCGGCAGCCCGACCGCTTTAACGGAACGCACTTCATTCGGAAACCTCATTGTCTCGGCTCGCAGAAGGCCTTGATCCGAAAAGATCGCGACGATGCGTTCCTTGCCACGCATGACGAACGTTGCTATGCCAACGTCTCCTCGTTCCTTCATGGCTTCTGCAAGCAGTCGATAAGCCTTCTCGGAGTTTCCCGCCGGAGTCAAAAAATAACCGCGCTCGAAATAGACGGGCGGAATGGCATCTTCTTTTACGAATCGTTTGAGGTCGATATCTCGTGTTTTTTCTGGAGCTAAACGTTCGAGCTCTTCATCTGTGACAGTGACGAACTTGCCATCGTCAACCTCATAACCGCGAACCATGTCGTCGGCTTCCAGATCCTTTCCAGTCTTTTCTGCGTAGTACTTCCTCGCCAATGGTTCACCGTCAGGCCCGAGCATGCGCAATGATGTTCGTATACTGCGAGTCGCAGGAAACAGATTGACGGGAACACTGACGAGTCCAAACGTGATGGTTCCAGACCAAAACGGTCGCATCCCGGAATTCTCCTCGCCGGTGACGCTGGATTCGGAAGTTCGCTTCCCGTTCCCACTCGATTTTGAACTTCTACTAGGCAGCGTGTTTTCCTTTCTTTAGAGCGGCAATGCTCTTAGCGAGTACGCTATCGAGCGACGTCGTCTTGCGCTTGGTCTTTACCGCCGCCAGGCGAGGAGCATGGCCTTTCGCTTTCTTCGCAATAAACTCAAGTACTCGTTCACGGTACTCGTCTTTGTAATTGGTCGGCTCAAACTCGCCCTCAAGCATGCTAACCAGATGCTTTGCCATTTCGATCTCTTTCTTTGTGGGCGCACGTCCATCGGGCTTGGGTAGTTCGTCAGCAGCTATGACCTCGCCGGCATTTCGCAGCGTCGACAGCACTAGATACCCATCTTGCGCACCGAGTGCACCGGAGTAAGCCTTGTTCCGCATGACCCAATGAGCAATTCCTTCCGTCTGCTGGTTCTCTAAGGCGCGGGCCAAGGCAAAGTAGTCTGCCTGGTCGCCATCTGGACCGAGGAAGTACGGACGTTCGTAAAACTGTTGAGGAATTGCCTTGATCGGAATAAAGCCACTGACTTCAATGTCGCGAGAAGGTTCAGGTTTTAGTTTTTCCAACTCTTCATCATCGAGAATGACGAATTTCCCTGGCTCGATTTCGTACCCCTTGCGGATATCTTTGGTCTCAACCTCTTCACCGCTTTCTGGCTGAACCATATGTTGTTTGACGCGGTTTCGTTTCGAGTCATCCAGTATGTGGAAGCGAACGCTCTTGTCCTCGACGGCCGCGTAAAGCTTTACGGGAAGCTTCTGTGTGCCAATCTTCAGTTCACCCTTCCAAATTGCTCTTGCCGCCATGTGCTTTCAGATCTCGAATTCGATGTCGATGGAATCTTCGGAATCGTTGTAATGCGAGCAAGGAGTACAAACCTTGCGAGTGGGTTCAAGACAGGTGGAACAAACTGGCCCATCACATCTTTTACACCGGTACTCCGTCTCGTATGGATACATGTGATGGCAGACCGGACAGATTTCAGTCCCGACCTCAAGCCACCACGGCTGTAAAAATCTACGTTTCGCCATTTTCAATTTTCCTTAGCACTTGAAATGCCATACGCAGATTACGCTGATGTCTTTGCGAAAACAGGGTAGAATGCGCGTCCACAACAACGATCCTTTCAGGAGAAGAATAAGCATGGAGCAAAGGACAGTCACATTCTATCGCTGGTCAGACATGCCCAAAGAAAAAGTAACAGACATGCTAGATCGGCGATTAATCACGGGCGACCGCATGATGTTGTCGCACGTGTATCTAAAGAAGGGTGCGATTGTGCCCAGGCACTCCCATGAAAATGAGCAACTCACGTACATACTGGAAGGCGGGCTGCGTTTTTGGATTGGTGAAAACGAGTCGCAAATGATCGACGTGATGGCTGGCGATGTTCTGCACATTCCATCGTTTGTTCAGCATAAGGCACAAGCACTCGACGATACCCTCGATGTTGATATCTTCAGTCCACCTCGCCAGGACTGGCTTGATAAGACCGATGACTATTTAAGGAAATGACGACAGTTGGCAGGATGAGTTTCTTTTTCCATGGATCTAGGACTTCATAACAAGATTGCACTGGTCGCAGCTGCGAGTAGCGGACTGGGACGCGCGGTCGCTGAAGAGCTCGCCACTGAAGGTGCGTCGTTGGTCATTTGTGGGCGAGGCACAAAGGCTATCACTGAAACTGCAGCGGCGCTCACCGACAAAACCGGCGCACACGTGCTTGCTGTCGCTGGAGACGTCTCAGTTCCAAACGATGTCCAGCGACTCGTAGAGTCAGGAATTACCAGATTCGGTCGCATTGATATTCTCGTAACCAACGCCGGCGGACCACCTGCCGGAACATTTGCAAACATCACTCAGGAAGAATGGGAAGCAGCGACCCGCTTAACGCTCTATAGTGTAATCAATCTAGCCAGACAGGTCTTGCCGGGAATGAAAGAACGCCGTTGGGGGAGAATCCTAAACATCACTTCTATTGCCGTGAAGCAACCAGTCGAAGGGTTGCTCCTGTCGAACAGCTTGCGTGCCGCAGTCACTGGTTTTGCGCGGACACTAGCGAATGAAGTGGCTTCTGACGGGATAACGGTCAACAACATCCTGCCGGGTTACACAAGAACGGATCGGGTTGAGGAACTCGCGCGCATGATGGCCGAGAAGCAGGGAATCACTGCTAAGGAATTCAAGGCCAAGTGGGAAAGCGAGATTCCGATGAAGCGACTTGGCGAACCTCACGAATTTGCTGCTTTGGCTGCATTCCTGGTTTCAGAGCGAGCCAGTTACATCACTGGTACATCGATGCAGGTGGACGGTGGTTGGATTCGCTCCCTGTTCTGAGATTGAACCAAATCACCAAGCACGAAGCACCACGTACAAAGCTCAACGCTAAGTACAAAGCGCCGCCGTACTGTGTTATTTTCTTTCTTCGATCCAACATGCCGGTGTTTGGTTTTACGTGCTACTAATCCAACACAACATCACCACATCATTTCAATCGCCTGTAGTGCTAGTGCTACTGATCATCATCGGGATTGCACTGCTCTATACGCTTATCAGAGAAGTTCGAAAGATCCCGCCGAAGCTCTTCACGTTGATGGCAACAGCGTTTGTCGACATGGTGGGCTTGTTGATGATCCTGCCGTTACTTCCTTTCTACGTGAAGACGCTTGGAGGCTCTGGAGTCCAATTCCTGGGATTCCATTTAGGAACCGGGATCATCAATGGTTTTATTGTCGCTTCATTCACTGTTGCACAACTGGTTAGCGCTCCGATGTGGGGAAAGTTTTCCGATCGTGTCGGCCGGCGACCCACTTTACTTATCGCTCTCGGTGCCTCAGCGATTGCTTACCTCATATTTGGATTTGCGCACTCGCTTCTGTTGCTCTTCTTGTCACGGATTGTTCAGGGCGCTGGTGGTGGAACAGTTGGGGTAATTCAGGCGTACGTCGCGGATTCAACTGCGCCTGAGGATCGAGCACGTGCACTGGGCTGGCTCTCAGCCACCACCAATCTGGGCGTCGCTCTGGGGCCGGTGCTCGGCTCGTTTGCGATCGCACTAGGTGAGCACGATTTACTTCCTGGTCCAGGAACTTTACAGATGGGGCATGCCGCGCCGGGAATTCTGGCGGCTGCGCTGTGTCTCTTGAACATGGCTTTCGCCGCTCGTTACCTCACGGAGTCTCGCAATCCAGCCGATCACGTTGCTACTGATGAGCCGCGCAAGAGTTCACGTCAGGCTATCTGGCGCGTGATGTCGCGTTCGAGTGAGCCCTCGTCTCGTTTGATTTGGATCTATGCAATTGCGATTGGAGCTTTCCAGGGGAGCTTCTCCGTACTCGCGTTGTTTTTGAATGCACGGTTTCAGGTAACCGAGCAAACAATCGGCTACTTCTTCATGTACGTTGGCTCCATTTCAGTCTTCACTCGTGTGTTGTTGTTGGGACGAATGGTTGATTGGCTTGGTGAAGCAAGGTTATCGCGTCTCGGGTTGATACTTCTTGCAGCGGGTGTCCTGGGTATGCCGTTAGCACGAAACCTGTGGATGCTTGCCATCGCAGTTGCGTTAATCCCGCTGGGGACTGCATTCACATTTCCTTGCGTGACTGCACTCTTGTCGCGTGTCATTGTGCCAAGAGAGCGCGGACTCTACATGGGAATGCAACAGACGTATGGTGGAGTAGCAAGGATAATCGCACCACTCTTCTTTGGCTGGTGCTTCGACTCATTGGGAGTTTCGTCGCCTTACTTCTTCTCATCTGCATTCATTCTGGCAACGGTCTTTTTAGGATTTGGTCTGGATCAGTACGCACGGCCGTCAGCACATAATCTGAGGGAACCACCGGTTCCCGTCGTGAGTGAGGTAACAACGTCTGCTGGAGAGCAGGAAGCGTAGCGGATGCGGGGCAGTAGCCCGACTGTAAAGGAGGGCTCAGCAATACCAAAACAGCCCTCCTTGACGGTCGGGCTACTTTCCCAAGTAGTGCCCCAAGCTACGAGTAGTCTTCGAAATCAAGATCTCTATGTGCGGAAGATTCACACTTCGAACGGTTGACCGGATAAGACTCGCGCTGGGCGACCGAATCAATCTCGAGTATGTACCTCCTCGTTACAACATTGCGCCGACGCAACCTGTCGTCACTATCATCGATGACCATGTCGAGGAGCTCGTCTGGGGGTTGATTCCAAACTGGAGCAAGGAGCCGAAGGGAATCATTAACGCACGCGCTGAAACGCTCGACGATAAGGCCAGCTTCAGTGAATCGTTTGAAAAGAGAAGATGTTTGATTCTGGCGGATGGCTTTTATGAATGGCGCCGAGTGGGGAAAGCCAGGCAGGCGTTCTTCTTCCAAAAGAAAGATGAGACTGCATTTGCGTTTGCCGGAATTTGGGATAGGTGGCGAAACGGCGAACTGTCGATCAAGTCGTGCGCACTCGTGACAACTACAGCGAACGAAGTGTTGAGACCAGTCCACGATCGCATGCCGGTGATGCTACGGGAGGAGTCATACAAGACATGGCTCGACTCCAAGGTTTCACCGCTTGAATTGAAGAAACTACTGCAACCGTATCCTAGTAACGAAATGAAGAGTTACCCCGTGAGCAGCCGAGTTAATTACGCTGATGTTGACGACGAGGATTTGATCAAAAGAGTAGATACTGAGGTAGGAACAACGCCGAGCTTGTTCTGAACGAAAAAGAAAGGGGCGCCACGAAGCGCCCCTTTTGGTTGCAAAGTTCCCGATTACTTGGGTGGCGTCT
>DATEXA010000398.1:0-34139 GCA_035257465.1 Pyrinomonadaceae bacterium | reverse complement strand
GTTGGGCTGGCGATGTATGACGCTACGATCGCAGCATGGGAATCTAAGTACTTCTACAACCGGCGTCGGCCCAGTGAATGGGACCACAGCCTCCCCACTGCGGTGGCAGTTCCAAAGAGTCCGTCTTACCCTTCGGAGCATTCCGCAGCTGCCCAGGCTGCGGCGACGGTGCTCGCTCACTTCTTACCAGCCGAAGCAGCTTCTTTTCAGGCCATGGCCGACCAAGCTGGTTGGTCCCGAGTGCTTGCTGGCGTTCAGTTTCCGAGCGATCACTCTGCTGGAAAAGCACTAGGTCAGAGCGTGGCAGAGCAAGTGATCGCGCAAGCAGACACGGATGGTTCCTCGGCAACTTGGACGGGTACAGTTCCCACTGGTCCATGTAAATGGATTGGGAACAATCCCGTCAATGTGACAGCTGCGAATTGGAGACCACTACTGCTAACTTCTCCAGGCCAGTTCAGACCTCCCGCTCCACCCGATTGCACCTCATCGCAGGTGCAGACAGAGTTGGCAGATGTTCGGAACTTTCCCCGCTCAGCTCCCGGCACAGCTGCCAGTTTCCCATTTCGGGCTAAGGCGTTTTACTGGCAAAGCCCAGAGGGTCTGAACACGTGGCCCTACCGGTACGCGGACAAGTGGATCGCCGAAGACCGACTGGACCAGAACCCACCGCGCGCAGCTCGAATCTATGCATTAATCGGTGCTGTGCTGTTCGATGCTTTCATCGCCAGCCAGGACGGCAAGTTTACCTACTGGTACATCAGACCACATCAACTCGATCCGACTATAGTTCCGCTATTCCCCGTTCCGAACCACCCGAGTTACCCCTCGAACCATTCGACTTTCTCGGCCGCGCGCTCTGAGGTTCTGGCGTATCTCTTCCCCAGCCGCGCAGATTTCGTTCGAGCGCTTGGAAAGGAGGGAGGCGACTCAAGAATCTGGGCTGGCATTCACTACCAAATGGACAATCTCGCTGGCGTCGAGCTCGGGAGATCCGTCGCTAACGTTTTCATTACCAGAGCTCAGAACGACGGCTCACAGTAAATAAGCGATTGGGTGTCGTAAGACGGCGGGCCAGGAGATCGTTCATCCATTAAGGCCCGCCGCTTAATTAGCGTCAGCGGTTTCGGTTTCGTCAGGCTTCTTCGTAAAACCCGAAACGTCCCAACGGCTCTCGATATTTTTGAAGAGACGCAAGCTGCTGAAGAATCCGCTAGCGCCGCCGCCACCAGCCATCTTCGAACCTTCCTGACCCGCAATCTTTGAACCTTCCTGGCCGGCGATCTTCGAACCTTCCTGACCGGCGATCTTCGAGCCTTCCTGGCCCGCAATTTTCGAACCTTCCTGACCGGCGATCTTGGAACCTTCCTGGCCCGCAATCTTCGAACCTTCCTGACCGGCGATCTTGGTCCTCGAAGCGCCATCGCCAGACAGAATTGACTCGGCTCGGTCGTCGAATCTCACGCCAGAGGGATACTTGTATTTAGATCCCGCAAGTGCATTATCTACCGGCTCCTCAAATTTGCGGAGACTGACGTCGTAAAGATATTTTTTAAGGAAGCCCATCCATGACAATTGTTTTCGCTTGGCCTCTTTAGCAAACCACAAGCTCTCATAGTTCTTACGTGATACTTCATAACCCTCGCGAGACCATGGAAAAAATACCGAGACCCCATTTGAGTATTGGTAACTACCACCGCTAAAGCCACTGAGGATTACAGCTTCATGTAGTTCCTTCAAAACAACTCGACATTGTTCCTGCACGGTCTTCAAAATCTCAGCATCCTCGCCGCCCAGCTCCTTCGCTACTAAGCCACATTCTCGATCAAGAAGTTCACAGAAATCGCCGAGATCCACATTTTGATCGTACATGTATGACTGACACTGCCAATGCACCTGAAGAATTACTCGGGCCATTTGCCTGTAGATCCGGCTCTCTTTGTCTTCAAAGCAGTCAAGCAGAGCCACTGACAGTCCATCGAATCCTGCGGCCAGACCCGAAAACCGGCTCAGATCCCAGGCTGCCATATCTACAGAGACGCCTCCGACGGTGTAAGCGTCCTGACTACGAACAAATTCCTTCACGAAAAGCGCTGCTACCTCGCGAGTGTCGACATTGCGGTTTTGTTCTCGAGCTAGACAACCAAGTATTTTTGCGTAGGTCCACCCGGCACTTGGAACACTACCTTCAGAAGCGATCATTGTCTTGGCCACATTATTGAATTGATATCCGACTTCAAGCATGCCCATGACGCAGCTATCAAAACCCAGGATGTCGAGCTTTTGACCCAGCAGTTCCGTTGTCACGATGTCGCATGCCTCGCCCTCGAGTTTATTTGTCTTAGCGTATTGCTCTAAGTCTTTTTTTGTGTTGGTTAGTGCCTGAAGGGCTACATAAAAGTCGCTCATCTTCAAGGACTTGCCTGACGTCTCATCTTTAAACAAGCCAATGTCTTGAAAGCCGAGTGAGTGACCTGAAAATATCAACGCGTACTTTTGTGCACGCCGTCCGAACGATATCTCGCCGGCGTTTTCAACTTCGACTCTGTTTACGCACCAGTCTACGAAATTGAGAATTGACCGTATGTCGGCGGCATTTTCATTTTCTTTGTTTGGCACTGCGTAGAGTTTGTGGGGCACTTTATAAGAGCGGACATATCGTGGCTTCTGTGGTTGGGAGAAATCACAGTACAAAGTTGGAATGGCGGGTGAGTTGCCATCGTAGTAAACGAAAAGGTTTGGGCTTTCAGCACCTACCTCGGCTACTCCTTTTATTTGCTCCATCGCGTAGGCCATATCGACTGCCAGGTTATTATCGCCGGCCATATAGATCATGATTGTCCATTCTTTTTCACTCATGTTGTTCTCCTCTTATCGATAACGCAGGTGAGACTGAGCCAAGTTAAATACTTATCGGAAACCCTTAATCAACACAATATCTCTTGTTGCGGAAAAACGGTATGCGGCAATCTTGCCGTCTTGCGAGATTGCAAAACTGGTTATGAATTCGGATCTAAAATTGGTCAACTGTTTTGGTGTGCTTCCGTCAATAGGTTGACTCCAAACGTTTAGAATCCCGGAGCTGTTGTCGAGGTAAGCGACAGACCGTCCGTCGGGCATCCATGCAAAAGCAATCGGTTGAACCGTACGAGGAAGTTCAATCGTTTTTACAGGATCTCCTCCTTCGAAAGGCATCATCGCCAGCTTGGGTTGGTTGTTTGCCTGTTCGTCCGTGTAGAAGTAGGAGATCACTTTGCCATCAGGCGATATCAATGGAAATTGGGAATCACGATTAGTTAATTGCACTGGAGTTCCGCCATCAATTGGCACTTTCCAAATGGCCGACCTACCAGAGCGCACTGACATGAAGATCACAAATCGACCATCCGGGGAACAAACCGGAGACTCGTCAACATAACTCCCGCTGGTCAGTTGTGTTGGGTTGTTACCGTCGGCATCAATTCGCCAGATATTCCGACTGCCCGATCGATTGGATTGGAAGACAACATACTTACCGTTAGGAGAAACCGATGGTTGCTGATCGATGAAGGAATCGGCTGTTAACTGCTTAACTTCAGAACCGTCGCGATCAACCATCCAAATGTCCCAAGTCTCGCCGGTTCGACTCGCGTAAACTATTTTCCCTTCCGGTGTCCATGAGACAGCGTCGGGAAGATTAGTTTTGAGGATCTGTCGGGCGTTACTTTCGTCCGTATTGGGAGCTGTGATCCAAATACTACTGGAGTTCACTTGTTGGATTGTTGCGATAGTACCCGAGTCAGATGTTAACCCCAAACTAACTTCTCCATAACCGTTCAAGTCGTTCGTGATCCTTCGCGCCTCGCCCCTGGGATACGGAAGAAACCAAAGCTGTGTGCCGATAGATGAAGACTCGGGTTGAGCAGTCATGATCAATCCGCTTCCGTCTGCGAGCCAGATTACTCGACCGACCTTGGCCCATCTTTGAGAGTTGAAGGGCCTCGGGTCTCCAGTTTCAACCGGAACTTCTACGACGCTCGAGTATCCGGTGCCGGATCCATCGAACACTCCGCAGGCGACTCGCTTTCCATCTGGCGACCATGACGGTCCCGATGTTGAGAATCCATTCGGTTGTTTGCGCAAAGCAATGGCCCTCGGTTGGCCGCCACCGTCGGTATTCGCGACCATTAGCGCCATGTCTTCCTGATTCTTGCGCACGAAAGCGAACTGTCCGCCGTCACCAGAGAAGGCAATGGCACTGAAGACGCGATCAAGTACTTTTGTAGGCGTGCCACCCAGGACAGGAATGCGATAGAGCGTAGGTACGTACTTGTTTCTTTCCAACGTGGCGACGTAGTAAATCAATTCGCCATCAGGCGAAAAGGTTGTGGCGAGGTAGCCACCGTTTTCCGGCGGAACGATTCGCACTAGACTGTTGGTCGATACCTGTCTGAGCCACAGGCTGGCTTGCTGTTTCGCATCGTTCGCGGCGCAGACTACGTACTTGCCGTCAGGTGAAATCGCCAATTGACCGTTGATATCCTCGCCATTGACTTTCCCGCCTGTAGTCAGCGCTATCATCTTTGGTGGACCGAATTGTTTGGGTTGAGTGAACAGCTTGTATAGTCCGAAGCCAATCGCAGCGGCGACCAATATTCCGACCACGAGTACAGCAATCGACTCCTTCCTATATTGTCTTATCCCCGTGACCACGAATTGAACGCTTGAGAGGGCACGTGTGTCGGCGAAGTCTTCTGAACGTGCTGTCGCTCTCCCTTCCTGCAGTGTGGTCTCTTTCTCTGCGAATGAAACCACATTCGAGTTTGTCACCGGCGCAATCGATGAATTTGGAGAACCAGAACGGCTAAGATCAGATATAGACGCACCCGACTCGATCCGCTGCTTCAATCGTTTCAACTTGCCGAGCATTTCCTTCGCTGTCTGGCAGCGTTCTTCGCGATCTTTCGTTAACGCCTCAGCGATAATCCATTCGAGCGCTTCAGGAACTTCCGAGACGAAATGAGTTATCGGCAACGGCTCACTGTCGGTAATGGCAACAATGATGTGGCTCTTTGACGCGCCCTCGAATGGCGCACGCGCCGCGATCATTTCGTAGAGAACGACGCCGAGACTCCAAACATCCGCCCGCGCATCAACTTCCCGTCCTGCGGCCTGTTCTGGTGACATGTAAGCAACTGTTCCTAGAACCGAACCGGGCTCTGTATTGACGAGGGCAATCGTTGTTGCTTCGGCTTCTGCTGATGAGTCTTGTCTTTCGGTCAGCTTCGCCAGGCCAAAGTCGAGAACCTTCACGATGCCGTCCGTGCGCACCATTATGTTGTCTGGCTTGATGTCGCGATGAACGATGCCGGCAGCGTGAGCGGCTACCAGTGCGGAGGCAATTTGCGTCGCGATGTCGAGTACTTCGGTCAGTTTCAACCGCTGGCGCATGCGGTGTCGCAGTGTGACGCCTTCGATGAACTCAGTTGCAATAAAAGTAGAGTCCTCAGTGCGACCGATTTCATAGACGGTGATTATGTTCGGATGGTTGAGAGCTGATGCGGCTTTTGCTTCTTGAATGAATCGGTTTAGGCGGTTTTGATGAGAAGCGACTTCGCCTGAGAGGAATTTGAGAGCGACTGAACGACCCAGTTCAGTATCCTGCGCTCGATATACCTCACCCATTCCTCCCGCACCGATTTTGTTGATGATGCGATAGCGAGACAGGGTAGTTCCGGGGGATAGTTCTGGCACCGATGCCTTTGTACGTCACTGAAGCGTATTGAGCAAGAAGAGAAAGAGGGAAGTATAAGTAACAAGAGATCACAGTACACTCTCGGTACTGACCCGCTTCTTACAACATAGGCACTGCCAGCACTATTAACTTGAAGATTACTTGGCGGGGCGCATCCGATCAGCCATGTCCAGGAGATCGCGACTCTCGTCGAAGATCATCGAAGCTTTCGCCCTGGTGAGTGGTAACCAGATGCGTTCACGTCTCTCGCTGTCGATCCATCGCTTAAGTAGTCTTGATTTAAAAAACTCTAGAGAAGCAGCAAAGTTATCCAGTCGCGGATCAACTCTCGCGAGTGTCATTGAGGGCTTGGAAAATTTACAATGCAGCGTGAAACTGTAGGTAATACTCAAAGACTATGTTTTCAAATGGGGGCTCTATGAAAAGTTATCGAAGGGAAGTGTCGCTTCAAGTGCCCACCCGCCGAGGTTTTCTGAACATCACAGCCAAAATTGTAGAGTGCGTGCGCGAAAGCGGCATTTCTGAAGGCTTTGTGCTGATTAACTCCATGCACGTGACCTCTTCAGTCTTCATCGACGACGACGAAGAAGGACTCTTTCGCCATTACGAAGTTTGGCTGGAAAAGGTGGCGCCTGTTTTGTCCGCTGGTGAGTATAGCGACGAGGATATAGGCGACGACATCGTCGATGCACATATGAAGCGACATGTGATGGGCCGTGAAGCTATGATTGGAGTTACTCAGGGGCGATTGGATTTTGGTCAGTGGGAACAGATTATCTACGGTGAATTCGATGGTGGTCGAGCAAAACGCGTGCTAGTAAAAATCATTGGTGATTGAGAACAGTCTCGTGGCTGAGATCCTACTCTTACTCTGACCTGGAACAAGTCGCGCAGCGGACAGAGGAATTAACCCTGTGTCAGAGTTTGACTCTGCTCCTTCACAACGTGTTCTGTGCCTGTCAAAAGTGACAGTTCTGATTTATTCTCAGCGTCTAAAATTACATTGGAGTCAGTGCGGGCGTATAAAGGACTTCAACACCTCGAGTTAAATCGGAGGATCTATGCATATCAAATCGATCAGTCTTATGACCAGCGTGGTACTGGCCTTGTTGTTCATGTCCAGTGTTGGAAGCGCAGGCGTCTCCACCGATTCGTCTTTGATTGGTGTGGGCCAATCGGCACGCGAGAGCGCGTGCACTCCCGACGCCTTTGCGTTGCCAACCGACGTCACACCAATCGTTGAACCGATCCTGGTTACAGCTAAAGGCAAGGGCACGATGAAGATTGGCCGCGAGACGTTTCAAATCACAACTGTAGTAGTAAAGCTTTTAGACGATCGAACGGCTGAACTCACTCTCGTTGCCGACATAACTTTCTTCCTTTCTGGACGATGGACTGTCGATAGTGCTTCTCCTAAAACCTACAATCTGGAGATCACGGGTAGTATGACGGGCGGAGGTGCACAAGGAACCGGCAAAGTCGTAATGCGTGATGACGGCAAATCACTGGACCGACTCAGCGCGCAAGGTGGTCTGAAGACGAGCACGCGAAAGGTGGCTATCGAGTTTGTTGCCGCTCAATAGATTTTAGCCTGCGTGTTCGTCCAGAACCCCGGCAGTCCATAGGTGTATCCGAGGCGTTCTAGAATCTTCCCCTGACTGCTACTCGCGCGGCACATCGATTACTCGTTCAAGGACCTGTTGGTAAGCATCTGCCGATACACTGACGTAGCCATAAAACGGCTTGTCGTTAATGACGATCATAAAAAGCAACATCGCCAGGAAACCAGACATGAGGCCAATCAGGATTGTGTGAAGTTTTAAGTCTTCAATTCTAAAGAAGTACCCAATCGCGATACTGATCGCAGCGCCCACCCAGATTACTGACCACATAACCGATGACAGTCCGGCGTCAACTGCAATGTTCCGCATTCTCCTCGCGTCGAGAAGTTGGTTGAAGGCTCTTAGAGTCTCTGAATGTAATGCTGACTGCCCAGGACTGGTTGGTTCGAATGTGTAGAGCTGAGATTGAAAGCCGTCAATAATTCTCGTTCCCTTAGTCAGCTGGATGCCTTTTTTCTGAGCTGGCCATGCCTCGTTGATTATATACACGGTGTATTCTCGAAGTTTGGAACGTAATTCATCCCGAATCGGTTGGGGGTAGCCACTCACGTCCCTGTACAACGATGCGATTGCAGTTGCTTCCTTTGAGACAAGAGCCGAGGCGTCTGAGTTTGTGTTCCAGACACCCACGGCGATCAGGCCAACTGTAATTCCATAAAATACGCCAATTGCCTGCACCGTCCCACTAACGGCATCATTGACGCCATCGTGATAATGAAGATAAGGAACTATGAACCGCCTGGCGAGAATAAGGCCGATGAGTGAAACCACTTCGATCAGTGTCACGAGGATCAAGGCTGCGTAAAGAGGCCTGATTTCATAGAGCCACATCGGCATTTGGTCTCCTGTTTCTTCGTTTGGACTATGCCTTTCTAGCGCACTATAGCAGCGATTGTCCTCTATACAGAACACTTCTAGAACGTACTTCGGTTCAGGCTTTGGAAGGGACAGTAGTTGGGCCAAGCGCAAGTGAAAACTGTCATTTTTTACAGTCGTTTAGGACTAATATCAGGGATATGAGTTGTTCTAGTGTCCGTGATGGAGCGCGGATGTGTCCGGCGGCAAGCGCTAATGATTGTCAGTGCCATCTCGCGGTAACCCCACCCGCTACAGCGACGAGGTACTGACTACCTCACGTCACAAAGAAGAGTTGAAATTAGGGCATCAGAGGAGCAGACTTGGAGGCACTATGAAAAAGGTATCAATGGTCTTGTTGATATTGTTGATCGCCTGGGCAACACCCGTCTTAGCGCAGAGTGATCAGACATCGGCGGAGTCGATTGACGAAATGAAATTGCATCTAATCGATCTCGGTGCACAGGAAGAGGCTGCGAAACTTCAAGCCCAGCAATTGGATGAAGCGTTGAAACCAGAAAACATCGAGCATTCACTTGCAGGATACGGCTCAACAAAACCAGAGGAATTGAGAGAACAACGTCGCAAGGAACTGACCGCCGAGAAGGCAGCGGTGACGGCGCAGCTCGAACAGCTAGCTCTCAGGCGTGCACATTTAGAAGCGGCGATCTCAGCAGCTGAAGTACGAGCCTACCAGCAGAGTGCAAGTGGAATGATTGAGAACTATTTGGGAGTTCGAGTAAGCAACTTTTTCTTGAGGATTGGGATAATACTGATGGCAGTTGTATTTGTGTTTTTAGGTGCAGCTGGCCTTTTAATCGTAAGGCAGAGAAGACATCCAAGAGTTTAAGGAGCTAGCCGCGCGCGGAAACGATTCTTGCGGCCCACCCACCCCCACGTGCCATCTTGATCGTGACCTTCGACTTATTCGTGACGGTACTCGTCACTTTCTTGTAATCACTGCCAAGCCGATCTGCGTTGGCTCCATCCTGGTAGGCATCCATCTCAAAATTACCGGCTGGTAGAAACGAGAGATCGATGTTCAAGTCCCGCGGTTCCCAGTCCGTCATCGCCCCAATGTACCAGTCCCTGCCATGGCGACGCGCGATCACAACATAGTCACCCATCTTTGCATCAAGCACTTTGGTTTCGTCCCAGGTAGTCGGCATCGGAGCCAGGAGCTGCATGATTTCGGGTTCACGTAAGTAACGCGATGGCGAGTCGGCCAACATTTGGAGTGGCGCTTCGTAGACAACATACATCGCCAGCTGATGACAGCGTGTACCTAGGCTCATCGGTCTCTCGAAGACAGCCTGAAAATTTTTCTCCAAACCGCTATTGACCATTGCGCCGGGCGTGTAGTCCAACGGCCCAAGGAACATCCTGGTAAAGGGAAGTGTGACGTTGTGCTCAGGATTCGAGTACTTACTCCACTTGTTTTGTTCAAGACCTCGAACACCCTCCGTGTTTATTAGATTAGGCCAGGTTCTTGTCATCGTTGCTGGACGGATCCCGCCGTGAAAATCGACTAGCATCTTTCTTTTGGCTGCTTCACGTAGGACCCTCTGATAGAAGTTCATGACCGGTTGATCGTCGCGTTGCATAAAATCGATCTTCAATCCCTTTATTCCCCACTTCGAATACTGTTCGAAAGCCGCGTCGAACTGATTGTCCAAAGTTTTCCAGATGACCCACAGAATTATCCCGACGTTCTTTTGTTTTCCGTACGCGACTAGTTCTTCAACGTTCATCTCCGGAACGACCTGCAAGACATTCCCCAGTTTGTACCAGCCTTCATCCAGGATGATGTATTCAATGCCGTACTTCGAGGCGAAGTCGATATAGTATTTGTAAGTTTGAGTATTGATTCCGGATTTGAAATCCACTCCCCAAATATTGTTCGCGTTATACCAATCCCATGCGACTTTACCCGGCTTGATCCATGAAGTGTCTTGCACCTGCGAAGGCTTTGCGAGGAGATAGACAAGCTGGTTGGTAATCAAAGCGCCGTCATTCTCCGCGATGCCCAGTATGCGCCAGGGAAAAGTGCGTGTGCCTTTTGTATCGGCTATGTAATCCGCAGTTTCAGCTACTTTAATGTCGCGATCGTTACGTGCATCTTCTTTGAGTGGGTAATGAGGAAAAGTTCCTGACAGGTTGTTGTTGCTGTTGCCGTGTAGCCAGAGGCCCGGATAATCCTCGACGTCAGACTCACCGATGATGAGCTTGACTCCATCCCTGGTATCGACAACTGCGGGTAAGCTGGCAATGGATGTAGCTGGAATATCTTTGAGCGCAACGTAAAGAAACTCGCGCTCGTTGTGCGAAAAGAAACTCTCCTCTTTGGGGTAGTAGACGTTGTAATCGCCGGCGAAGTTGAGGCTTACATCCTCGTTGTAAACCTTGACTGCATTTTGCGGCAACGCTGTTTCGAATCGATAAGCAACGCCTTCGTTGTAAGCACGAAACACAATTGCATAATTACCTGCCATCTCGAGTCGCAGTTCTTTGTACGCTTCATGAATCTTTGCGGACTTCTGGGGAACCGGGCACTGGATGTCGCGTTCGACCGAATCGTTCTTCGTCCCGTCAACCTTCGGGTTGGCGCCGATGTTTGTGTGATCTATGTCGAGTGAAAAGGTGGCGTTTCGAATGACCGTTTTACCGTTGACCGCGATGTCATAGGAAATCCGCTCACCTGCTTGTATCTTGATCTGAATGTGACCATTGGGAGAAGAGAGATCAAAAGTTGAGGCGAGTGATGCATTGGCTTGGTTTAAATACAGAATTGGTAGAGCAAGTAAGATCACAAACCCAATCAGCTTTTGCATTAAATCCTCCAGGGATCATCCGCAGACTACGCAGATTTCTTTGCACGGGGGGAGTAGCCCGACCGTTCTAAATTGAATCTGCGTAATCGGCGTAATCTGCGAAAAAGTTTTCAATGACTCTCCCTTGTGACATCAACTCCACTCTTGCCAACAAGGAAGTCTAAATCAGCGCCGCGATCAGCTTGAGTTACGTGATCGTAATAGAGCTTGTAGTAGCCACGCGCCGATGGCGGTGCGGGAGGCTTCCAAAGGGATCGTCGACGAGATAACTCTGCGTCATCAACATCCAAATGCAAACGTCGCTCATCGACATTCAGTTCAATGTGATCGCCGTTTTCCACTAACGCCAACACGCCACCTGCTGCTGCTTCGGGTGAGATGTGCAGTACGGCGGTTCCGTAGGCGGTACCACTCATTCGCGCGTCGGAGATACGGACCATATCAGTTATCCCGCGTTTTAGAATTTTTGGTGGGAGTGGCATGTTACCGACTTCCGGCATTCCCGGATAACCGCGTGGGCCGCAGTTCTTCAAGACCATAACGCACGTCTCGTCTACATCGAGATTTGGATCGTCTATGCGAGCGTGAAAATCTTCGATAGTTTCAAAGACCACGGCGCGACCGCGATGTCTCATTAATTCCGGTGTTGCTGCCGACGGTTTCAGGACCGCACCGTTTGGGCACAAGTTACCGCGCAGGATCGCCAGCCCGCCTTCTCGTGTGAGCGGTTCGTCCTTTGGTTTGATTACGTCACGGTTATAACATCGTGCGCCAGCCACGTTCTCGCCAATCGTTTTGCCGTTGACCGTGAGGGCATCGCGGTTAATCAGATCACCGAGATCTTCAATCACAGCCGGCAACCCACCCGCGTAGAAAAAATCCTCCATCAGGTATTTTCCGGACGGCATCAGGTTTACGAGACATGGAACGCTGCGACCGAGTCGATCCCAGTCGTCGAGTGATAGTTCGACTCCGATTCGTCCAGCGATAGCGAGCAAATGAATGACTGCGTTTGTAGAACCGCCAATTGCTCCTACAACTCGAATCGCGTTCTCGAAAGCAGCGCGCGTCAGAATCTTAGACATGCGAAGATCTTCGTGAACCATCTCGACTATTCGTTGACCCGCCATGTGCGCCAGCGCGTAACGACGAGCGTCGACGGCGGGAATCGCCGCGTTGGTTGGCAAACCGATGCCAAGTGCTTCGACAACGCTGGCCATTGTCGATGCTGTTCCCATGGTCATGCAGTGACCCGCTGAACGATTCATGCAGCCTTCCGCTTCAAGGAAATCACATTCGCTCATCACGCCGCGACGGACGTCTTCACTGAAACGCCAAACGTCAGTTCCAGATCCGATGTCCTGTCCCTGAAACTTGCCATTCAACATCGGACCACCGGAGATCATGATTGCCGGGATGTCACAACTGGCCGCGCCCATCAACAGAGCAGGAGTCGTCTTATCGCAGCCGGCGAGCAGTATCACCCCGTCGAGAGGATTGGCTCTTATCGACTCTTCGACGTCCATGCTTACCAGGTTGCGAAAGAGCATTGCAGTTGGACGCATGAGCGTTTCGCCCAAAGACATCACGGGAAACTCGAGTGGGAAGCCACCAGCTTCATAGACACCACGTTTGACGTGATCAGCGATCGCGCGAAAGTGTGTATTGCACGGCGTGAGTTCAGACCATGTATTACAAATGCCGATGACCGGTCGACCATCGAACAAGTGATCAGGTCGTCCCTGGTTCTTCATCCAGCTGCGATGGATAAAGCCGTCCCTATCTTTTGAACCAAACCATTTTGTACTTCGAAGTTTCATAAGACCTTTGCGGGTGATATTGCCTTTTGGCGTCAGTAGTCAGTGGGCCAATGAGGCAAGTGGAAACTGACCCCAGAGCTTGTTCTGGGTGTCAGCTTCTAGTAACCACTATTCATTGATCCTGACCACTGGGCTTTGTAAAAAAAGTGGGCGTTTGGCTTCGTGCGTCGCAGGAAGTGCTCCAGCGGAGCACGATATTTATAGCCAAGCACCTTTAAGACTTCAGCACTCCAGCGGAGCGCCATGTCTTTTAACAATTCGACTTACATTCCGCTCCTGACGGAGCGGGGTATATTAGGGTGCCGAGGCTATAAACATTTTGCTTCTCCGGAGCAAGATCCTCGAAACACAAAAGAACTTTTTGTGCAAAGCCTGACCACTGACTACTCTGCGCTTTTCCTTGTCGCTCTTAACGAAAGTATCAAAAACGATGCTATCAACGCGGAAGCTGACAAATAAAGCACACCACCAAGATACGATCCTGTCTTTGTGCTGATGTAACCCACGGCATACGGTCCGACAAACCCGCCAAGATTCCCGAACGAGTTAATCAATCCAATCGAAGCGGCGGCTGTCGTTCCACTAAGGAAACTAGTCGGCAGTGCCCAGAATCCCGGTAGATATCCAGCCACTCCGGCACCAGTAATGCAAAGCATTGCGATCGCGAACGGTGCGTAATTGCTAAGCGCAACGCTCATGAACAATCCCAGGCTGGCGACCATCATCGAAATCGCAGTGTGCCAGCGGCGCTCGTGAGTCTTGTCCGAATGCCATCCCACTAGAAGTATCGTAATGAGACCGACGCAATATGGGAGTGCCGCGACGAACGATACCCCGAGATTCGACAACCCTGACAGGTTCTTGACGATCGATGGTATCCAGAAGTTGAGGCCATAGTTTGCTGACACCATGAAAAAGTACGCAAGGGTTAACAGCAGAACTTCACGATGTCGGAAGGCTTGCAGAATGCGAAGCGAATGCTTGGCTTCCTTGGCTCGTTTTTCATCTTCGAGAGTCGTGATTAACCATTCACGCTCGTCCGCCGGAAGCCACTTCGCTTGATGTGGCCAGTCGGTCAAGTAGAAAAGTGTAACAACGCCAAAAACGATTGCGGGAATGCCCTCGAGTATAAACATCCAGCGCCAGCCCGATAACCCGAGCCAGTTTACTTTCAACAGGAATCCCGATACCGGCGAGCCAATCATGTTGGAAATTGAAATGCCAGTCATCAAAAAGGCAGTTGCCTTCGCGCGATCTTGATAGCGAAACCAGTGACTCAGATAGACGATAATTCCTGGAAAGAAACCAGCCTCTGCAGCGCCCAGCAAGAACCTGACAATGTAAAACTGATTCTCTGTATGAATGAATCCCATCAACATAGCCAGGATGCCCCACGAAATCATGATGCGCGCAATCCATCCACGTGCGGTCCACTTTTCGACGAGAATTGTTCCCGGGATCTCCAACAAGAAATAGCCGATGAAAAAAATACCTTGGCCGAGTCCCATGATCGCATCCGTGAAATTGAGGTCACCTTTCATGCCGCCCACTGTGGCAAAGGCAACATTGACGCGGTCAAGATATGCAATGATGTACAGCAAGAGTACATACGGCATGAGCCGCCGGAACACCCTCGTTCGGCAACGTAAGGCGATTGGGTTTGTGTCCGTTTTTACTGCTGTGATGGCCGCCATTTCTAAGCGTCCTCGGATTTCGTCGTGATACCACGGCTGAAGAGATGGGTCAGACTCGAGCCGTAGCGGTTGGTCGCTACATCAAGCGATGTGCGCGCCCTGGGTGTTTACGTAGACCGCGTATAGAGATTGGCTTGCGGTAATAAAGAGTCGATTCCGTTTTGGTCCGCCAAAACAAATGTTACTGACTGTTTCTGGCAATAGAATCTGACCGATTCGTTGTCCTTCAGGCGTGAAGACGTGCACGCCATCGAAACCTTCGCCGGCCCAACCGGCACTTGCCCAAATATTTCCATCAACATCGGCTCGCACTCCGTCAGTACCGCCATTCAATTCGCCCTTAGCGGTTTTCAAACTCATCGAAGCGAACGGTCGCTTGTTCTGAAGTTTCTTTCCATCTACTAATTCCCACATGGTGATGCCGCCCGGACGACCAGTATCGACTACGAATATTCTCTTGTAGTCGTGGGAAAAACAGAGACCGTTTGGCTTGTTCAATTCGTCAGTGACCATATCGAGTTGAGCGGTTTTCGAGTCGATTCGATAGACGGCTTCTTTGATAAGTAAGTCACCTTTGTTGCCCTCATAGTTTCCCATGCTGCCGTAACCTGGATCGGTGAACCAGATCCCGCCGTCAGGATGGACGACGATGTCGTTAGGGGCATTGAATGGTTTTCCCTGCCACTTGTCGGCGAGAACCGTTACGCTGCCATTGTGTTCGTAGCGCACCACCCGTCGCGTTGCGTGTTCGCAGGATAACTGTCGTCCTTCAAAGTCAAATGTATTGCCATTACTAAAATTGGAAGGACTTCTGAACGCGCTGACGTGATTGTCTTCGGCGAGCCACCTGTGCTGAACGTTGTTTGGAATATCACTCCACACCAGGTAACGACCAACTCCATTCCACGCTGGTCCTTCCGCCCACAGCATTCCGGTATGAAGTCGTTGAATCGCAGCGTTACCTATTTTGTATTTATCAAAGCGTGGATCGAGTACGACGATGTCTTTATCCGGATAACGAACCGGTGGCGCGTTCTGGCTGTAGTCGCGCGCTTGACCGAGTGCGGTTGCTGCTAATGTTGCTGCAACAGTTCCTCCGATGAAGGTTCGTCTACCAAGTTTGGACTGGTCTTTGGTGGAAGGTAATCGATTATCCAAGTTTTCGCCTCCTTTGCTAATGCGCGTGCGCTTTAGCAGAGCTCAATACTTTGTTAGAGCAATTTGATTTATGTGGTAGGAGCAAAAAGCTTCGTACAGAAAGGCCGTTAGCTTAAACCGAAGTGAATGAATTGCACAATCATTATTCAAGGCGCCCATCTGTTCAGAGGGGCGCCTTGAATTATCGCTACTCGGTTGCTGGCCGATTAGCTTAGAAGATGAACTTCAATGCGATTTGACCGATGCGCGGATCCTTTGCGGTACGAAGTCTGCCAAAGTTTCCGTTGCTAACAGTAGAGAAGTTATTAACGGTGCCTTCGTCGTCGAGAAAGTTGACCTGGTTGAAGATGTTGAAGAACTCACCACGAAGTTGCAGTTTGTATCGCTCAGTGATGTTGATGATCTTCGAAAGGCCCATGTCCCACTGGGTGAAGCCAGGGAATCGCAAACTACCTTTTCCGATGTTGCCGAACGTGTTCTTTATTGTGGGATCGTTCGCTGCCTTAAATGCTGCCGGGTTAAGCCACAACTGACAGGCGCCTACACCTACGCACGCACCGGAGGAATACGGATTCGCTCCCGTAAACGAGCCGCGATCCTGGCCGATGCCCGTTCCGGAAATATCTGAACCCTGAGTGACGCTCATTGGGCGACCGCTTTGGGCCTGCATGAGACCACTTAATTGCCAGTCTCCGAGGAACGCTCTGACGACAGAGTTTTCATCCTTCAGTGATGGAAGTTGCCAAATCCATGAAGCGACGAACTTGTGTGTGTGATCAAATTCGGATGGACCATAATCGAAGCTATGTCGGGTCGGATCGTCCCATGGTTTTGCGGAGCTCGTGTCGAAGCCCCCGACGCCGGCACGAGGTGGAAGATCATCAAGGCTCTTTGACCACGTGTAACTGGCTAGCAGCTGGAAGCCTCGTGACAATCGTTTCTCAGCGGATAGCTGCATCGAATTGTAATTAGAGTTGATGTCCTGGAGATCTTGTTGGACGGTACTAAACAACGGCGCGCCAGCAATCGCATTAAGGCGAGTTGGTGTTGAAGTAGTTGTTCCAACCGGTCGTGGATTCAGGTTAAGGGTCTCCATCAGGTGACTGCTATGTGAGCCAACATACGCCGCACGAACGAGTATGTTTTCGGGGAGCTGTCGCTCGACTGACAGATTCCAGTTGTACACCGTTGGCGTCTGATATTTGTTGATTGGATCCCAACTGAGCACGAAAGTTCCCAATCCGAAGTTAATGTTTTTAGCTGGTGGATAGGTAAATGGGAACGGATAGTTCGCAGCTTGATTTGTACAGTTCTGCAGTGTCTGCGTTGCGGGAAGCGTACACAATGGATCGTTGAATGTTCCCGGGTTGACCACACCGGTGTTGAGAACAAATTGCGGGCTGAAAGGCGTCAGGTCTGCGAAACGATTGTTGATGGCCCCCATGATTCTCGTATCGTAGAAAATCCCGAACCCTCCGCGAACACTTGTTTTGCTGTCACCAAAGACGTCATACGCAAAACCAACGCGGGGAGCGAAATTCATATAGTTTGGCCTGACACCGTCTTTAGGCACGCCAGCGTCGCCTGGGAAGAATGTTCCTGGAGGTGCATTTGGAAACTGCGTTGAGCGCACATTCGCTATCAAATCAGGCAAGCGGAATTGTTCCTGGCGGCCCTTGATTTCTTGCCATGGCAATGCCGGTTCCCAACGCAATCCAAGATTCACCATTAGACGTTGGCTGAATCTGAAGTTGTCTTGAATGTAAAACCCGATGAAGTTATTGCGATTGTTTTTAAACTCACCGGCACCCTGTCTGAAGGCCAGGTTGCCGCTGTAGTCCGTAAGCTTCCCGGCTAGAAAGTTCGCAGGCGACGAAAAGCTGAACTCGGCGGGCTGGAAAAATCCGTTCAGTAGATCGACTTTACTACGCTCGTAGACGCCGCCAAATTTCAGATCGTGTTTTCCAGCCACCCAGCTGACATCATCGGCAAACGTCAGATTGTTTCGAATGAAACTTGCTTGAGGATTGTCACCAAAATTAAAGAGACCGTTAATACGGACTTGTTGAATCGCTTTTTGGGGTGACGAGAACGGTAGCTTGACTCCGAAGGAGGTTACGTCGACAGCGTCGGCAGCTGGACCTCGCGTCGCATTCTCGGGAGCATAGCTGACACGAAAATCGTTAATGATGCTCGGCTTGACAACGTGGGTCCAATGGCCCAGGAAGTTTTGCGACTTAATTGTCGAACCGTCAGAGTAAATAAGAAGATTGGTAGGGTCGAAGACCGCGTTTCTTTTGAAGTGATCAAAGAAGTAACGAAATGTTATTTGGTTCTTCGACGAGAAAGAGTGATCAACTCGACCAGTAAACTCATAGAAGTCCTGTTGGTCGGGCCTGGCGAAAATTAGTGAGTTAACACCTGGATTCGAGGTTGGAGCGCCAAGTGGGATTCCTTTCAGAAGTGAAATAACCGAAGGGTCAGTCGCAGACGCACGGGCAGAAGCACTTGGTACTGCGGCCGCGTTTGCGGTTAGCACATTTCGTTGGATCGTTTGCTGATACGCACCAAAGAAGAAGGTCTTATCGCGGATTACTGGTCCACCAAAAGTTCCGCCAAACTGGTTACGCTTGAGCACGTCCTTGGTGGCTGCATGCCACGGACGCGCATTGAAAGCCGAATTACGCAGGAACTCAAAAGCGTTACCATGAAACTGGTTGGTGCCGGATTTCGTGATCACGTTCACGACCCCGCCCGCGTTCTGACCATACTGCGCACTATAGTTGCTCGTCTGGACGCTGAACTCTTGCAGCGCATCCGGCATTGGAAATGGTTGGTTCACGTTGGTGTATTCGTCCACGTTGTTGCCGCCATCAAGCTGATAGCTCGTCTGGTTTTGACGCGAACCATTCGTAACGATTGCTACAGCACCCGGAAACGTCTTTGTTGCTCCTTGAAGAGCGCCGCCCCCAAATGTGCCAGTAGGACTTGCAGGGTTTGTCGGGTAGCTGAAGGTACCCGGTACAAGTAGACTTAGCTCTGCAGCGTTTCGACCATTAAGCGGGAGCTCAGAGATGTTTCTTTGGTCGATAACCTGCTTCAAAGTAGAAGTGGTTGTGTCGACGAGTTCGCCTGCGGTTGTTATCGATACTGATTCGGACACGGCACCCACCTGCATTTGTGCATTCGCGGTGAGAGTTTGATCCGCCAGCAACGTGACGCCCTTCTGCTCGTACGTATGAAAGCCTCTAGCTTCGACACTCAGGGTGTACTCGCTCGGACGCAAAGAGCCGATTACGTAATAGCCGCTGGCATCGGTCGTCGCGCTCCGCGAAAAACCCTTGCCCGTTTCAGTAGCTGTTACCTTCGCGTCAGGAATCACAGCTCCCGAGGGATCCTTTATGGTTCCCACGATACTTCCAAAGCCTTGTCCATGGGCCAGGCCCGCAAAGCCTAGAAAGGCGATTAGCGCAATACTCAGACGCGCTAAAAGCACTAAGGATTGGTTCTGCTTTGTCAGAGTTGTGATGGGGCGCGGTAGAGTGATCCTGCCCGGTGTAGTATGGCGCAATCGCATAGTCTCTCCTTTTGCTGTGAAGCTAATTAGGGAGTCGGCATCCGGTATGGTCCAAGTCTGAAGATCCTGCAGGCTTGTAGGATGCAACGCCTCCTTGCCCAATGCCTTCTCTGTGGATCGACGATCAGTTACCTGCGAATTGATATACCAAAACCAGTAGACTAAGTATGATTGGTCTAACCATTTAAACGAATAACCGCTTTTTATCACGCCGTGAGAGGTCTGGTCAAGATTATTGTTCGCAACTGGAACAAAAATCTTGGAGATCCTTTCGATGGCGTTTTTGTTGACTCATAGTGCGTCGTTAAGGTATTTTGCCGCTGCGCTTCACCGCTGATACTTAAGTCGTTCAAGTAAAGTCAATTTCACTGGTGTTGTCAGAATGGTCAAACCATCTATACGAGCTGCTCTAGCGGAGCAGGTAGTTGCTGAAATTCGACGGTGGTTGACAAACGGTCGAGTAAAACCAGGCGACCGACTTCCCGCGGAGCGCGATTTAGCTGAGCAGCTCGGCATTAGCAGGACCGGAATCGACACTGGACTTCACCTGTTAGCTGCAATGGGAGTGGTAGAAATACGACCCGGTTCCGGAACCTATATATCGGCCGTCCCTACCGAGTTAGAGTTTGAACCTCTGCCGCTTTTGACACCTCTCCAGGGTTTCACGGCAGAAGAAATTCTCGTCGCAAGAAGATTACTTGAAGTTGGTTTGGCTGGCCAAGCCGCGAGAAACGCCACTGAAGATGATTTAGCGTCGATGGCCGAGGAGGTAACAGAGATGTACGCCTCGCTGGACAATCGACAGGAGTTTCTGGCTCACGACATTCGGTTTCATCGCGCAATTGCCAGGGCCGCAGGGAATGCCGTTTTGACAACGCTGACCGATATGGTTTCTGCTGTGTTATACGACCTTCGTCGCGAGGCAATTGGTCGGATTGAAGATCTCAGGCCATCGGTTGAGATGCACCGAAAAATCTATGGCGCAGTCCGATCTGGAAATGAGGGTGAAGCGAAGGCCGCCATGGCCGAACATCTTTTCCTCAGTGAACAAGATATCTTTTCCACAAAGCAAGCTCGATAAACTTAAATTGTGAGGTCGACTAGTTATGACACGTAGGCGTGTAGCGATCGCTCTGAGTGTGTTCGCTCTTTTGGTTAGTGGATTGGTGTTGGCAAGTGGACCTTCGGTCCAGTCGCGATCGTTGACTGCGGTAGTACAACGATCCGGGAGTACGGGAGTCTTCGATGTTCGGTCGTTTGGCGCGAAAGGCGACGGCAAGGCCTTGGACTCACCCGCAATCAATCGAGCGATTGATGCTGCGGCAGCGGCTGGAGGCGGGACAGTCTGGTTTTCTGGAGGTACATATCGATCCTTCTCGATTCGTCTAAAGAGCAACGTCGGACTCTATCTGGACCAGGGGGCGACGATACTCGCCGCAGATCCCAAAGATGGAGATGGAAAGTATGACGACCCTGAACCGAATCAATGGGAGCAGTACCAGGATTTTGGTCATAGTCACTGGCGCAACAGTTTGATTTGGGGAGAGAACCTCGAAAACATCTCAATTCTTGGGCCGGGCAGAATCTGGGGAAAAGGACTGGTGCGCAGTGGGATTCAGTCTCGAACCAAGGAGCAGAACGACGCGCTTGGAAACGCGCCTTCTGATCCACGAGCAGGTCCGTTTGGATATCCGAATCCGAGAGATGCAGTTGAAAAAGGTTGGGGCAACAAATCGATAAGCTTGAAGCTTTGTCGCAACGTGATTATTCGCGATGTCTCGATCCTTCACGGAGGACACTTCGCGATTCTTGCAACAGGCGTCGACAATTTGACTATCGACAACCTGAAGATCGATACCAACCGCGATGGCATTGATGTCGACGCGTGCAAGAATGTTCGCATCTCAAACTGCACGGTTAACTCCCCATTCGACGATGGCATTTGCCCTAAGAGTTCTTTTGCACTTGGTTACGCCCGAGTCACTGAGAATGTAACCATCACTAATTGTCAGGTCAGTGGTTACGATGAGGGAACATTGCTTGATGGAACTTACAAACGTGAGTTTCGAAATGCTAACGGCACGTTTAGTCCTACCGGCCGAATCAAATTTGGAACTGAGTCAAACGGCGGATTCAAAAATATCACTGTCTCAAACTGCGTCTTCGATTACTGTCGTGGCCTTGCGCTCGAAGCTGTTGATGGCGCACTCCTCGAGGATGTGACTATTTCAAACATCACGATGCGAGACATTAGCAACTCGCCGATCTTTGTCAGACTCGGATCACGTTTACGAGGACCGAAAGAGACGACAACGGTTGGGGCTATTCGTCGGGTCAACATAAGCGACCTCGTTGTTTACAACGCCGATCCCAAATACTCCTCGATCATCAGCGGTCTTCCTGGTCACCCGATTGAAGATCTGCGCCTGAATAACATTCGTGTTTACTCCAAAGGTGGTGGCACTAAAGAGCAGGCGGCACTTGATCCTCCCGAAAAGGAAGATACTTACCCTGAGCCGACAATGTTTGGCGACTTGCCGTCTTATGGATTCTTCATCAGACACGTGAAGGGGTTGCAGTTGCGTGACGTTCAAGTCAGCTATCTAAAAGAGGATTTGAGACCCGCATTTTGGCTGAATGATGTAGCGGGAATCGACTTTCTCAATGTGAAAGCGCAACACTCCAGCGATGTGCCTACCTTTTCGCTGAAGAATGTCACCAACTTCAGCCTTCAACAATCATGGCCCCTTCCCGATACCAGGCTAGATCGTGTTGATGTGAAGAAGTTCTAGGCTTCCTCTGCATAGTGTTCTCTGATCATCTGCTAGAAGGAGGGACTGACGAGGAACTGGGCTCTGCCATCTCATCTACCTCGATGATAGAATCTGCCCAACGCTTCCTGTAGGTGTTGGAGTTCCCGGTGAAGTCTTCTCAGTGTTTCTCATCCCGCTTGTTCCACATTTGCCTCGCGAGGTTTCTGTGCGCTGTTTCAATCCTTCTGCTCAACACGTCTTTAGTTCGTCCCCAAGTCAACTCGATCATTGTTGCCGTTGAGGACGGCGCAGCGCCGTGGTCTCGGTCTGACGGAACCGGCTATGCAAACGATGTTGTTGTCGCTGCATTCAAGGCAGTAGGGGTTGACGTGGACTTGCGCGTGGTACCGTATGCTCGTTGTAAGCGAATGGCATTGAACGGTGAGGTTCTGGCGTGCTTCAGTACTTCTCCGGCTCCAGAATTGGCTGGTCTGCTGGAGCTATCAGCTCAACCATTGTTCAGTTTTAGTGCCGGGTATTTCTATAACGTGAACAAACCAGTGAAGGCGACACGACAGGAAAATCTTCCGCCAAAGACGGTGGTCGGTACGGTAATCGGTTATGAATACCCGCCCTCCTTTGATCGACTCAAACAACAGGGCATCGTCGTCGTTGAAGAATCACCTTCCGAAGACATTAATCTTCGCAAGTTGGCGGCCGGTCGTATCGATCTCGCGTTGCTCACCTACAACGACATGAAAACTCCGAAGTTTTTGATTCAACGAGCGGGTGTCAGCGGGCAGGTGCAGACCACGTTTCAATCCGGCATGATGAATTCGTACATTGCGTTTAGCACAAAACATTCCCAGGGCGGTTGGGCCAAACAAGAATTTGATAAGGGCTTTGCGACCATTTCAAGGAATGGAACGCTTAAGAGAATTAAATCCAAGTGGTCGCGCGCGCTAACGACGTAGGACTGGAAATCAGAGCAAGGTGAAAAGTTTTCTTTCAATTGCTTCCCAGATTTTGCTGGCCGTCATTGTGACGGTTGTCATTGTCCTTGGGATTTCCAGTGTCGTTGAACTCTACATTCTGAAGCACCGAGAAATTCAACAACTTCAGCAGCGAGGAACCGTAACTGCAGATCGCATCTCAAACAGCCTTGCCTATCCGCTCTGGAATCTTAGTCAGCCCGAAACGGAACGCATTGTTCTCGACGAGTTGGTTGTAAAGGAAGTCGCCGGCATCCAGGTGTTCGACGAACAGGGACAGTTGTACGTCGGCAAATACAAGTCGGTAGACGGTTCTATTCACGACTCCAATACAAATGGTCCGGTTGCTGAAGCCACTGACTACACGTATCAAAGGGAGGTCCGCTTCAAAAACTATCGAATCGGTTCAGTAAAGCTCGATGTTTCGTCAGTCTATTTGCAACCCGAGTTAACCAAGCTACGGTGGGGCATCGCAATCAGGTTGTTGTTGCTGGTGGTTGTGTTGTCGTTTGTTTTATCGACAGCGCTTCGAGTTCTCGTGGTCCGCCGATTGTCGTTATTGAAGTCCTGGGTTGAAGGCTCCAGAAAGAGTGACGAGCCGCCACACTTTAAGTATTCGACCGAGATCAACTCGCTCGCCGATGCGTTCGGCAACATGTCTATTCACCTTCGTAACAAGCACGAGGAGTTAGAACGGGAACACACTAAATTACGTGAGCTAAACAAAGAGTTGCGGCAAGAGGTTGCGGAACGCGAACAGGCGCAGGAGGAGTTGCGCAAATACGCCGACAGGATTAGCGACCTCTACAACAACGCACCTTGCGGCTACCACTCGCTCGATGAAGATGGCGTTTACGTTCAGGTCAACGATACGGAATTGAGTTGGTTGGGTCGCACGCGCGAAGAGGTTATTGGTCGTTTGCATTTCAGCGAGATGCTGGCACCCGGACAGCCGGCTTTCTTTGAGGAGAGGTTTCGAAAGCTTGTGACCGAAGGATCCATCAGAGACGTGGAGTATCAGCTTGTATCAAAAGACGGGACAACCAGAACCATACTTCTGGGAGCAACCTCGGTCACGAATTCCGAAGGACAATTTGTGATGAGCCGCGCCACTCTTTACGACATCACAGACCGGAGACGGGCTGAAGAACTGGTCGAGCGTTCTGAAGAAAAGTTTGCACGTGCTTTCCGTTCCAGTCCTGTGGGTCTCGCCGTGTCGCGTTTAAGAGACGGTCGATTTATTGAGGTAAACGAGGCCGCGGCATCGTTCCTTGGATTCACCCTCGAACAATTGATCGGCGAGACAACATTGAACCTCGAGCTATGGCCTGACCTGGCGGAACGGAATAGGTTAATTGCAATGTTGTCTCATCACGGTTCCGTTCGCGATCAAGAGGTAAGCTTCCGGACGAAGCAGGGTACTGAGAGGTTGTGCTCATTCTCGGCTGAACCAATTGAAGTCGACGGTGAACCGTGTGTTCTGGTAGTTCTTCTGGATCTCACCGAACGCCGCTACATGGAGAAGGCCCTCAAGGCAAACGAAGAAGTGCTTCGGTTGTTTGTGAGGCATTCTCCTGCAGCCATCGCGATGTTCGACAACGACATGCGATACCTTCAAGTAAGCGATCGATTTTTGACCGATTATCATCTCGAAGGACAAGAAGTAATCGGAAAATGTCATTACGACCTGTTTCCATATCTGCCCGAACATTGGAAGGAAGTTCATCGACGCATTCTCGCGGGCGCGGTGGAACGCAATGACGAAGATCCTTATATTGACAACGATGGAAATCCCGGCTGGCTACAGTGGGAGAGTCGTCCGTGGCGTAAACCTGATGGGGAAATCGGCGGACTCATTTTGTTCACGCAAGTGATCACAGAACGAAAGCGCTCGGAGACCGAATTACGCGCGTCGGAAGATCGGCTGCGAGCACTCTCCGCAAAGATGCAGTCTGCTCGTGAGGAGGAAGGGACACGAATTGCGCGAGAGATTCATGATGAACTTGGCGGTGCGTTGACCGGTCTTAAGTGGGATTTGGAAAGCATTGAAACTAAATTACTGGGTGCCAATGGAAACTCCACAATCGCCGATATCAGAAAACAAATTGGTGCGATCAGCGGTCGCATCGAATCCACAATCAACACCGTGCGCAGGATCTCGTCTGAATTGCGACCTGGTGTGTTAGATGATCTTGGTCTTGTTGCAGCTATCGAGTGGCAGGCGCAACAATTTCAAAAGCGAACCGGGTTAAAGGTTCACTGGGAATCGGAGCTCGACACAGTCGAAGTGAGTCGGGAAGCTGCGACAGCTGTATTTCGGATATTCCAGGAAGTACTTACAAACGTGCTGCGTCACTCGGAAGCGAGCAACATTCACGTGCGGCTCCTTCAACACCGTCACCGTTTAGAACTCAAGGTGGTTGACGACGGCCGTGGTATAACGGAAGCGGAGAAACAAAACACCGAATCACTTGGTCTTTTGGGAATGAAAGAACGTGCGCTGCTCGTCGGTGGCGAGGTCAGCATTACAGGAAGCTCGGAAAAAGGAACGACGGTGGTAGTCACGGTGCCGCTCAGTAGAGAGTCGGAATCACAGGCCATTGCATAGAATCCTTACCATTGACGATCACGAAGTTGTTCGCGAAGGCGTAAAGGGCCTTTTTGGAGCCGGCGTCGCCGAATTTGGCGAGGCGCGAAGTGGCGCTGAAGCGATCAGTCTCATCCGCGATCAAGATTGGGATGTTGCCATTCTCGACATTTCTCTTGCAGGCCGAAGCGGCCTGGATGTCTTGAAGGAGATCAAACAGTTGCGCCCTAAACTCCCCGTTTTGATCCTGAGCATGCACGCAGAGGATCAATATGCAATGCGTGCCTTTAAGGCCGGGGCTGCGGGTTATATCACCAAGGCGAGTTCGAGAGGCGAATTGCAAGAGGCGGTTTTGAAAGTAATCAAAGGTGGCCGGTATGTAAGTCCTTCGCTTGCAGAACGAATGGTGTTTGATTTGAACACGTCGGAAAAGCCGCCTCACGAACAACTGTCCGATCGGGAACTCGAAGTCTTATGTCTCATCGCTTCAGGTAAGACAGTTGGAGAAGTTGCCGAGTCACTCTCATTGAGTGATAAGACGATTAGTACCTACAGGCGTCGCATCCTGGATAAGATGCGAATGCAAACCAACGCCGAACTCACGCACTATGCGATCAAGAATCACCTGGTCGAATGAATTTCAGATCTCAGATTTCAGATCTCAGATTTACTGTGGTGCGATCTGATATTGCTCTAACTTTCCGTCGGGCATTTCATAGGTCCACGCGCGAATAGTTTGCTTTGCGAACTTTGCCCGGTAGTTTCGGTAGATCATTCCGCCGCGCAAACCTCGGCCGGTTTGTGTGAATTCCTGTAATGCACCAAGTGGTTCCAGGCCGCTCGCAAAATCCTTCACAGCAGCATCGCTAAAGTAAGCGTTCGCGTTGCTCGTGAATAAAGATCGATCGATCGTTCCACGTTGCAATCCTTCAATGATCTTGCGTGCCTGGTCGGTTTTTGCCGGCGTAGTTGGATCGTCAACCGTAAACAACATCGGTACGATCCCATGTGCAATTGTCGAGGCTGCGCCCGCCGCGTCCTGATTACTCAAAGACACAACGGCAACACGATCATCTGGAAACACAACGTTTTCGGCGGTGAAGCCCGAAACTTCGCCACCGTGAGACACCGCTCGATGCCCGGCCTCCATTCCAACGCTGACGCCGAGTCCGTAGCGCGTACCCAATCCAGTCTTCAACTGGACCTCAGTTTCCAGTTCACGATACGACGCCGGCTTCAAAAGCTTTTGTTCGATGAGTGAGATATCCCACCTCGCCAGATCTTGAGCGGGCATTGCGAGTTCGCCGGCGGCAAACAGCCAACCCGGACCTTCCTTTGGAGCAACTCGCAGCGGTCCCAATCCGTAACGCAGGTAACCTACAGCATCAGTATCGCCCAGCCTTTTCTCGTCAATGTTGGCAACCCTCTTCATGCCCAACGGCGTGAAAATCATTTCGCTTAAGAACTGAAGCAACGGGATTCCGCTCGCCTTTTCAACTATCAATCCTGCGATGACGTAATTCGTATTGCTATATTGCCACTTCGTTCCCGGATCGAAGTCCAAAGCCTTACGTGCCCAGAGATCAAGAATTTTTTGAGCTTTGACCGGCTCAAGCATCATTGGCATCACATAGTCCTGTGGCCAGTAGTCTTGATAACCCGACGTATGCGAAAGCAGTTGGCGAATTGTTACCTCATTTGCTCGCGTGAGATCAGGAATAAACTTCGACACTTTATCGTCGAGCGATAACTTGCCCTGCTCCTGAAGCAGCAGAATCGCGGTTGCGGTGAATTGTTTGCTGATAGATCCGATGCTGTAACGCATCTCCGGAGTCGCCTGAGTCTTCGGGTCAATTCGCGCGTCACCATAAGCTTTGAGGTACACAACCTGGCCGTCTTTGACTACAGCAATGGATGCACTTGGGACGCCGGTCTTAGTCAAGGTTTCGTTTGCCAGCTTGTCGATCGCGTCTTTTGTGTCTTGTGATAACTGGGCCTGTGTGGCAATCGCACAAGTCAGTATCAGCAGGGCAACGAGAACAATTTTGTGCATTGGTTTTCTCTCCGGGAATTGATCAGGGTTGAAGCGGACGCATTATAAGACTGAAACGCGGATGACGTTTAGTTCAAAACGCCATCCGCGATCGTTGCTGAAGCTTGATAGTTGACTCTCAGCCTCCAATAGGTGGATCTGAAATCGCTGCGGGCTGAGTCGGGTTCACATGTATGGTGTTTGAGTCGGAGTCGAGATAAAAGTGGTTCTTTCCTGTTGCGCCGACACCTTCAGAGACCTGAGGATCAGAGTTGATTGTGTAACCTGCCTGTTGTGTAGTTGATTTTGGAATTACCTTCATCTGATAGACATAACCATCAACGACAGGACTTGTTCCTGCGAATCGAGTGTCGAGAAGGTTCTCTTTCAGCATTTCGTCAAACGTTCCAAAAGTAGTTCGTTGGTGGGCGTTAAAATAGAGCATCTGCTGTTCAGCAACAGATCGCAGGGTCTTAATCGCGGCTGCTTCGTTGGCGGCCCTCACGGCGGCCTTCCATCCGGTGACACCGACCGCGATAAGAATTCCGATGATCGCGATCACGATCATCAACTCGATCAGTGAGAATCCTCGTTGATTCGTCTTGCTTTTATTCAGGGTTTTCATAATGCCTCCTCGAGCCCATTACACGAAGCGAGGTTGTGTAAGTTCCGCTTTATACCTCGACCGGGCGCGGCGAACTCAGTCTACTACAGGAATTGTTCAACGTCGAAAGAGGGAGTTTAGGTGTTTGGTTTTTGGGTGAACGGATTAAGGGATTTCGGATTTCGGATTGCGCGATTTCGGATTTTGGTTGCTTCAACGGGTCCCTGAAGCGCAAAGAGGTTATCCGAATCACGCAATCCGAAATCGCGGAATCCGAAATCCGAAATTGCTTAACCTTGGACCCAAGTCCTATCCCCGCCAACCTTTTCCATGTGCGACTCATCCTCATAGCATGTAGAATGCAGCCAGTTTTCATGCGAAACCTCGAACCCATCAACAGCGGACAAGTAGCCAGCGCAAATGCCGTCGAACAGATCGAACGCTTGCAGCAGGCCGTTGAAACTGTCATTAAGGGCAAGCCCGAAGCGATTCGCCTGGCGATTGTGACTTTGATTGCCGGCGGTCATCTTCTGGTCGAAGACGTTCCGGGTGTCGGTAAAACCACGCTCGCTCACGCTCTAGCTCGAGCACTGGACTGCACTTTCCAACGTATCCAATTCACCTCCGATTTGCTTCCGTCTGATGTGATCGGTTTGTCGGTTTACAAACAGCACAGTGGAGTTTTCGAATGGAAACCGGGTCCGGTTTTCGCAAATGTTGTCCTCGCCGACGAGATCAACCGCACCACGCCTAAGACTCAATCGGCACTGCTCGAGGCCATGGCAGAAAGACAGGTGACGGTCGAGGGTGTAACTCATGACTTGCCGTCTCCGTTTATCGTACTGGCAACTCAGAACCCGATCGAACACCATGGAACTTATCCACTTCCCGAGTCACAGCTCGATCGCTTCATGTTGCGTCTACGAATTGGTTATCCAGAGCCGGCCGATGAAGAGTTGATACTTCGAGATCGCGAGTTTTCTGATCCGCTCGATGCGCTTGAGTCAGTTATGAGTGCTCACGAAGTGAACGAACTCCAGAGGATCGTGGCGACTGTCTTGGTTGACGACTCGCTGGTTCAGTATTTGATGAGGATTGTTGCGGCAACCCGCGACTCAGAGATGCTGGATCTGGGCGTTAGTCCACGAGGAACGCTCTCGTTATTCCGCGCAGCGCAGGCTCTCGCACTCACAGAAGAACGCACCTTCTGCATTCCGGACGATTTCAAACGCCTCGTAGTTCCAGTCTTCGCACACCGCATCGTGGTTAGTTCGCGTTTTGCCTCATCACTAAGACGCAGTGAGGAAGCTGAAGCAGTGTTGAACGAACTACTGAAAACCGTCAGTGTCCCTCTCTAAAGATCGGGAGGGAAAATGAAAGAAGAAGCGGTTAACTCACGCAGACCCTCTCTCATTCCACAAACTTCGTCGATAACTCGAGTAGTACTGGGAACGCTACTCGTGCTTGCGGGTGTGCTGGCCGCGATTGTCACCGTTCTGGCCCGTCGTGAAAACGAGAACAGGCTGGCAGGGGTAGCGGCGATTCTTTCACTTTTGATTGCACTACTGCTCACCATCTTCATTGTTCCACCCTTGGCCCGCTCAGCGCGATTGGAAGTGGCGAGCTGGGATCCTCCGTTCGAGCCGACGAGCGGTGGTGGCGTGTTTCTTATAATCATCATTGTTGTTGCTTTCGCCGCGTGGAACACCGGCAACAATCTTCTATTCCTCGTCTTCTCGTTGTTGTGTTCCACATTGTTCGTTGGTTGGATGGCGGCCCGCGCTTCACTTCGCGATCTCAACGTCTCTGCGCGTTTTCCGGATCACATATTTGCGGGTGAACCGGCTCCAGTAATCGTCACGCTGCGAAATACCAAGCACGTTCTGCCATCGTTTTCAATCTTTGTCGAGGCTCGTGGACCAAAACATGACGCGACAAAATTGAAACGAGGTAAGCGCTATGCGAAACGTTTGCTGGCTTACTTTAGCTACGTGCCTCATCGTGCTTCAGCTGAACAACGAGTCGAACAGTTGTTTCCGACCCGCGGACACGTACTGATAGACGGCTTTGAGTTATCTACTCGGTTTCCATTTGGTTTCTTTCGTCGTCGCCGTCGACTACGAGCCCGGAACGTCGACATCGTTGTCTACCCCAAACCTGAAATAATAAGCGATGAGTTACACCTGCTGCCGATGTACGCAGGTCGATTGCCCTCCATGCGACGCGGCGCAGGCCACGACTTATTCTCAATGCGTGATTATCAACCGCAGGATGATCTCCGACACATCGACTGGAAGGCCACTGCCCGATCGCGCCGGTTAACTGTTCGCGAGTTCACGTCGGAGGACGAGCGGCGCATCACGATTGTTTTAGATACGCGTTTGTCGAGCAATGCTGATGACGACTTGAAGTCGCGATTCGAACGAGGCGTCGTTCAGACTGCGTCATTGCTCAAACACTTCATCGATGAACGCGCAGAGGTCAGACTAGTGCTGGGAGAAGAAATTGGCGCCTTCGGTTCAGGAATCGAACACTTGTACCGTTGTTTGCGTCGGCTCGCAGTTGTCTCGCCACTGGGTGAAAACGCCGAGTTGGCAGCCACTAATATTGAGGCCACGGTCAGAAATAGTTTGAGCAGGGAAACAGTTGAACACGACTATGCGATTCTACTGACTGCCGCATCTCCTGGTTCCATTCCGGCGAATGTTTGGCGAACCAGCCATGTGATCTACCTGTGAATGTCCGACGAACTTTAGTTTGTCGCTGCTAAGTCTCAGTCCTACTAACTGGTTATCCTGACAAACTAAAGTTCGTCGGACATTTGTACTATCAAACTCAAGGAAACGACTCCATTGGCTGAAACTCGTGCGGTTCGGCAACAATCCGTCGCTTATACGCAATCCACAATTCTTCTGATCGGCCTGTTCTTCATCTTTTCCGGCGCCACTGGTTTGATCTACGAAGTGCTCTGGGCCCGCATGTTGGGTTTAGTCTTTGGCGCTACGACACTCGCCGTCAGCACCGTTCTAGCTGCCTTCATGGGAGGTCTCGCCCTCGGCAGTGCGTTGGCAGGTCGACTCGCTTCGCGGATCAAGCGGCCTTTGAGTGCGTATGGTTGGTTGGAAATAGGAATCGCGTTTTACGCTCTTCTGGTGCCTTTCCTTTTTCACTGGGTCGATAACCTTTACGCGCTTATCTGGCAGCAGTTTCATCCGGGCTTCTTCGCTTTCAGTCTATGGCGATTTGCGCTTTCGTGTTTGTTGTTGCTCGTGCCAACAACGCTGATGGGAGCAACGTTACCTGTGTTGTCGGCGGCTTTGCTGAACTCGTCAGGTCACAGTAGAGGCGCAGTTACGAAGTTGTATGCATGTAATCTCGCCGGTGCGATCCTCGGAACACTTGCTGCCGGGTTTGTGTTGCTCCCGGTGTTGGGTGTGCGCACAACAATTCTCGTCGCAGCAGTAATCAATACGATCATTGGCGCCGCAGCAGTCATTGCGGATCGCAAAAACAAAACTCAAGAAGCCAACTCGCAAGAGGAAGTAGGTACGGTTGAAGACGCCGTTGTCGGAGCCAAATCGTTTTGGTTTCTCTGCGCACTGGCGTCTGGCTTTGTAACGATTAGCACTCAGGTCGCCTGGACACGAATCTTATCGATGATCATTGGCTCGAGTACTTATGCGTTCAGTATTGTTGTTGCGCTATTTTTGATCGGTCTTGCTGGAGGTGCTTGGATAATCGGTCGCAAAGACCAATCCGCTCATTTGCGCGCGACGATTCTTAAGGTGGAGGCGTTGACCGCGGTGAGTCTTTTTCTGAGTCTGTTTGTTGTGAATTTGATCCCCGGCTTGCTGGTCAACATGGGATTGCGACTTCAGATCGCTTCATGGGCAGGATTGTTGGCTTTGCAAATCATCGTGACCGCTCTTTTGATTCTTTTGCCGTCGCTCCTCATGGGAATGGTAATGCCGCTGGTACTTTTCTGGGCGAGCACAAACAAAGGCGGTGCAGTCGCCCTGGTTGGGCGAAGCTATGCAATCAATACAATCGGCGCGATCTCAGGAGCATTCGTTACAGGATTTGTCCTGATTCCAAGGACAAGCACGAAGTTCACGCTGATCGTTGCGTCGGCAATTTGTTTGCTGATTGCTGGTGCCGCGTATCAACCGTCGCCCTCAGTCGGTGACGCGGCTTTGAGACGCAGTCTGTCGGTTGGTCTCACTCTCGTGCTGGTTGTGGTGCTAGTCATCATGGCTCCGCCGATGAACCTCGCCGACTTGTCGGTTGGTGCGTACGACAGTCTGATCCGAGTGCTTGCGCAGAGTCGCGAGGAAATCACTAATGAAGAGAAAGCAAGTTCCGATGCACATCGACTATTAATGTACGAAGAAGGTCCGACGTCGACAGTCTCGGTCAGAAGAGACGCTGATACGATATCAATGGCAATCAACGGTCGAACTAACGCGTCAGACAGTGTCTTCGATATGCCAACCCAGGTGATGCTCGCACAGGTTCCAATGCTGGTCGCGCCAAAATTGGATAACGGTTTGATAATTGGATTTGCCACAGGAGTGAGTGTGGGGGCGATGTTGCAGTCGCCGATCAAATCAGTCACCTGTGTTGAGCTGGAACCGGCAACAATCAAGGGATCTCACTTCTTCGATCACGTGAACAATCAACCACTAAATGATTCGCGTATGAAAGTGATTATCGACGACGCGCGCACCTACCTCCGAGTCACACCGAACCGGTACGACGTTATCGTGAGTGAACCAAGCCACCCATGGGTTCCGGGCGTTGCAAATCTTTTCACTCAGGAGTTCTTTCAAATGGGACGTGAGCGGCTGAGTGAAGAGGGAGTCTTCGTTCAGTGGTTACAGATCTATCAGCTGTCGAGGGACAGTCTGCGATCTGTTTTGGCGACTTACCAAAAAGTATTTCCGCATGTGCTCGTGTTTCGTGTCGGTGGTGCAGGGAAGGGGAAAGACCTGATTCTGGTCGGAAGCAATCAGCCTCTGAGTCTCGATTTGTTAACTCAACGTCTGGCTGATGAGCGAATAGCGAAGGAGCTTTCGCGAGTAAATCTGAAAAGTGAAGCGGATGTGCGCGGCTGGTTTGTCTGCGATGAGACTAAGCTTGGTCCGGCCGTGCAGGGAGCTCAGATCAATACTGATGACAACATGCATATTGAAACCACGGTTCCGCGTGAAGCTTTCAAGCCGCTGATGCAACCGAATGCGGAATGGCTTGATCGGTTGCGATCATGATTAGTTAAATAATTGCTGATTGCTGATTTTTTGACGGTCTTGAACGCGAACAACTCATTAATCAGCAATCAGCAATCTAAACTATCGGACAGGCTTGCACCGACACCAGCTCCCACTTGTCATCACGTTGCGCGTAGATATGAACGATCTTGTAGTGTCCGCTGAAGTCGCGTCCTTGATAGAACCACTTTGCTGAGTCGTGTGCGGATAGGACAGCAGTGTTACCCCAGATCCTAACGGTAACGTTTTCGCGGTTGAGATACTCCACTCGTACCTGACCTGAAGTGACATCCTCGATAAACTGCAACTTGTCGTCGCCTTCCATCGGATAAGCGAAGAAGAAGTCGTCGGCCATTATTCGGTCCAGAGTTTCGCCATCTCCACGGACTAACGCTTTGACCCATTCGTCATTCATCTGTCGTAGGAATTGTTCCGTCTCAATACGATTCGGGGCGGCTTGTGGCATTGCGAGGGGAATCTCCTTTCGAAGTGTTGTAAGGATAGCACCCGAACCTCGCGAGCGGAATGTAGACGGGGCGGTAGCCCGACCGTTAGGGAGGGCTTGAGTTGCATATCTCGAGCCCTCCTTAACAGTCGGGCTACTGCCCCGAAA